>JADFNG010000032.1 GCA_022563505.1 Pseudomonadota bacterium | reverse complement strand
CAAACTGTGCGGTCCTCGGTGTTGCGTTACTCAATGTCCAACAGGCGAAAGGCCTGGTGCAGTCCGTGTTTTTCGGTTTTGGCGCCGCCGCCGGATTCGCCCTGGTGCTGATTCTTTTCGCCGCCATACGGGAACGAATCGAAGCCGCCGATGTGCCCGTTGCATTTCGCGGCACCGCGATCGCATTGATGACAGCCGGTCTGATGTCACTCGCATTCATGGGTTTCTCGGGCATGGCACGACCATGACGGCGGCGCCATGTGGTTAGCGGTCGCCACCATCACCGCCATTGCATTGACGGCTGGCTTGTTGCTCAGTTATGCCAACAGTCGGCTGCCTGCAAAAGCAGACGAACTCGTTGATCGCGTGAATGGATTGCTGCCACAGACGCAATGCGGCCAATGCGGTTTCCCCGGCTGCCGACCCTATGCGGTGGCCATTGCCGCGGGAAAGGCGAATATCAATCTCTGCCCCCCGGGCGGCGACGACACTATTCGCAGGCTCGCATCGCTGCTGGGCCGCGATGTCATGGAGCTTGAGGATGCCGCGAACACCGATATGGTCAATTCGGTTGCCGTCATTGACGAATCAGTGTGCATTGGCTGCATGCATTGTCGCAATGCCTGTCCTGTGGATGCCATTATCGGTGCGCAGCACTTGATGCACACGGTCATCGCCTCTGAATGCACGGGTTGCGAGTTGTGCCTGCCGCCGTGCCCGGTTGACTGCATCAGTTTGGAGATCGTGCGATGAGTGCGGCTGCAACCTACGACCTGGGAAAACTTCACGGCGGACTGCGATTGCCTGCGGAAAAATCCGTTGCAACGGCGGGGCAGATTCTGCGAGCACCCATTCCCGATCAACTGGTTTTGCCATTGACCCAGCACGTCGGCAACCCGTCTCAGCCAATCGTCAGTATTGGCGAATATGTCCTGAAAGGACAACTCATTGCAGACACCGATGGCAGCCTGGGAGCTCCGGTACATGCCTCCTCCTCGGGAAAAATTATCGCGATAGAGCCCTGGCCGGTCTCGCGCCGCTATGGTGATACGGCTCCGTGCATCATCATTGAATGTGACGGGCAGGATCAGGCCATCGAAACGTCGGAAATCATTGTCGATTACACCCGGCTGGACCCTGATTCACTACTGCAGAAAATTCTGCAAGGCGGCATTGTCGGACTCGGCGGGGCGGTCTTCCCCACCGCACAGAAGCTGATGCAGGCTGTGACGGCACCGCTGGATTACCTGATTCTAAACGGTGTCGAGTGCGAACCTTATATCAGCTGCGACGACATGCTGATGCGCGAATATGCCCACGATGTATTGTGCGGCGCACAGATTCTGATGCACGCGCTCGGTTTACCGCACTGTCAGGTTGCCGTGGAAAGCGACAAACCGCAGGCATTGATTGCCCTCGGCGAGGCGCTCGGCGAAATGGATGACAAACGCATCGTCTTGAAACAGGTGCCGACCATTTACCCGTCCGGTGGCGAGGATCAACTGGTTCAGCTGGTCACCAACAAGGAAGTCCCAACGGGGGGTTTACCGACCGATGTGGGCTGTGTCGTGCAAAACGTTGCCACGGCGGCTGCCATCAATCGTTGGGTCTCGCACGGTGAACCACTGATCTGCCGTGTGACGACCGTCACCGGCGAGGGTGTTGTAAAACCGGTTAACGTGCTGGTTCGACTCGGCACCACCGTTGCCGATATCATTACACTCGCGGGCGGCTATACGGATCAGGCCAATCAACTGGTCATCGGTGGCCCGATGACCGGTAAGTCTGTATCCACGGATCGTGTCCCACTGGTCAAAGCGACCAACTGTGTACTGGTGCTGGTCGACGCAATTGGCGAGGCTAACGCGAAGCCCTGCATACGTTGCGGCGAGTGCGCCGAAGTCTGCCCTATTCAGTTACTGCCGCAGCAACTTTATTGGTTCTCGTGCGCGGACAATGAAGCGAAATTACGCGAATTCGGGCTGACGGATTGCATTGAGTGCGGCTGCTGTGACCTCGTTTGCCCGAGTCATATTGCGCTGACTTCGGACTTTCGCATGGCGAAAGGCCGCATGCGGGAACTCGCCGACGAGAAAGCGCGCGCAAAACGTGCTCGGCAACGATTCGAGACGCGAAATCTGCGTGTCCTGCTGGAGCAGGAGCAGCGCGATGAGGAACTGGCGGCACAAAAAGAAACGGCGCGGGAGATTGGTCCCGAGGCCATCAGGGCAATCGTTGCACGTGCCCGGAAAAAGCCGGCCGGCGATCAGGACGAGGATAAATAGTCGATGGAATTCGAGCGACGCGATGCACCGTTTGTGACACCGGCGACCAATGTGCCTGCAATCATGCGGGAGGTCCTGTATGCATTGATCCCGGCAACTCTCGCGTACGTCTGGTACTTCGGCCCGGGATTGATTCTTAATTTTATGGTTGCTGCTTTGTTTTGCGTGGCTGGCGAAGCCGCCATGCTGCGTGCCCGCGGCCGCTCTGTCGAGGCCGGCCTTGCCGACTGCAGCGCCCTGGTCACTGCCGCCCTGATTGCTTTCGCACTGCCTGCACTCATGCCGTGGTGGGTAACCGCAACCGCTGCATTGTTTGCCGTGGTCGTCGCCAAGCACCTTTATGGGGGCCTGGGTTTTAATATTTTCAATCCTGCGATGGCGGGATATGTTGTCGTAATGATCGCATTTCCACTGCACCTGAATCTTTGGGCGGCTCCCGACATGGGCGACCTCGACTATCACTACCTGACACTTTTGGAGACGGCGCGTTATACGCTGACCGGAACTTTTCCCGATTACCTGAGTTTCGATGCGATCAGTCGTGCCACTCCGCTGGATACCGTCAAGGCAGGCTTAAGAGACCTGCGTACCTTTGAAGAAATTCGAGTGAACCCGTTAATGGGTGATTTTGGTGGCCGCGGTTGGGAGTGGATCGGGAATTTCACGGCAGTCGGTGGCGCCTGGTTATTGATACGCAAGATCATTCGCTGGCAGATTCCTCTGGCTGTTCTCACCGGCCTGCTGTTGCCTTCCGGCATCGCGTATTTTCTCGAACCCAGCATACACGCGAGCCCGTCGTTTTACCTGTTCAGTGGCGGCACCATGCTCTGCGCATTTTTTATTGCGACGGATCCGGTGTCTGCTGCAACGAGCAACAAGGGCCGCCTGATTTACGGTCTGGGTGTCGGCTTCCTGATCTACGCCATACGCCGTTGGGGCAGTTATGCGGACGGTGTTGCTTTTGCCATTCTTTTAATGAATATGGCCGTACCGGCCATTGACTACCTGACCAAGCCACACATTGTCGGTCATGCGAAGACTCCGGGGAAATCTCAATGACGGCCGGACAGGACAAACAAATTGCACCGAAGGTATGGGCCAGCGGACTCATCCTGGGTACCCTCGCTGCGATCTGCACGGCCCTGGTCGCATTTACTTACAGCGTTACCGTAGCGAGAATTGTCGCCAATGAGCAGGCATACCTCGAGCAAAGCCTGGCGCCCTTACTGGCAGGCATAGCGTATACCAATAACCTGTCGGAATCGACGCTCGTCATCCCGCCACCGCATGCGTTGCCGGGGAACGGACCTGCAATCGTCTATCGCGTTTACGCGGGCGATGAGCCTGTCGCGGCACTGTTTGTGGTCACCGCTCGGGACGGATTTTCGGGACCGATCAAGCTGTTGATCGGCATTGATACTTCAATGAGCATCACTAGTGTGCGCATCCTCGAACATCAGGAAACACCGGGACTTGGCGACCTGATTGAATCCTCGAAGTCTGACTGGCTGACGCAACTGGACAAGACTTCCCTGCAATCACCGTCGCGGGATTCCTGGTCCATCAAACGCGATGGCGGTGTATTCGATCAGTTGACCGGCGCTTCAATCACACCGCGTGCCGTCATCAAGGCCGTTAAAGCGACCTTGCTATACTTTGAGAAACACCGCGACAGCGTTTTCGCCGTCATCCCACCGCCACAAGATGCAGCCACTGAATGACTGACAACAGCCCCATTCTGCAAAAACTTCGCAGTGGTCTCTGGGACGATAACCCGGGGCTTGTGCAACTGCTGGGACTGTGTCCATTACTTGCCGTTACCACGACATTCGTCAACGGACTGGGGCTCGGAATCGCCACGCTTTTCGTGGTGACCTGCTCCAATATACTCGTCTCTGCCACACGCACATGGATTCGCAGTGAAATCCGCATTCCCATGTACGTGCTGATCATCGCCAGCCTTGTGACCTGCATCGAATTGATTTTCAAAGCCTACGTGCCGGCACTTGATCGGACGCTGGGCATTTTTATTCCACTGATCGTCACCAATTGCGCGATCGTTGCTCGCGCCGAGATCTTTGCGTCCCGCAATCCGATTGGAGCGAGCATGCTGGACGGTCTCGCCATGGGCGCAGGCTTCGCGGCGCTGTTGTGCGCGATCGGCGCATTCCGCGAACTCATCGGACGAGGCACGATTATGGCGAACCTCGATATGTTTTTTGGCGGCGACCCGCAAACCGGACTGGTCATTGTCGATGGCGGTTTCCTGCTCGCCATTTTACCGCCCGGCGCGTTTTTCAGCCTGGCACTCGCCGTCGCTGGCAAGAACTACCTGGACCAGCGGCGGAAAAAAGCGCCGAAGCCAGGTGAGCGTATTCATGCTCGTTGATGCAATCATTCTGTGAATCGGGAAAAACGCACCGCAATCTATGCGCGCCTTCGCGCGCTGGACCCCCATCCAACCACCGAACTCGGATACAGCAATCCGTTTGAGCTACTCGTCGCCGTCATACTCTCCGCTCAAGCGACCGATGTTGGTGTCAACAAGGCGACCAAAATACTCTACCCGATGGCCAATACACCGCAGGCCATTCTTGATCTCGGCGTCAACGGTCTGAAGAAATACATCAAAACCATCGGACTCTACAATACGAAGGCGGAAAATATCATCAAAACCTGCCGCCTGTTGCTGGACAAACATGGAGGTGAAATTCCGCGTACGCGAGACGAACTTGAGGCACTCCCCGGCGTCGGACGTAAAACAGCCAATGTCGTACTGAATACGGCTTTTGGAGAACCCACGATCGCCGTGGACACGCACATATTTCGGGTTGCGAACCGCACCGGCCTGGCGAAGGGAAAGACGCCACTCGAAGTCGAGAAGGGCCTGACGAAACTGACGCCGCGGGAGTTCATGCTGGATGCCCATCACTGGCTCATCCTGCATGGACGCTATGTTTGCAAAGCCCGCAAACCCGAATGCCCGCAATGTGCGATTGCCGATCTGTGCGAATATCGACACAAGACAATCGCAAGGGACGACACATGATATTCGGCGAGGATCGCTCGGAGCTGCGTCAGATGTACGCCGATGCCTGGCGAAAGTTCTGTGCGGACGAAGTCCTGACGCCGCTGGAAGCGCAAATCGCCGCGGTCGTCGATGAACATCCTGAATACCAGCGGATCGTCACGGAAGGCAACATAGAGACGCCTTTTACCGCCGAAGGAGGTCAAACAAATCCCTTTTTACACATGGGTTTACACCTGGCTCTTCGAGAGCAGGTGAGCACCGACCGGCCCGCCGGTATCGCGGCAATCCATCGGCACTTGTCACAGAGGCAGGGAGATCCACATGCCGCTGAACACCGCATGCTGGAGGCGCTGGCGGAAACGCTGTGGGAGGCACAAGGCGAGAATCGTGCTCCCGATGAGGCCAAATACGTGGCGAGACTGCGGCAGTTGTCCTGACACGGCTCGATTCGCGGGACGCTGTAATAATCTGCCGCAGTGCGTGGTCTAATAAGGGGATTCCACTCACTCACAACGCATTGATTTCCATGGCAACAGCAACGAAAAATTACCCGGTCTCCGGTGCAGGTCTCGGCCTGCGACGCGGCTTCATTGACAAGCTGATGACAGAACCTCCCACCGAGGTTGACTTCATGGAAGTCGCACCGGAAAACTGGATCCATGTCGGCGGCAAACTCGGCAAGAAATTTCGTTTCTTCACCGAACGCTATCCAGTGCTGATACACGGTTTGTCACTCAGCATCGGAGCACCTTCACCGCTCAACGAAACGCTGGTTCGTGATATCAAAGCCTTCATGCGCGAGCATGACATCGGCTTCTATTCAGAACACCTGAGTTATTGCGGAGATGACGGCCAGCTTTATGACCTCATGCCACTACCTTTCACCGAAGAAGCCGTCAAATATGTCGCGGCACGAATCAGGCGAGTCCAGGATATCCTGGAACAACGCATGGCGATCGAAAATGTGTCCTATTACGCCCCGTCCGATACGTCGATGACCGAAGCGGACTTCCTGAAAGCCGTCATTGAGGAAGCGGACTGCGATCTGCTGCTGGACATTAACAACATTATCGTCAACAGCATCAACCACAAATACGATGCAAGAGAATTCATGCTTGCCATGCCGGCAGACCGACTCAGCTATTTTCATTTGGCGGGACATTATTATGAGGCAGAAGACCTGCGCATAGACACGCACGGCGATGCGGTTATCGACCCCGTCTGGAATCTTCTTGGCGAAGCCTACGCACATTTCGGCCCGGTACCGACACTGCTCGAACGCGACTTCAACTTTCCGCCGATGGCCGAGCTGTTGACCGAAGTCGGCCGCATCAAGTCGATGCAGAAAGACGCTGGTCTTGACCAGCCGGCGGAGGCTGCTCGTGGCTGAGACACCCGATTTTCAAAAGAAGCAATACGCTTTTGCCGCGCACATTCGGGACCCGGAAAACAAACCGGCGCCCGCGGGTATCGAAGACCGTCGCATGGCGATTTACCGCGAGCTGTTCTTCAACAACCTGCTGAAACTACTCAGCAGCACGTTTCCGGTGCTGACGAAGCTGCACAGCCGCGAGAAATGGCGATCGTTCATCCGCCAGTTCATGGTCATGCACCAGGCGCAGACACCGTATTTTCTGGAAATTCCGAAAGAATTTCTGGACTTCCTGGAAAACGAATACGAGGCACAGGATGACGACTTCCCGTTCCTCCTGGAACTCGCTCATTATGAATGGGTCGAGCTCGCATTATCTGTCTCGGAGGAATCGAATGACGATCTGACGGTCGATCCCGAGGGTGACTTGCTTGACGGGATACCCGTGAAATCACGCCTCGCCTGGCCACTGACCTATCGCTTCCCGGTGCACCGCATCTCGGAGTCCTACCAGCCCGATGATGCCGGAGATCAACCTACCTTCATGGTGATTCACCGCAATCGTGCGGACGAACTGGGATTCATGGAATTGAATCCGGTCACTGCACGGCTGCTGGAACTCATTGGCGAGAACGACAGCAAGAGTGGACGCGATGTGCTTGCGGCACTTGCCGAAGAAATTGCCTATACCGACCCGGCTGCACTCGTTGAACACGGTGCAAAAACGATGCTCGAAATGCGTGCAGCGGAAATTCTTATCGGTACGCAGGTCAGTCAATAAGTCAGCGTGCCAAAGCAAGCTCGATAGCCGGCCCGCCCAAAAACAATTCACTCAATCGGAGACAGAACAATGCAATTTCTTACACGCCTGCAGGGATGGATGCAGGCAACAAAAGCGGTCGATTTTCTTGGGCCGCTGGCACTCAGGCTGTACCTGGTACCTGTTTTCTGGGTGGCCGGAACCAACAAACTCAATGGCATGGATAATGTCATTTCCTGGTTCGGTAACCCGGACTGGGGGCTCGGTCTGCCCTTTCCGACCGTGCTGGCATGGCTCGCAGTCGGTTCCGAAGTACTCGGTGCCATCGCATTGTTGATCGGTCTCGGCACGCGCTGGTTCTCTATTCCGCTGTTGGTCACGATGCTCGTTGCGGCGTTAAGCGTGCACTGGAAAAATGGCTGGCAAGCCATTGCAGATCCGATGAGCCCTTTCGCAAACGACAATGTTGCGGGTGCAATGGACCGACTCGACAAGGCGAAAGACCTGCTCAAAGACCACGGCAACTACGATTGGCTGACAGAGACCGGCAACTTTGTCGTCTCAAACAGCGGCATGGAGTGGGCGATCACTTACGCTGTAATGTTGCTGGCCCTGTTCTTCAGCGGTGCAGGGAAACTCAGTCTGGATCATTTGATGGCCACCCGCTTTGCCAGGAACGACACCTGACACCACGATCGGGCCATTTGATGCAATAATGACAGGGTCGCAACAAGCGGCCCTGTCTTCACCCGCACCACTTCGAGCAAAGGTAGAGCGACATGCGCGATTCCCTTCTGAATGCCGGGGGCATTCTGCAAATGATGTCAGCAATTCTCGTGTCATTGCTGGGCATCGGCCTGCTCGCGGTCATGGTCATGTACGTTGTCGACAAGACGCAGACAAAAAGTGCCATTCGCAGAAATTTCCCGGTCGTCGGTCGCTTTCGATATTTCTTCGAAAACCTCGGCGAATATTTCCGCCAATATTTCTTCGCTCAGGACCGGGAAGAAATGCCTTTCAACCGGGCACAGCGCTCCTGGGTATACCGTGCAGCAAAAAACCTCGATAACACGATCGCATTCGGATCAACTCGAGATCTCAGACCTGTCGGCACCGTCATTTTCGTCAATTGTCCCTTCCCCGTTCTCGACACCGACATCGCGCAAACCTCGGCACTGAAAATCGGCCCTTATGCACGACAACCTTACGTAACGGATTCCATATTCAACGTTTCTGCAATGAGCTACGGCGCGATCTCGAAGCCTGCCGTGCTTGCATTATCCAAAGGCTCGGCGATGGCCGGTAACTGGATGAACACAGGAGAAGGCGGACTGTCCCCCTACCATCTCGAAGGTGGCGCCGATATTGTGTTTCAAATCGGCACCGCAAATTATGGCGTGCGCAACGATGACGGCAGTCTCAGCGACGAAAAACTAAAAGGAGTGGCCGCCCACGAGCAGGTAAAAATGATCGAAATCAAGTTGAGTCAGGGCGCCAAACCCGGCAAAGGCGGCATCCTCCCAGGAGCAAAGGTAACCGAGGAAATCGCCAGGATTCGCGGTATTCCGGCTGGCGAAGATTCCATCAGCCCGAACCGTCACCCGGAGGTCGATTCAAGCGAAGACCTGCTCAACATGATCAATCATATTCGCGATGTCACCGGATTGCCGGTTGGCTTCAAAGCCGTCATCGGTGCCTACGGCTGGCTCGACGAATTATTTGCGCTGATTCTCGAGCGCGGCATCGAATCGGCACCGGATTTCATCACCGTCGATTCAGGCGACGGTGGCACCGGCGCAGCCCCAATGAGCCTCATGGACAGCGTCGGACTTCCATTACGCGAAAGCCTGCCCCTGGTCGTGGATATGATCGACCGGCACGGCCTCGGTGACCGCATCCATGTCATTGCAAGCGGGAAATTGATTACCCCGGCTGAAGCGGCCTGGGCATTGTGTGTCGGTGCCGACTTCATAAATTCAGCCCGCGGCTTCATGTTTTCACTCGGTTGCATCCAGGCCCTGCAATGCAACAAGAACGTCTGCCCAACCGGCATTACCACGCACAACAAGCAGTTACAACGTGGGCTGGTGGTCGCGGACAAGGCTGAGCGAGTGCATCAATACTCGAAAAACATGCGCAAGGAAATTGGCATCATCGCGCATTCCTGCGGCGTCAGCGAACCCCGCCAACTGAGGCGCTTTCACTGTCGGATTGTCGGCACCGATGGCCGCTCAATCCCGCTGGATGAGCTCTATCCCCCACAGTCCGCCTGAAAAGCTCTCCTCCCGCCGTCTTATTGGCTCTGCTGTAGGAGCGTCACCTGGGGCGCGATCAAAGTTCAGCGGATCGCGCTTGGCTACCACGATCCAGGGCGCTACCGCTTCTTCGGCAGGTACAAATCCGTCAGCGTGCCTTCAAACGCTTCAGCTGCGAACGCGATCGTTTCGGAAAGCGTCGGATGAGGGTGGATCGTGCGGCCAATGTCCGTGGCGTCAGCACCCATTTCAATGGCAAGCCCGACTTCCGCAATCAGATCACCCGCTCCGGGGCCGACAATGCCGCCGCCCAGCACCCTGCCACTGGCCTTGTCGAACAGCAGCTTGGTAAAACCTTCATCGCGGCCGAGAGACAAAGCGCGACCGCTTGCAGCCCACGGAAAATGCGCTTTCTCATACTCAATGCCGTCGCGTTTTGCGTCGGTCTCGGTGAGTCCGACCCATGCGATCTCCGGATCGGTGTAGGCAACAGATGGAATCGCCCGGGCGTCAAATGCGCTTTTCTCGCCGGCAGCCACTTCGGCGGCCACTTTGGCTTCGTGTGATGCCTTGTGAGCCAGCATGGGTCCCGGCACCAGGTCGCCGATGGCAAATATGTGCGGCACGTTGGTTTGCATCTGTTTGTTGACGGCGATGACACCGCGCTCATCGACGGATACACCGGCTTTATCGGCAGCCAGCTTATCGCCATTCGCGCGTCGGCCAACGGCGATCAGGACGCGATCATAGACCTGTGCAATCGGTGCATTCTTGCCCTCGAAGCTCACTTCGATGCCCGGGACTGTCGCATGCATGCCGGTCACCTTGGTGCCGAGCATGATGCTGTCATAGCGTTTCTTGATGATTTTCAGGAATGGCCGGACCAGGTCAGGATCCGTGCCGGGCATGAGCGAGTCCATTAACTCGACCACACTCACTTCCACGCCAAGCGAATTGTAAACACAGGCCATTTCGAGGCCGATGATGCCGCCGCCGACGACCAGCAATCGCTTGGGCAACGGATACAGTTCCAGCGCACCGCTCGAATCAACAATGCGCGGATCATCCGGAAGACCGGGAATGCGGACGCTTTGCGAACCAGCGGCAATAATGCATTGCTGAAACTCAACCATACCGCCGTTATCCAGCTCCAGGCGATTGGCGGAATGAAACTTCGCTGTAGCCTGCAAGACAGTGACTTTTCGCTGTTTGGCGAGTTGTACAAGTCCTCCGGTCAGGCGAACGACAATTTGATTCTTCCACTCCCCGAGCGCCACCGCGTCGATGGTCGGCTTACCGAAAACGACGCCATGAACTGCCATCGCTTCGGCTTCATCAATGACCTTTGCGGCATGCAGGAGCGCTTTGGATGGAATACAGCCAACATTCAGGCAAACTCCGCCCAGCATGGGATAGCGCTCGATGAGCGTCACTTGTAAACCCAGGTCGGCGGCACGGAACGCCGCCGTGTAACCGCCAGGTCCCGAACCGATCACAACGAGTTCAGCTCTATGAATTGCATCCGGGCCTGGCGTCAAAGCCTTTTCCTGAATCGTGACAGCCGCCGACATGGCCGCATCCCGCTCAGATGGATCCATGACGACGGTGGAGTCGTGAGTCTTGTCAGTCACTAGGGAATCGCCTGCAGCAAGGCATCGACATTCGACAGGGTCTTGCTGAGGAAAGTGGTAAACCGCACCGCGCAGGCACCATCAATCACCCGATGGTCATAAGAAAATGACAGTGGCAACATCAGTCTTGGCTTGAATTCCGAGCCATTCCAGACAGGCTGCAGCGACGATCGTGACACACCAAGAATAGCGACTTCCGGTGCGTTCACGATGGGTGTGAATGCCGTGCCGCCGATGCCGCCCAGGCTCGAAATCGTAAAGCTCGCACCTTGCATCTGGTCCGCTTTCAACTTGCCCTCGCGCGCCGCAAGAGAAAGTTCCGCCAGTTCTTTCGCGAGTTCGTACACGTCTTTCTTATCGGCATCCCGTATGACCGGCACCATCAAACCGTTTTCAGTTTCGGCGGCAAAACCCAAATGATAATATTGCTTGTAAACCAGCGACAGACCGTCTTCGCTCAAGGACGAATTCACTTTTGGATACTCTTTAAGGGCAGCGATGCAGGCTTTCAGGACAAAGGCGAGCGGCGTCAGGCTAATGCCACGCTCTCTGGCCGGCCCCTTCAACTCCTGGCGCCTGGCTTCAAGCTCCGTGATGTCTGCAAGGTCATGCTGCGTGACATGCGGCAGGTTCAGCCAGCTTGCCTGTAATCGCGGCCCGGATATCTTCTGAATGCGTGTTAGCGGCTGCAGATCAACGGCCCCGAACTTGGCGAAATCGATGACGGGTACTTTGGGCATGCCTCCGCCCGGCATCGCAGCGCCGCCGGTCATAACCTTCTTGACGAAAGCCTTGACGTCGTCGTGCAGGATACGGGCTTTCGCACCCGAACCTTTCACCTGCACCAGGTCGACGCCCAGTTCGCGAGCCAGTTTGCGCACCGACGGACTTGCATGTGCCTTTGAAAACCCGGCCTCATTGATGGCAGGCAGACCTTGCGCTTGCGACGACATTGATGTCGGTGCTTTCTCAGCCGGAACAATGGCTGCAACCGTTACCGTTTTCTCCGGCGGCTTTGTTTCCGTTGCGGTTTCGGGCGCATCCACGGCAGCAACGATCACCAGCGGCGATCCTTCCGAGACCGTGTCGCCCACCTTGACCAGAACCGACTCAACGGTTCCCTTCGCGGTGCTTGGAACGTCCATGGCCGCTTTATCTGTTTCCAGCGTCAGCAGCGGATCCTCAACATTAACCTCATCGCCGACTGATACATGTACTTCGATGACCTCAACATCGGAAAAATCACCAATATCCGGTACCGATATCGTCTGTTTTCCAACCGACTCAGGCGCCAGTGATGCGGGTGACGACATGACCGTCGTATCTCCCTGTGCGATCTTTGCTTCAATTGCAGGCGTCACCAGCAGCGTGTCACCGACCTCAACAAAAATCTTGCCGATGACATCGCCACTCGACAGTTTGTCGCCCACACTGACCGTCAACTCGACAATTTTGCCACTGGCAGGTGCAGGCACATCAATCGATGCCTTGTCCGTTTCAAGGGTGATAAGACCGTCTTCTCTCGAAACGGAATCGCCCGCTCCGACCAGAATCTCTATGACCTCAACGTCTTCGAAATCACCCAGATCGGGAATTACGATATCAATATGATCCGCCACTCACCTGCTCCGCTTCGTCATCACAGCTTCACCGGATCCGGTTTCTCCGGATCGATCCCGTACTTCTCAATGGCTTGCGCCACCGTCTGTTGATCGAGCACGCCATCATCGGCGAGTGCCTTCAGCGCCGTGACGGCAATGTATCGCTTGTCCACCTCAAAATGATCGCGAAGTGCGGCACGACCATCGCTGCGACCGTAGCCATCGGTACCTAACGACACGAACTGACCGGGCACCCAGCGTTGAATCTGGTCCGGGACGATCTTCATGTAATCGGTGGCCGCGATGTAGGGCCCTTTTCGTTCGGCAAAACAGGACTCGACGTAACTCTTCTTCGCCGGTTCTTGTGGATGCAACTGATTCCAGCGCTCAACCTCCAGGGCATCGCGCCGCAACTCATTAAAGCTGGTCACGGACCACACATCGGACGGCAGACCGAAATCTTCCATCAACAGATCGGCGGCCCCAAGCACTTCTCTGAGAATCGTGCCGGAGCCCATCAATTGCGGCCGGATCTGCCCCTGACTACCAACTTGTAGCAGGTACATGCCGCGCAAAATGCCGTCTTCGACGCCCGCCGGCATGGGAGGCTGCACGTAATTTTCATTCATGCAGGTGATGTAATAGAAAATATTTTCCTGCTCACCGATCATGCGGCGCAGGCCGTCCTGGATAATCACCGCCAGTTCATAGGCGTAGGTCGGATCGTAGGAGACACAATTCGGTACCGTCGATGCATTCAGGAGGCTGTGTCCATCCTGGTGCTGCAGCCCCTCACCGGCCAGCGTTGTTCGGCCGGCCGTGCCACCTATCAGGAAGCCGCGCGCCTGCATATCACCACCCGCCCAGATGAAGTCACCGATGCGCTGGAAACCGAACATCGAATAGTAAATATAGAACGGAATCATTTGCGTATCGTGATTGCTGTACGACGTGCCTGCCGCCAGCCAGGAACAAAATGCTCCGCCTTCGTTGATGCCTTCCTCCAGAATCTGGCCCTTCTTGTCCTCCCGATAGAACATGAGTTGATCGGCATCTTGCGGCGTATACAGCTGACCCTTCGAAGAGTAGATGCCAATCTGGCGGAACATGCCTTCCATGCCAAACGTGCGCGCCTCATCCGGCACAATCGGTACAATGTTCTTGCCGATCTGCTTGTCGCGCAGCAGCGCCGTCAGAATGCGCACAAAGGCCATGGTGGTGGACGCTGCACGTTCCCCGGTGCCCTCTAATTGCGATTTGAACATCTCGAGCGGTGGCACCTTGAGCGGCGCCGAGTTTGTGCGGCGCTGGGGCAAAAATCCGCCCAGAGATCGCCGCCGCTCCAGCAAATACTCGATTTCCGGACTATCGGCGGCAGGTTTGAAATACGGCACATCCGCGATATCTTTATCCGCTATTGGAATGTTAAAGCGATCTCTGAATTCCTTCAGCGCATCGATGTTCATTTTCTTTTGCTGATGCGCGATGTTCTGTCCTTCACCGGCTTCGCCCATGCCGAAGCCTTTCACCGTTTTCGCCAGAATTATGGTCGGCCGACCTTCATGTTTGATGGCGGCGTCATAGGCTGCGTACACTTTGCGCACGTCATGACCACCCCGATTCAATCGCCACACATCGTCATCCGACATGTTCGCGACCATCGCCTGTGTTTCCGGATAGCGACCGAAAAAGTGCTCGCGAACATAAGCGCCGTCTTTCGACTTGAAATTCTGATACTCACCATCGACGCATTCTTCCATGGTGCGCCGCAACAAGCCGTGATCATCTTTAGCCAGCAAGGGATCCCATCGTGATCCCCAAATCACCTTGATGACATTCCAGCCGGCACCGCCGAACGCAGCTTCGAGTTCCTGTATGATTTTTCCATTGCCACGCACGGGTCCGTCGAGTCGCTGCAAATTGCAATTGACGACGAAAATCAGGTTGTTGAGGCCTTCGCGCACGGGCATCGTAATCGCGCCCATGGATTCCGGCTCATCCATCTCGCCGTCACCCAGAAAACACCAGACCTTGCGATCGCTCGGCGAAATCAGCTCGCGATGTTCCATGTAGCGCATGAAGCGCGCCTGGTAGATCGCCATCATTGGGCCAAGGCCCATGGAGACCGTCGGAAACTGCCAGAAATCCGGCATCAACCAGGGATGTGGATACGATGACAAACCACCCCCGCCCACTTCCTTGCGGAAACGGTCAAGCTGCGCTTCGTCGAACCGGCCTTCGAGGAAAGCGCGGGCATAAATGCCGGGTGCAGAATGGCCTTGCATGAAAATCATGTCGCCCCCGTGTTGCTCGGTCGGCGCGCGCCAGAAGTGATTGAAGCCTACCTCGTACAAGGTTGCCGATGAGGCATAGCTGGAAATGTGGCCACCAAATTCCGTGCTCTCCCGATTCGCGTGCAAGACCATCGCGATGGCATTCCAGCGAATATAAGCCTCGATGCGTTTTTCAACCGAACGATCACCAGGATATTCGGGCTGTCTGCCGACCGCGATCGTGTTCAGGTAGGCAGTATTGGGACTGTAAGGCAGATACGCGCCCGATCGCCGCGC
Organism: Pseudomonadota bacterium; assembly: GCA_022563505.1. GTDB lineage: Bacteria > Pseudomonadota > Gammaproteobacteria > Steroidobacterales > Woeseiaceae > JAADHU01. The sequence goes on along the minus strand of JADFNG010000032.1, from coordinate 9,876 downwards.
AAAGTCGATCATCTGGTTCAACAGAAAATGCGCTCGATCCGGCCCATGTTGCTGCAGCACGGAGTCGATCGACTCCAGCCATTCCCGGGTTTCGGTCGGATCTGTATCGTCAAATCGGCTAAATTCACTCATATTTTGTCAACAACGTGCCTTTGCAGCTTAGCCAGCAATTTTGTGGCGTGAATAAATTAAGGTGTCCTGCTAGGATCACCGCACTCGCCGAGCCAACGCTCTCCAACCGCTCGGCAGCGTCTCATTGGTTTTACGCATTATGGCCCATGCTGGCCACAAAGGTTAGTGCTGAAATGTCTTGTCTCGCGATAGATAAATTCATCGGAAACCAATTAAAGATCGTCCAGATCATTGGCAAACCGGAAGCAAGCACATTTGCCGGAATTGACCAGCTGCTCCTCGTCCTCCCCATGACGGTGCCCGCCGCAGCCTGGCGCCAGATGCCACAGGGAAATAAACTCAAGACGCTCCTAAAACGCCAGCGACCGCAGCGTGTGCCGGCCGTTTCCAGCCGTCTCAACAACAAGCGACAAACGGCCGTCCATCTGGGCAATGTGTCGGCCACTCGCGCGACGTTCGAGCGACTGACTTTTGCACGTAAACTGGTCGCCGCTGCCCTGCGGGAAAAGGCCGGCACCATTGGCATCTGGGTACTCGGCTTCGACACCGCCGAACAGGAAAGATTGACCAAAGACATGCTTTCGGCAACGCTCGCCGCCGCTTGTCAACTGCCGGCATTCAAAAGCAAAGACACGCCCGTGCGCATCAAGTCGATACGCGTCGTCGGCCTCGACAGGAAACTCGATGTCAGCCGGGTTGCTGCGGAAGCCAACGGCAATAATCTTGCGCGATGCCTTACTGCCCTCCCGCCGAACAAACTGGATGCACGCGCATACGTAACGTTGCTGCGCGAACTTGCACGCAGCAACGGCTGGCAATTCAAGAAGTTTGGCCTCGCTGAATTGAAGAAGAAGGGAGCTGGCGCATTCCTGGCAGTGGCCCAGGGCAACGCCGATGACAGTGCGGCGATCGTGCGCCTGCGTTACCGTCCCGGGAAGCATTCGGGCTCGCCGGATCTCAGTCTCGTGGGTAAGGGAATTATTTTTGATACGGGTGGCACCAACCTCAAGCCGTTCAGCTCAATGCTCGACATGCACATCGACATGGGTGGCAGCGCGGTGGCAGTGGGGACACTGCAGGCACTCACCGAGCTTGAGGTGCCGTTTGCGATCGATTGCTGGCTGGCTATCACCGAAAATCGCACCGGACCGGCTGCATACAAGCCTCAGGATGTCGTGACCGCCGCAAACGGTACAACCATCCAGACCATACACACCGATGCCGAAGGTCGCATGGCGCTCGCCGACACACTCGTTTTTGCCAGCCGGGACAAGCCCGGCTTCATGCTTGATTACGCCACGCTGACCGGTGCCTGCGTGACGGCGATCACAACTCGTTACAGCGGCGTATTCAGCAACCGTCCCGACTTGCATCCGGTATTGAAAAAAAGCGGCCGTGACAGCGGCGAACGCGTATGGCCTTTTCCGATGGGCAAGGAATTTCTTGAAGACCTCAAGAGCGACACTGCGGACCTGATGCAATGTTCTGCCAATGGCGGTGGCGACCACATTCTCGCCGCGAGCTTTCTCAACGAGTTTGTCGATGCAGACATTCCGTGGGTACATGTTGATCTGAGCGCCTGCCAGCGAAAGGGCGGCCTGGCCCACATACCGACCGAAATAACGGGCTTTGGCGTACGCTTTTCGATGGACCTTATCCTGGACAAGGACGTTCTCGATGCGAGCCAATGGGAACGGGCCTCAGGCTGATGGATTCACTGCAGAAAAGGTTTAAGCCATGAGTGACGATTTCGCCATAGCCGATCGATTTCGCAGTTTTCTGCCGGTTGTCGTCGACGTTGAAACCGGTGGCTTCAATTCTCACACAGATGCGCTGCTTGAAATTGCCGCCGTGCTGCTCGATCCGCAGGCAGATGGCACGCTTATCCGCGGTGAGACATTTCGTTATCACGTCAAACCTTTTGAAGGCGCGAATATGGAACCCGCTTCGCTGGCCATCAACGGCATCGACCCACACCACCCGCTGCGACCCGCTATTGATGAGCGGGATGCGTTACAGCGCATATTTCGAGAAGTCCGGCGTGCCATCAAGGAACAGGGCTGTACTCGAGCCATACTCGTCGGGCACAACGCCGCGTTTGATCTGGGCTTCCTGAATGCGGCGATGGCAAGAACGGGAATCAAACGCAACCCGTTTCACCCCTTTAGTTGCTTCGACACAGCGACATTGTGCGGTGTCGCTTTTGGGCAGACCGTGCTGGCACGCGCGGTGAAAGCCGCCGGAATGGTCTGGGATGAGAGTCAGGCGCATTCGGCCGCGTACGATGCCGAAATCACAGCCGACATATTCTGCGACATTGTGAATCGCTTCAGGCCCATATTTGAAACCGCCCGACCGCAGGACTGGGACAACGAGAAAGAAACGACTATCCCGTCAAACGGTTAGCCCGGCAATTCATGCACAGCCGGGGCCTGCCCAGGCTTACTCTGACTCCGTTCCAGCTTCCTTTTCGCCACTGCCTTTAATGAGACTTTTCAACTCTCCCGAGTGGTACATCTCCACGACGATATCGCAACCACCGACGAGTTCCCCGTTCACATAAAGCTGCGGGAATGTTGGCCAGTTTGAAAACACTTTCATGCCTTCGCGAATTTCAGGATCCTCAAGGATATTCACCGTGGTATACGGATTGCCGATGGCATTCAGTGCAGCCACCGTCTGTCCCGAAAATCCACACTGCGGAAAATCCGGCGTCCCTTTCATGTACAAGACCACCGGATTGCTGTCCAACTGCTCTCTGATTCTGTCATTTATGTCCACGTTTACTCACTCTCTTCAATCAATGGGTCCAATCCAATATTGGCTCGGACTGCAACATATTCAAGTCGTGTTGATACTGATCTGGTTATCGACACGCAACACGCCGCTGACGTCAGTCGCCATTCTGACGGCGCGCTCACGCTGCGTAAAGCTTCTCGCAGTGCCGCGCAATGTGACGATACCATGGCGTGATGCAACCCGCAGCCGCAACGGGCCCAGTTCGGCATCCGCCGCAAATCGGCGGCGAATGGTCGTCGAGATGCGATCGTCTGCGGAAATCTGCGCAGCACCGCGAGTGTCCTGACCGATTGCGCTGCCCGCCGATTCCCCCGAACCTCCCAGTAACATTGACGTACAGGCCCCCGTCACAAGCGTCATCGTCATAATTACAAGCAATTTCATGCCCTGGTCTCGCAAGCCAGATATGGACGATATTGTACGCGACTGGCCTAAAGGCACAATCCGACTTTATAATAGACGCCAGGCAGCAGCCTGTAGGAAGTCGCTGCTTACCGGAAGCAATTTCGGGAAAATGCAAGAATCATTATAAAAATCCAATCACTCCCTTGGGGGGAAGCAAACCATGAATCCATTGAATACGGTAGGCGGCACCATCATCGCAGGCATCGTCCTGGCAGTTGTGATAGCGCTGTTCACTCCAGGTGAAGCGACCATCGCTTCGGCGGTAAATGCAGGTACGCTTTGGCTGCATGTACTCTCCGGCATCACCTGGATCGGTCTTCTTTATTACTTCAACTTCGTGCAAGTTCCCGCATTGGGTGAAGCCGCCAGTGATGACGGCGGCCCCGGCGGCGCCGGCATTACAAAATACGTTGCACCGCGCGCGTTATGGTGGTTTCGCTGGGGTGCTGCGATTACATGGATAACCGGTGCGAGCTATCTGGCCCACGCAGGACTGTTCGATGATGCGTTCGCACTGGGAATGCTCGGCGATACAACCAACGTGTACGCGATGACCATTGGTATCGGCGCCTGGCTTGGCACCATCATGCTGTTTAATGTCTGGGTCCTCATTTGGCCCAATCAGAAGAAGATTCTTGGCATGGTCGAAGCCACCGCCGACGAGATTGCGAAGGGCAAGCGCATTGCATTCCTGGCATCTCGCTCCAATACACTCATGTCCATTCCCGTGATCATGAGCATGGTTGGCGCACACCACGGATTCATGATGTAGGCGCTGCATCGTTTGGCAACGGCAACCCGGCCACGTGCCGGGTTTCCTTTTTTCCTGCCTGGACGACATGAAAATCGACAAAACCCTGCGAGTAAATATTCGTGCAACCGTGCAACGAATGTTGCTCGAAGACATCGGCAGCGGCGATTTGACCGCTGACCTGATACCTGCGAATTCGATGGTCGACGCGACACTGATCACACGAGAAGCCATGATCATGGCGGGCCGTCCCTGGGTTGATGAGATATTTCGTCAACTGGATGCGCAAGTCTTGCTGCAATGGCAGGCAAACGACGGGGACAGCATGGGTGCCGGTGAGGTCCTTTGCCGGTTCAGAGGTTCGGCACGTTCAATCCTCAGCGGCGAACGGGCTGCGCTCAATATCCTGCAAACCCTGTCAGCGACAGCCACGCTGACGTCCGCATACGTCAAGGCTTTGGCCGCAACCGATTGCCGCATCCTCGACACGCGCAAAACACTTCCAGGGCTGCGACTCGCGCAAAAATATGCGGTTCGCTGCGGCGGCGGTTGCAATCACCGCATCGGTTTATTCGATGCAATCCTGATCAAGGAAAACCACGTCATGAGTGCGGGCAGCATCCCTGCTGCAATCAGTGCTGCCCGCGAACTGCACCCCGACATGCCGATGGAAATCGAAGTTGAATCACTTGCCGAGATGCGTGCAGCATTGGCAGAAAAGATCGATCGCATACTGCTCGATAACTTTTCACTGGAAATGCTGGCACACGCCGTTGCCATCAACCGGACAGAAGGCAAGCCGCCAGCAGAGCTGGAAGCATCAGGTGGATGGACGATCGATGACATAACCGCCGTCGCCAAAACCGGCGTGGATTACATTTCTGTCGGTGCAATCACGAAAAATATTCAGGCGATTGATCTGTCGATGCGCGTCAAGCATCGCTGAACTCTTCAGTTTTGCGTGGATGGCGCGCTGCCAAGATCGCGAGCACCGGTGATCCCGATGGAAACCGGCTTCGGTTCTGCTACGCCATAGCCCTGCGCATAATCAACACCCATGCCTCTGAGCATCGTGATGATCTCTTCATTTTCGGCAAACTCCGCGATGGTCTGCTTGCCGGTCAGGTGACCAATCTCGTTAATCGAACGCACCATTTCACGATCAATAGGATCGTGCAGAATCTCTTTGACGAAACTGCCGTCAATCTTGAGGAAATCCACCGGGAAGTGCTTGAGGTAGCCAAACGACGACAGACCGGTGCCGAAATCGTCCAGCGCAAACTTGCAACCCAGCTCTTTCAAAGCATTGATAAAACGGTTTGCCTGCGAATAGCTCGCAATAGCGGCGGTTTCCGTGATTTCAAAACAAATCTTCGTTGCGTCCAGACCGCTCATCTGGAATTGCTCGATAACGAAGGGCAGGAATTTGTCGTCGCCGAGACTCTGACCCGACAAGTTGATCGAGCACATTGCCAGACGCTCGCGTTCATCGGCTTCCGAGACCAGCCAGCGGAACGTATTGGTGATGACCCAGCGATCGATACGCGGCGTAATGTTAAAGCGCTCCGCGGCCTCAATGAACAAGCTGGGCGCGACAATGGCACCGGCCTCATCGCGCATGCGCAACAAAATCTCGTAGTGAATGCCTACCTCTTCCTTCTGCAACGGCAGGATAGTCTGGCGATACAGCTCGAAACGATCATCTTCAAGGGCATTGTTGATGCGCGCAGCCCATTGCTGCTCACGCCGCCGGCGCATCAGGTCAATATCATTCTCGCGGAAACTGTGGATGCGGTTTCTGCCGGCCTCCTTCGCTGCGGCACAAGCGCTGTCGGCAGCGCTCAGCAACGAAGCAACATCCTCGCTTTCAGCAGAGATCGGCACCACACCAATACTGACGCCCAGGCGGAAACTGCGGTCATCCCACATGAACTTGAATTCGCTGACAGCCACGCGCAAGACTTCTGCGGTCTCCATTGCCTCTTCCAGGCTGCAACTTTCAAGCAATACGCCGAACTCATCACCGCCGAGGCGCGCCAGCGTGTCGCGCCAGCGAATTTTCGATTTCAAAAGTGCCCCAAGCTGACCGAGCAGTGCGTCTCCGGCACTGTGGCCGCAGGAGTCATTAACAATCTTGAATTGATCGAGATCGAGGTAACAAAGTGCGTATGACGTTTCTCTCGCACGCGCACTTTTCAGCGCACGTTCGAGGCGATTCTCGAATTCACGGCGATTGACAAGGCCGGTGAGAATATCGTGACTCGCATGGTAGGACAGCCTTCGATGGAGCTCCCGTGATTCACTGACATCATGGAACACCAACACGCCACCTGTGACATCACCTTGACCATCGCGAATGGGCGATGCGGTGTGTTCCACGTAGAGTTCATTGCCGTCGCGCCGGATGAGCAAGGTCGGGCGTACCGACTTGATGGGACGATTACGCCGGATTGATATGGCCAGCGGATTTTCAAGCGGCTCGCAGGTTTCCTCATGGAAACCGCGAAATATTTCGTCGATCGGCCGGCCGCTGGCATCATCTACCTTCCAGCCAGTCAGTTCCTCGGCGACAGGATTGATGTACTCAACATTGTAATCAGCATCGATGGTGATAACGCCATCGCCGATTGAACGCAACGTAATCTGTGCACTTTCCTTTTCACGAAACAACGCTTCTTCATAGAGCTTGCGGTCAGTGATATCCACTTCCACGCCCAGCAAGCGAATCAGGCGCCCTCTGTCGTCCTGCAGCGCCTTCGCCCGACTCGTCATCCAGCGCCATTCGCCATTCTGGTGCTTCATACGGTGCACGCTTTCAAACAACGGCGTCTTGCCCTCAAGATGGTCTCGCATTTTACCCTGTACGCGAGCCATATCGTCCGGATGAACCAGGCGATACCAATCCGGTACTATGTTTTCCTGATCGAGATCGTAGCCCAGCATCTCCCGCCATCGCCGCGAGAGTTTGATGCGCTTGGTCGCGCCGTCGAAGTCCCACACGCCATCATGCGCGATCATATTGATGAGGTCCCCGCGCTCCTCGAGTGCCGCAAGTTGCTCGGTCGAGCGCATTCGCTCGAAGCCCGATGCCAGCGATGAGCCAATCAGTTTCATCAACAGGTGCTGGTTCGCATCCCACGCGTCGACCGGCCTTTCGTTTGCAAGCGCCAGGAATCCCGCAATTTCGCCGCGGACCGCAAATCCAATAATCAGGCAAGAACCCATTTGCAATTCAGCCAGCCGGCGGTATTCGGCTGCCGCAATTTCGGGGCCCTTGGCCGAATCCGCAATTTCAATCAAGCGCAAATGCCCAAGGCGTTTGCTGAGCCACGGCCAATGTGACAAAGACTCGTTGGTCAATGCATCAGGATTGCAGCGGCAGAAGACAGAACCCGACGACAGCACTGTCTCAATAATCGAACCGTCGGCACTGAATAACGCCAGGAATGCCGCATCACAGCCACTCGCATCCGGTAACTCGGCAAAGTTACTGCGGAGTTGCTCGAGGAAGCGATCCGGATCCAGGTTCTGGATGTTCACGGCGATTTTGGTCTGCAGTGCATCAACAGCACCGCGGTTTCTCTCGCCGACCCTGGGCCGTCGACTTCGTATTGGAACCGGGTCCGTCTGTCTTCTAATCATAGAACCATGTTCGCCGCATGAGTCGAATGCATCAAATTACTCATCATTCGCGGTGGCTGACGCGATTTAACGGTTTCATCATCGATTGCGTGCTGCCTGGTGCAGTTGGCGCATTTTGACAGGTTACCGCAAGAATACAAGATAAGTGCCTGTATTATTTATGTCTTCTTCCGGATCTGGCCGCCCATTCATCGCCGAATTCGTCCGCATACCGGAGCCACGTCAACCGTCTTGCACCACTCGCGTTGTAGCCGTAATGCTCATGATTTTCGACAAGGAGACGAACATGAATCTTTCCAATAATCGCCTGCCCGGCGTAAGCACGCGAACGATATGGATATCCCTGACGCTGATGCTCTTGGCCCTGTTCCTGACAGGCTGCGGCGGCAGCGGGGTGGCGACTTCAACCCCGGAGCCGATTGTCGCGAATTGCAATCCGGCCGACCCTGCCACGGTCGCTGAATGCGGAACGCTGTTAATCGGCCTGACCGATGCGAACGGTGATTTCCTCAGTTATACCGTCGATGTTGTGTCGCTGCTGCTTGAGAAAGCCGATGGCTCCATCATCGAAACATTGCCGAACACTACGCGGATCGATTTCTCACAATACGTTGACCTGACGGAATTTGTCTCGGCGACAAGCGTACCTCCGGGCGTCTATGTCGCTGGCACGATTACTCTCGACTACACCGATGCCGAGGTATTTGTCGAAGCCGATGGCAATGCCAAAGCAGCCATTGTCGTCGATGCCGCCGGGGTAGCGCTGGCACGGACGGCGTTAAAAATCGTCTTGCCCGCCGGCGATCGCTTGCGCATTACGCGTGGACTCACGTCATTATTGACGATCGATTTCGATCTCGCTGCATCACACAGCGTTGACATCACGACGACGCCCGCTATCGCAACATCAGAGCCATTCATTGTTGCCGAGATTGACCCGGTGGACAGCAAGGACATTCGCGTACGCGGCCTGTTCATCGAGGCGAATGACACCGAGATGGTCTACACCGTTGCAATTCGACCGTTTCACGATCGCGCCGGTGACTTCGGTCGTGTACAGGTACACGTTACCGACAACACGGAGTTTGAAGTCAACGGTGACGCGTTCATCGGCAATGACGGCTTGCGCGCACTCAACGCCGCCGGTCGTGGAACGCTGACCGTCGCCCAGGGGAACCTGAACGTTGCCGCACGAGAATTCACTGCCAACCTCGTACTCGCCGACAGCAGCGTGCCAGGCAGCGGCATTGACGCCGTCAAGGGCAATGTCATTGCTCGTAACGGCAATGAACTCGTCGTTCGTGGCGGCACGGTAATTCTTGATGATGAACGTGCATTTTTTCGCGATGACATCACTGTAACTGTCGGCCCGGATACCAAAGTATTCAAGACGACGTTCGATGGTCAGTTGACAATCGACGCCATCTCGGTTGGGCAGAACGTAACCATCCGCGGCGACGTGACCCGACGAGATGACAGCGGCTTGCATATGGATGCTACCGCAGGCGCAGTACGGATGAACGTGACGCACCTGAGCGGTATTGTAAATACCGTCATACCCGGGCAGATCGACATCGACTTGCATGCCATCAACCGCCGCAGGGCCGGGATCTTCGACTTCAGCGGTACGGGAATGACTGCGGGCACTGATGCCGATCCGGACAACTACGAAATTTCAACGGGTAATCTGTTGATGCCCTTGCAGGCTACTGGCAAGCCGGTCGTCGTGTTCGGCTTCCCGAATGCCTTCGGTGCTGCACCAGCGGATTTTGCCGGCCGAACCATTGTCGACTTCACGCAGGTGCGCAGTGCCCTGGGTGTTGGCTGGGGAGCGGAAGGCACAGCAGCACCGTTTCTTTCCCTCGGTCCGGATGGTCTGTTGCTCGACAATCAGAACCCGGATATCGATCAGCGTCATCACATAAAGAGTGACCCCGTCCTGATCGACCTGACGGCACTCGATTCGGGCACGCTGATTGCACCGCGGGAGACGGGTCGCAAATTATTCATCCTGAAAACGACGGACAGCTTACAGCTGTATGCTGATTTCGTTGACTTCATCACTGCTGTGTCGAACGAACTCGGCGCAGGGTCAACCGCGCGATCGATGTTTGCTCGCGGCCGGTACGATGCTGCCAGCAATATAT
>JADFNG010000113.1 GCA_022563505.1 Pseudomonadota bacterium | reverse complement strand
AAATATGCAAAGCGACTTAAGCGTCGTCATCAAGGTTTTGGCGATACATTTTTCATCGATGAAGTATTTGTGAAGATAGGCGGTATACAGCACTACTTGTGGCGAGCTGTCGACCAGGACGGAGAAGTCATCGATGTCTTTTTGCAAAGTCGACGCGACGGCAAAGCCGCAAAGCGCTTCTTCAGACGCTTATTGAAAACACATCGTAGTGAACCCAGGAAAATAGTAACGGACAAGTTGAGAAGCTACGGCGTCGCGCATCGCGAACTGATTCCAGATACGATTCATGATACATCGCAGTATGCGAATAACAGGGCAGAACTTTCGCATCAGCCAACGCGATTTCGAGAACGAGGCATGCGTCGATTCAAGTCACCGCAACAAGCCCAGCGATTCCTGACAGTGCATGCTGCCGTTTACAATTTATTCAATCTTGGTCGTCACCTTGTTTCGGCCAAGAACTATCGGTTTTTCCGATCGCGTGCATTTTCGTCTTGGAATTGCGCTACAGCATGAAAAGCGATTTGTGGTCGAATTGACCACGGCTGAGTGATTAACTTGTCAGTGCCCGAAAGAGCGGGTAAGCCGTGGACCAGGGATCGTCGGGGCAAGATTGGTACCTGATCCGACCGCTTTGCGTGGCCGATTTCCCGCATCTTGGCGATCCGACCATCAGCGGGCCGCACGGTCTCCCCGGAGTACTCTTCAGGCGCGCCGGCACCGGGTGATACGTCAGGGATAGGGTCTCGCGCCTTGCGGCAGGGGCGGATCGGGACGGCTGGTGTGAGGGTGTCGGGCTGCGGATCCCAGACTTCAGGCGTTGCATGACCTGGCAAAGTCACCGAGTCTTCTTGCAAGGAAATCTTAAAGATTAAGCCGATGGTTGACTCGCGAACGAACATGCTTTGGTAGTTTATGGTATTGCTGCTGCTAGTCTCTGGATCGATCCGCAGCGCCTTCGCGATCGGACCAGCCCATGATCCTGCGAGTGACAAAAAGATAGATGGGTTTGATAGTCTTCATCCAAAGTCGCGACAGGGTGGATGGGCTGCTCAGCAGTTTTTTTTCACGGACCGTCAGGTGCTGGCTGCAGTAGCTGCGCTTGTGCTTTAACAAATGACGCACATCTTCACGACCCAACATGCGAAAAATTCGATTTCGCCGCTGTGAGAACCAGGCCAGCTGGAAATCTATAAACGCCGGATCCCCGTTCATATCAACAAGAATATTGGGCTCTTTGGCCAGATCATTGTGGACGACACCTGCTCGATGCATCCGCCGCAACAGTGCCGCAGCTGCCGCGAAGTAATACCTGTCCGTTGGTTTGGCCACGTGCATTGGTGCGCCCTGGACGTAGCTTCGCACCAGCTTGTCCTTATCGCTGCGCAGTAATTTCGGCACGCCTTGTAACTCATCCAGCGCAGCCAGTGCGGTTGCTTCGCGCGCCATCAATCTGCGAGCGAGCCAGCGTATCCACGGTCTGGCAGCGCTGATGTCGCGGATAATCACCGGGACATCGCTGTCAGAGCCCAGCCAGACTTCGCCAAACAGGTCTTTTTTCAATAACTTAGGCTCGCAATTGTGCAATATCAGGTGTCCGGCAGAGGAAAAGCCGCCCGCATCAGCTAAAAATAGAGACTGTTGCATGGCGAATGGAATACCGAGAATATACTAGTACTCCGTTAATGTGATATTCACGGAGTATTAGCAGCCTGTTGAAAAACTCTGTTATTCGGCAGATTGTGAGCGGTACACGGACGTACCGACATTTTCGATGGCTGTAAGCCATTGAAAATAGGAGTCACTCGACACCACGTTTTGGCGCCCGCGCGGTCGGATATAAGGGGTCGAACCGATTATTCTTATTACGGTTCAAACCATTTCTTCGGGAGGCCGGGATTTATGACGAGCGAATTCGTCCAGTACAGTTTGCAAGACCGGGTTGCCACCATTCGCATCGACGATGGCAAACGCAACGCGCTGTCACCACAGGTTCTTCACGAGATCTATGCAGCGCTCAATCGCGCCGAATCGGATCGTGCGATCGTGATCATGACCGGTCGGGAATCCGTCTTCTCTGCGGGTTTCGATCTACACGTAATGAAGCGCGGGGGTATCGATGCCCTGCGCATGCTGCGCTCCGGTTACGCTTTGACCGCTCGTGTTTTGGCCTATCCCTATCCGGTTATCGTCGCCTGCAATGGCCATACGCTGGCAATGGGCGTTTTCCTGATGTTGTCGGCTGACTACGTGATCGGCAGCCGCGGCGATTTCAAGATCGCGGCCAACGAAGTTGCTATTGGCATGACCATGCCGCGCGTTGCGGTGGCCATGCTGCGGCACAGACTAAATCCGGCAGCTTTCCAGCGCGCGGTGACCTTGTCAAATTATTTTGATGTCGAATCCGCATTAAGCGCCGGGATTTTCGACGAACTGGTCGATCCCGTCGAGCTGATGCCTCGATCAAAAACTTGCGCCAACAAATTCAAAGAGCTTGACCCGCCCGCGCACCGGGCATCGAAACGCAGAATCCGCGCTGCGCTCATTCGGAAAATTCGATTGAGTATACCGCTGGATCTGCTGGACGCTGCAATGATGGGATTGCGACGCGCGCGACCACGGTAATTTCAATGGATAGGAAATTCTATCGCGTGGTTGAGGCGCGGCGCACGCAAAACGGCCGCTGCATCCTGGTGATGGGGCCGAAAGAGCGGGTAAGCCGTGGACCTGGGTTCGTCGGGGCAAGATTGGGTACCTGATCCACTGCGTCCAAAATGACGAGCGATTGAATTGAGCGACTCGCCTTTCTGCCAGCGATCCCACATCAGAGATTTGTCAATATCGGTGTAATAAATTCTCGAGGGATACTTCATTTTCACCATCCTCCTCTCTATAGTAAGAGTCTGGATGTTGCGTTGATCGGTTGAAATCGCAACCCAATGCAGACATAGGGTAAATAGTCGGAACGCTTCCTTTTTGAACTGGTGTGCAACGAAGATGAGATCTATTGGCTGGAAGGATTTTGCTGAATTCGTCGGTATTATTGCGATCGTCGCTTCTTTGCTGTTCGTCGGACTGCAGTTGCAGCAGGATCGACAATTAGCCAGAGCTGAACTGGGCTCAGACGCTAATGAATTTATGGGTACAGTCGATTTGGCTATGAGCGATCCGGAAGTTGGGCGAGTCTGGGCGAAGATGCTAGACAGTCCACAAGACCTCTCGTTGGCAGAAATGGTACAAGTTGACGGGATCCTACGGTCGGTGTACGTCATGATGCTGCGGGAATGTTATCTCGTAGCTATGGAAGTATTCAGCGAATGTCAAAGTCTCTCTGGCGTTGTGGCTAAAAATTACTTTTCTAATAAGTATGCTCAGACGTGGTGGCGCCATTCCAATAAGCCGAGTGATTATAACTTTGACGACGTCATCAACGAGATCATTACTAGTTTGGATGCTTCTGGAAATATTTCATTCCATGAGAGAGTCAAATCTGATCTATGACGTCCGCTTTTGGTTGCGGTTTCAATCGGTCATTGCAACACCTAATCTCCGGCGAAAGAGAGGAGGATGTTGTCAATGAATCACAGAACGAGAATCCGTTATACAGAAACAGATAAGGCACTGATGTGGGATTGCTGGCAGAAAGGTGATTCGCTGCATTCAATTGCTCGCTTATTTGATCGTAGTCATAGTTCGATCGCAGGGATCCTGGCACGAACGGGTGGCATTCGTCCGCCGCAGCGACAGCGGACGCAACGATTGACATGATCGACAAGCTTCAAAAAATTGCTCTAGCTATTCAATTCCTTCGCCTGCCTGTCATTGCGGTCGGATTCTTTTGCCTGGCAACCACGATATTGATCATTATCAATGCCATTTCAAATGACGGAGATAAATTTCTTATTCCGAGCTTTGTCGGCGTTCTTTGGGCTATGAGTACCTATACTTTTATTGTCACTTTTCGGTCCGTCCCTGAAAAAGCTGACAATAGTTTGAGTGGGTTCGGCAAATTGAAACGCCATCTGCATCGCGGCTGGTATTGGCTTATAAGCACGGTCTTTCTTGGCTCAACGGTTGCCGCCATATTCTTCACCAAGTCCATGATTTCTATTTGGCTAAGAGATTACGCTGAGTAACTCGGTGTCGAACGCGCGATATCTGTCTGTGGTTAGTGCCTACGGAACTTGCCATCCATTTAGCAGTCGACCAGAATGATGAAAGCACACAAGAAGCGGTTTCAATCAAAACCTTATTTCCAAGAATAAATCAATCAATCGAATTCAAGGGGACAGAAAATTGTTGACGCGACGTGAATACCTGAAATACACAGCACTGGCAGGGGGCACACTCGCGCTACATCCCGGTCTGCTTCAGGCGTTTGAAAGTGGCGACCTCATTACCCGGGCAATTCCTTCCACGGGCGAAAAAGTACCGTTAGTTGGCCTGGGAAGCTCGGCGACGTTCTCATCAGTTGCCCGCAGTGAAGACGTTTCGGCGTTGCGGGACGTCATGAATACGTTGCTGAAGAACGGCGGCACAATTTTCGATACGGCGCCCAGCTACGGCGCCTCGGAGGAGGTCGCAGGCGGCATTGTCCAGGAACTCGATGCCACTGAGAAAGTATTCTGGGCAACGAAACTAAACGTTGCCGGTCGCGGTGGCGGCTCGGCGGATCCGGACCGGGCCCGCGCGCAGATTGAAAATTCATTTCGCTACATTGGCAAGAACTCGATCGACCTGATCCAGGTACACAACCTGGGGGATATCCCGACGCAACTGGGTATCCTGAAAGAACTCAAACAAGAGGGCAGGGTACGCTACATCGGTGTGACCTCGACCCGTTCCAGCCGCTATGCGGATCTTGCCAGGGTAATGCGCGATGAACCGATCGACTTTATCGGCGTGGATTACGCCGTCGACAATCGTGAGTCTGCGGAGATGATTCTTCCTTTGGCGCAGGAGAAAGGAATAGCGACGCTGATCTATGTGCCGTTCGGTCGTCGCCGACTCTGGGCGCGCGTCAGAGGGCAGGCCGTCCCCGAGTGGGCACAGGAATTCGGTGCCAACACCTGGGCGCAGTTCTTCATTAAATACATCGCGGCAAACCCGGCCGTAACCTGTGTCACCCCCGCGACCAGCAAACCAAAAAACATGCTGGACAACCTGGGTGCCGCATACGGAGAACTCCCGGACGAGGCGACGCGTCGTCGTATGGAACAGGTGGTCGAAGCATTGCCGTCAGCCTAGCTCGCCAAGCACCCCCTATAGGAGCGCCCTCCCGGGCGCGATCCCCAATCCCAAAAAATGCGTCAATACGCAATCGCATAACAATCCCGCCGCGGATCCCCCGCCGCAATCCGATTACCCGTAGCCGGATCCAACAACACCGCCGTAGCACACCCCGAGATCCGATACGGCGGCACCACCGTCACGTCATGACCTCGGCTGCGCATCTCTTCAATAACATCCTCGCCAATGCCGATTTCCATGTTGACACGGTTAAAGCCCGTCGTATGTGGCCAGAAGGACTGATACAGGTGCAGTGTCTGTACGCGTGGCCATTCGATGGCCGAGTGCAGGTTCGGATACCAGTCCGGCCAGAATTCAACGACGTTTAGAAATGTCTGCAATATGGTCTGCTCCTGGTTATCGCCGCCCGGCGTACCTATGGCCATCAAGGGTTCGTCATTCAGGAACACGATGCTCGGCGTCAGCGTGTAGCGCGGCCGTGACCGAGGCCGCAATTGAGCGGCTTTACGTTCATCGAGCCAGAACTGTTCGCCGCGTACGCTCATGCCGATGCCGGTGTCACCGAGAATCACCGCGCCACCGATCCAGCCCCCGCTGGGCGTTGAATCGAACACGTTGCCTTCTTTATCGATGATGGCGATGTGCGAGGTATCTTTTGCAGACTCCGGAAAATCCGTCACCTCGGTCGATAAATTGGCGCGGGCCTTTTTTTCACCGGCGATCCAGTACGACCAGCTGTTTACCGATGTATCGAAGGGCAGGGGATCGCCCGCGATGTAATCCAGTGAGGCACGGCGAAGATCGATTTCCCCGGCACGCTGTTTCGCATATTCTTTCGACAACAAACCTTCCGCCGGTACGTCGACGAAATCCTGGTCGGCGTAATAGCTATCCCGATCGGCATAGGCCAGCTTCATCGCCTCGATCAGCACATGCGTGTAGTCCGCGCTGTTGTGTCCCATGGCCTTGAGATCGAAGTTCTCGAGAATGTTCAGTGTCTGCAGCAACATCGGCCCCTGGCTGTTGAAGGGCTGTTTGTAAACCACGTAATCCTTGTAAGACACGGACACCGGCGCCTCGACTCGGGCGTAGAACTCAGCGAAATCGGCGAGTTCATACGGCGCGCCATTCTCCTTCAGAAACGCCACCATCTCCGCAGCGATATCGCCCTTATAAAAACGATCCCGCGCCGCCGCGATACCGGCCTCGCGCCCCGCGTCAACCGCGCTGCGCTCAGCCTCAAGCATGCGTTTAAAGGTTTTAGCCATCCCCGGAAAACGAATGGTTTCACCTGCCTCGTAGAACGAGCCGTCCGCTTTCAGCCAGTACTGAGAGTTGTGCGGCCAGGAACGAATAAACTCGCTATCGCGTTTAATCGCAGCAACCGTACGATCCCGTAACGGAAAGCCGAGCTCTGCATACTCAATCGCACGCGCAGACACCTGCTCAAAGGTCATCGTCCCCCAGCGCTCCAGGACCGTCAGCGCGCCATGCAACGCACCCGGAATCACGGACGCATCAAGCCCCATTCCCTCGAGGTTCTTGCCCGCATCCAGCCAGTCATCGACATTCGCCGCGGCAGGCGCCCAGCCCTGTCCCGTAATCGAGATGACCTCACTGTCGTTCTGCGCATACATGAGAATCAGCGCCTCACCGCCAATCCCGT
>JADFNG010000031.1 GCA_022563505.1 Pseudomonadota bacterium | reverse complement strand
GCCTCGAAAATGTCTGTCGAAGATATTGCCAAGAGTGACAATCTTGCACGGGAATGGCTGGATAGCTATCAAAACTTGCAAGCACAGCACGGACTTTCACATTCATTGAGCATTGAACGTGCGTTAAACGGAAACGACTCTTCGCGCCTCCCGGGTAATCAGGTTTTGCTGCAAACAGTCACCGAAATTGGTGTAATCTAGTCATTCCTCAGCCTTGCGCAGACATTGCATGTCCCTGGTCACCGAACTGAAGCGCCGCAACGTATTGCGCGTTGCAGCGGCCTATCTTGTAGTCGGCTGGCTCCTGACCGAAGTACTGACCACAATCCTGCCGACATTGGGTGCACCCGATTGGGTTGCGAAAGCGGTAATCCTGACATTCGCGTTTGGCTTCATTCCAATGGTTATTCTGTCGTGGGTCTTCGAACTTACGCCCGACGGCATAAAGAGAGCGGCCGATATTGACCGAGACGGTACGCTGGATCGCCGCCCGACCAGGAAACTCGACTACATCACCATACTGGCTGTCGTACTCGCTATTGTTTTCTTCGGATTTTTTAGTGCGCGCCAGTCACCCGTCGGCCCCACCGATGGTGCAACTTCTATCAGCAATGAATCCGTTGCGGTCCTGCCATTCGTCAATATGTCGAAGGATGAAGACAACGAATATTTCTCGGACGGATTGACAGAAACACTGCTGCACATGCTGGCGCAGTATCCCGATTTGAAAGTTGCGGCGCGAACTTCAAGTTTTGCCTTCAAAGGACGAAACATGGACATTCGCGAGATTGCGAATGCATTGCAGGTCGCCCATATACTGGAGGGCAGCGTACAACAAGCCGGAGGCCGCGTTCGCATCACGGTACAACTCATCCGCGCCGCCGACGGCTTTCATCTCTGGTCGGAAAGTTTTGATCGCGTTATCGATGACATATTCGCTATTCAGGATGAAATCGCGATCCAGGTTAGCCGCGCGCTATCGGTAACGCTACTCGGTGCCGGCGGCGGTGACAATCCAGCCATCGTCGGGACAGAAAGCCTGGACGCCTACGACCTGTATTTGCAGGCGCTAGGCGAACGAGCCAGCTTCTCCTTTGGCGGCCTGTTGGCTGCCGAGGGCTTGCTCAAAGGGGCGCTGGCTATCGATCCGGATTTTCTCGACGCTAAAACGGAGCTCGCCAATAACTACCTGAGCCAGCTTGAAACAGGCTTGATGAATCCGGATGACGCATTTTCCGCCGCTCTCGCGATCACCGACCAGGTTTTGTCCGCACGCCCAACCGACGCTGGCGCGCGCGCGATTCAACTATTTTCGCGGGCCGCGTCTCAAGCAAGCATCATCAGCGCAGACGTCATGTTCGACACCATTCGCCAGCTTGAACGCCTGATCGCTGAACATCCCGATTTGTATCCGGCGCGCATATTTCTTAGCCGATTCTTGCAAAGACTGCAGCAACCGGACAAAGCGCTGCAAGTGCAACTCGACGGCCTGAAACGTGATCCATATAACGCACGCATACATTTTGAAATTGGATCACTGTACCTGCAACTCGATCAGCTTGACGATGCCCGCAATGCCCTGCAGAAATCGATCGACATCGAACCGTCACAACCTCACGCCTACGAGAGACTCGCCCAGGTCTCACTGAAATTGGGGCATGGTGTCGATTTTATCCAACAGCTTCTCAAGGCGATGCAAATTGATCCACGAGATCATGAAATACCAGGATTTATTGCTGGCTTTCTTTATCAAATGGGCTTGATTGATGAGGGAGATGAATTTCGAAATCGAGTCGATGCCATCGCCCCAACCAGCGAAGCTGCCTATCGCATAGAACTGCTGCGAGCGGTCAATGTCGGCGACGAGGAAGCCAGTATCGCGTCAGCAAGACGAGCCATCGAAGATGACATCGGTAATCGCCAGTCCGCTTACGCCGGCGCGGTCCAATTGCTAATGCGCACGGCGGCACGTCGTGGGACGGTAGCAGAGGAACGGGCTTATCTTGAGCAACATGCTGCGGGGATTTTCAATTTCGAAGCGGCGACAATACCCGCCAAGTACCGCGTATCCCAACTCGTCTCTTTTGATGCCTGGTACACAACACTGCCGCACGATGAATTATTGAGCCACATTGGGAAACTTCTGGAAATAGCATCAGAATTCGGCATTGATCCTTTGGAGAATCCACGGGCCAGGATTAGCGTACTGGCGATGCAAGGCGATCTCGAACAGGCCATTGAAATTGCAATTGCCGAAGTATTCACCGAACCTGTCACGACGAACCTCGGCTGGCGGGATGATTTTCGACAGGCACAGTTTTCTGAATTCACAGCAGACCCGCGAATTGCGGCGGCAATGCAGGATTGGGAAAACGAAGAGGCCTCGCTTCGAGCACGACTGAGACAATTCCTGCTGGATCTGAGTTCAACAACAAAATGACAAGGACTTCAAAATAACCGGCGCATTACTCAAATGTCGGCTACGCCAAGCTCGGACGGGTAATCGAAGACAAAGACGGGCTAGGTACATACACACATTGACAACGATGAAAAATGGGCGCAAAAACATACCACACGGCGTAAAAACTGCGCGTCGATTGTCGCGCAGGGAGGAATGCTCATGCGTACGGTCACAACATTTTTTCTCACCATGATCCCATTGATGCTGGCATCGATCAGCTGGAGTGCCGACTTTGCAAAAGGCCAGTCCGCCTACGACTCCGGCGACTACGAAACCGCTCTCACTGAATGGCAGCTTCTTGCTGAAGAAGGAGATGCCAATGGACAATTCGGTTTGGGGCTGTTGCACGACAATGGCTTTGGTGTCCCACTCGATAGCCTCCAGGCTGCCGAATGGTATCAGTCAGCCGCCGAACAGGGGCACGGCGCAGCACAATGCAACCTCGCCGTAATGTATGAAAATGGCTGGGGTGTGGCGCAAAGCGATGAAGATGCGTTCAAGTGGTACAGCCTGGCGGCCGAGCAAGGAATCGTGCCTGCTCAGTACAGCCTGGGGAAAATGTACAAAAGCGGCTTCGGCGTTGCCAGGGATAATGTCATGGCATACATGTGGCTGACCATCGCTTTTGAAATGGGCAACAATAGCGCCCGATTCAAACGGGATACGCTCGTCTCGAAAATGTCTGTCGAAGATATTGCCAGGAGTGACGACCTTGCACGGGAATGGCTGGATAGCTATCAAAACCTGCAAGCACAGTACTGACTTTCACATTCATTGAGCATTGAACGTGCGTTAAGCGGAAACGATTCTTCGCGCCTCCCGGGTAATCAGGTTTTGCTGCAAACAGTCACCGAAATTGGTGTAATGCAGGGAATCTCTGATTCATTCCGGGCGAATTAAATGGCGCTGCAACATATTCCGATTCAAGACGCGGTTTGCCGGTAATGGCCGGCGCATTAATTCTCGCTGCACTGGCTATCTCGACGACCGCCGATTATCAGGGTGTGCTGGATCGAATGCGCAACGACCAGGAACTGCCCGGTGTCAGTGCAGTCATTACCCACCATGATGAGATTGTCTTCGCCGGGGCCAGCGGGATGGCCGACCTGGAAACGCGGCGCCCGATGACGCCCGCAACGGTCGTTTACTCGGGTTCTCTCAGCAAGGTATTTACTGCTGTCCTGACCCTGCGCCTGGTCGAGGAAGGCAAACTTTCGTTGCGCGATCCGGTTGCAGGGATCGCGACACAGTCCTCAAGCAAAGCTCCCGTCATCACCGTCGCGCATCTGCTTACACATGCATCGGGACTCGAGAGAGAAGGAAATTTCGGCTACTGGTTCAGCGCCGATTTTCCCGACAGAAAAGCACTGGCAGACTATCTTCTGTCAACTGAACTGCGCGAGCAGCCGGGCACATCGTTGCATTACTCAAATGTCGGCTACGCCAAGCTCGGACTGGTAATCGAAGACAAAGGCGGGCAAACATACAGCGATGCTTTGCGAACTCGCTTGCTCGAACCGCTGGGCATGACCTCGTCCGGCACGCCCGGACCGGGCGCTGCCATGTCTTCGGGTTACACGCCGGTAGGACGCATGATCCCAAATGAAGACAGGCCATTTGCCGGCGTGGGTCGTGCCGTTGGCAATCGGCACATCCGGGAATATCACGACGCTGCGGCAATGAGCCCTGCATTCGGTATCTATACCAGCGCCTGCGATCTTGCGCGCCTCACCCGCTTCCTGCTGGGCCACGGCGGCAGCGATGTCTTGTCCACCGGGATGCGCAAGCGCATGCGTACCCGACAAGCATCCGGTTGGGGACTTGGACTCAAGCTCGGAACGCTCGATGGCCGGCGAGTAGCGCGCCACGAAGGCTGGTTTGCAGCGCACCGATCGCATATGCTGCTCGACATCGAGGCTGACATCAGCATTGTTGTCATGACCAACAGTGACAGCGGCTCACCGGCGAAAATTGCGGAAGCGCTGCACGAAGCAATACTCAAGAAAAACCAGTCAGACGCAATGTTTGGAGTCGCATTGCACATTTCAGGGGAATGACATGCTCAACAGGCGAGAATTCACATGTGGCGCTGCTGCCGCAGTGGCCATTGGCGCAAGCAGCTCCGGACTGGCTGCTGGACGCTCACCAACCCAGAAAGCGCTGATCATCGACGCGATGGGTGAGATTCGCGCGGTCTATACCGACTCGCTGGTGCGCGAAATGATCGACTCCGGCCTCAACTCCATCACGGTCACATTGTGCGATCCAAAGTCCTATGGAATGCAGGCCTATGACTGGGGCATGGCCGGCATTCTTGAATACGATCGCCTGATCGCCGCAAAGCCGGAGTTCTATACGAAGGTCACCCGTGTTGCCGGCATCGACAAGGCACGCAAGGACGAAAAAATCGCCCTCTTCTATTTGTTCCAGAACTCGACGCAATTTGGCAAACGCCTGGATAACGTCGATGTATTTTATGGCCTCGGCGTCCGCTCCAGCCAGATAACCTACAACTACCAGAACTGGGCCGCCGCCGGCTGTTATGAAGCGAACGGGTCCGGCCTGACCGTGTTCGGCCACGAACTCGTCGACAAAATGAATTCAGTGGGCATGTTGATCGATCTGTCGCACGCCAGCATGAAGACCATGGCCGATACCATTGCTGCGTCGGACGCACCCGTCATGATTTCACACAGTTGCTGCAAAGCACTGTTCGAACATCGTCGTAATACAACCGATGAAAATCTGCGCGCTCTCGCCGACAAAGGCGGCCTGTTTGGCGTGACACAAATGCGTGGTTTCATGACGCACCAGATCGAGAACGCATTGCCGGTCTACTACGAGCACATTGAACATGCAATCAACGTCGCGGGTATCGATCACGTCTGCATCGGCAGTGATCGCGATCATCGCCGCCTGAAGATGACCGACGAGTATCTTGCCGAATTAAAGCGTGAAGAAGGCGAGAATTTCGATCCGTCACATTGGCCGTTGTATTTTCACGAGTTGAATGGACCGCGGCGTATGGAAACGATTTGGGATGGCCTGAAAGCACGCGGAATGTCTGCAGGATATCTCGAAAAACTGATGGGCCAGAATGTCTATCGCCTCTATGCAGAGGTCATTGGCTAGCGCCTTATGTGATCACGCGTAAATGCGTTTCATCAGCGGCGTCATTTTTCGCATACCCACCATGGCCATGGTGGTTAGCATGCCGGACATCATTGCACCGGTCACGCCGGCAGTGAGCACGTCCTGGCCGGTAAGCCACAGTCCCGGGATCTTTGTACGCGGACCCAGCCATTTCTGCTGCAGTCGCTCCGTGGTGTGATCCAGGCCGTATAACTCACCGCGCTGGTATCCGGCAAACCAGTCGGTCGATAACGGCGTTGATACTTCGTAATAATCCACCTTGCCTTGCAACTGCGGCAGCTTGTCGTACAGGTGCTGCATCAGGCGCTCGCCAAAGTTTTCTTTCAGTTCATTGTAATCCTCTCCGCGTTTTCCCCACGTACTCCCCTGCCACTCTTCAAACCATTTATACGGTGCGGGTGCAACGATTTCGATGGTTGCTGTGCCCGGATGGCGGTTTTCGTAGTCAGGATCTTTCGCGGACGGGAATGAAATATAGACAACAGGAAATGGTGCATCCTTGTCTGCCACAAATTGCTCGACGGCGGCATCAAAATCATTGTGCGGATAAATCCAGAAATTTGTCTTCGGCAAGCCGAGTTGTTGCGCCGTTTCTTTAAGGCCGATGTAAATGCAGAGATAGGAAAAACTTGGCTGAACGGTCGGCAACAGTTTCCTGTAACCGGTTTTCTCGACGACATCCGCGGGCAGCAGGTGATTAAACGTATTGTCAGTACCGGCCGAGGAAATGACACAGGGACACTCGATTCGGTGACCGTCTTTCATCGCGACGCCGGCAATTTTGCCGTTCTCAACGAGAATTCGTTTCACCCTGGCATAGGTGAACACTTCGCCGCCGCCCTTTTGAATCATCGGGATAATGCTGTCGGCAATACGCCAACTCCCGCCGATCGGATAGTAACCGCCGTACAGGTAATGACGCGCAATCATTGCGTGCATCATAAATGCCGACTGCTTGGGCGGCAGACCGATGTCACCCCACTGCCCGCACAGAACCGCGATCAAATCCTGGTTATCGGTAAGCTCGCTCAGAACGTCGTAGGTATTGCGATACATGCTGGCGGGGGTGCGCATTTTCATGAACGGTGCTGCTACAGACTGTTGCCACGGCTTTAACACCCTGCCCATGCTGTGTACCGACAATGCGCCACTGACGTCCGCCAACAGCTCCATGTACGCATCAATGGCCTTCTCTTCGGCAGGGAATGACGTCACGAGGTTGTCGCGAAAGGCCTTCTTGCCTGCGATGGCGCTGAAGACCTTGTCACCGATGTAGAAACGATCGTACTCCGCATCCATGGGTGCCCATTTGAGTTTGCCACTGGACAGGAAATCAAACATCCGTCGAGTACGGGTTCGCTTACCGACGTCGCCGATATAATGGACGCCAACATCCCATTCGTAACCATGTCGTTCGTAGGAATGGGTGTAACCGCCGGCCGTGTAATGCTGCTCAAGCACACACACCTTCCAGCCGAGTTCGCTTAACAGCGCCGCGGTGGTCAGGCCACCCATGCCGGAACCAATGACGATCGCATCGTATTGTGGCGCGAGTCGTTTCGGGCGGTAGCGATAACCGATGCGTAATGTGCTGGGAGTCATTGCAGTCATAATCAGAAGGCGCTTCGTGATCCGTGTGGTTTTCGGAAAATCATCAATGCCGATGCGTTCGACATCAATTCACCTGACTGTCGCGACCCTCCCAGAACGGCGCGCGAAGTTTGCGTTTGAGGATTTTTCCCGGTCCTGATTTCGGCAGTTCTGCAGCAGAGAAACTGATGCTTTTCGGCAGTTTGTAGCCGGCAATATACTCTCTGCAAAATTCGATGAGTTCATCAGCCGTGACTTTCTCACGAGGCACAACAACCGCATGCACTGTCTCGCCCCATTTCTCATCGGGAATACCAAACACGGCCGCTTCGAGAACGGCGGGGTGTTTGTAAAGCACTTCCTCGACCTCGGAGCAATACACGTTTTCCCCACCGCTGACGATCATATCCTTGGCACGATCAACGATAAACAGATAACCCTCATCATCCATACGTCCGAGATCACCGGTACGGTACCAACCGTCTTGCAACACCTCATCGGTCAGCTCGGGTTTTTTCCAGTAGCCCTGCATGATGTTGGCTCCGCGCGCTACCACTTCACCAACCTCTCCTTGCTCCAGTTCAACCCCGGAGTCATCGACAATTTTCAATTGCACGCCAATGAGAGATTGCCCACAGGACCGGCCCCGCTCCACATCCAGAAACGTCTCTTCATTGCGCAAGGCCGTCAGCAGCGGCCCGGTTTCGGTCGTGCCGTAGACTTCCACAAACTCTGCATTGGGAAACCCCTGCAGTGCCCGCCGTATGACTTCTGTGGCGATCGGCGACCCGCCGTGGGCAACCATGCGCACCGATCCGGTATTGCGCGGTGTCTTAAGTTGTTCCTCGGCAATCGCGGCGATCATTGCCGGGACTCCCAGCGTGTGACTGACCTTATGCTCTGCAATCAGATCGAGCGCAACCGATGGATCGAATACTTTTAACGGTATCTGGCAACTGCCCGACCAGATGCCACCCAGAACGCCGTTCGACCCTGCGGCATGAAACAGTGGTGCCATGATCAGGAAAATGTCGTCCGGGCTGGGTGGCGACGCAGTCATGAATTGAAATGCATTTGCGATCAGATTGCGGTGTGAAAGCATCACGCCTTTTGATGCGCCGGTCGTGCCTCCGGTGTAGAACAATCCAGCCAGGTTGTCTTCGGTCACGCCGACGCCGAGTTCGGCCTCCCCTGCGGCTTCAAGCAATGCATCGTACTCTTCGGGAATCATCACGACGGATTCAACGAGATCGCTCAACGAACCCGGATCACGGTCGATCAGTAAAATCCTCGCGCCGGCGTCCTCCAGTGCATAACGCAATTCCGCTTCGGCGTGACGCGTGTTGAGAGGCACAATGACAAACCCGGCCGCCGGTATCGTCATGTATGCCTCAATATATTGCGAACAGTTCGCCGCGAGAATCGCCACGCGATCGCCGGGTTTGGCGCCCTTTTCCTGCAAGACTGCCGCAAGCCTGCAACAACGCGACCACAGTTGCCGGTGCGTAATGCGCTGGTCTTCGAAAATAATCGCGATGCGCTCAGGCGCCGTCTGGATGGCTCGCTTCAGGGGGTCAACAAACGTCGGCATGTCGACTTACCTTTCTTGTTCAGGTCTACGGCAATCGTACATGATTAATGCCCTTCTCCCGTGCCCAGGCATTAATGGGTCGCAGATTTTCCTCCGTAATACTGCGCAGCTCCGCTTCGCGTGCCGACCATTCCGCTTGCAGGTCACGCAGGCGGGTTACCGCTCCTTCGGTCACTGGCGCACCGGTATCATCGATGACGTCCAGCAGATACCGAAGCTGGCCGGCGAGCATGGTTTCCCAACCGTCTTCATCTTCGTAGGTCTGGTGTTTGAGTTGTGTAATTTTCGCTTCCCACTCACCAATGCGTTCGATGGCAACCCGGCCGGACTCGCGAATCTCTTCGTCCTCATTGTTATCGTCCATCAGGCCCTGTATGTCATCCCTGGCGGTTCGCAGGTCATCAAGGCGCGTCAGGATGGTGCTCATGAGTTCACTCACTTCGCTCAGGCGGGAACCCCAATCACTCACCTCGGCAGCACTGGCCGTTGACCGTGGGTCCTGCGTCAAGGTGAACTCGACGGTCTCGGCAAAATCACCGATGCTGATGCGTGCGCTGTAATTACCCGGGAGCACCGTCGGACCGCTAAAGCCGGCGAACAAGGCAATGTCCGGAATGCAGCGAATGCTCTCTCGATGCTGGTCCCAGCCCCATTTGTTCAGGCCCTTGTCCGTTGTTGGATACTCGATTTCGAACGGGCGCCGTGGATCCATGTTGCCAATGCGGCAACGATCATGGTCGCTTTCCTCGCTGGAGAAATGCCTTACCACTTGTCCCGAACTGTCGAGGATGTCAATGCTCAGCGGGCTTTCCAGTTCGTCGCGAAGATAATAATAGAGCGGCACGTCGCTTGACGGATTTTCGCCTTCGAGATCGCCGGCGGAGCCGCCGCCGCCGAACATGTACACCGTGTCCGGTGCATATACATGCAGTGACTTCTCAGCGATACCTCGTGCCGCTTGCCGGATAGTAAACAGGTCATCGAGCACCCAGAATGCGCGGCCCTGTGTGGCGGCAACAAGATTGTCATGCCGAATCCGCAAATCCGTGATGGGTACCGGCGGAAGATTCAGCGCCAGCGACTGCCAGTCATCGCCGTCATTGAATGAGACGAACATACCTGCCTCGGTACCCGCATAGAGAAGCCCTTGCCGTGCGGGATCCTCACGAACGACGCGAACGAAGGTGTCTTTCGGCAGTCCGTCATCGATGCGCTTCCAGCGCTTGCCATAGTTGCTCGTCTTATAGATGTACGGCCGGAAATCGTTGAGCTTGTATGCGGCCACCGCGATGTAAGCTGTGCCCGGGTCGTGCGGACTAAGCTCGATCGAATTGATCATCGCTTCACCCCGATGTCTGGGCGAAATATCAAGCCATGACTCGCCGTTATCGCGCGTCAAATGCACCAGCCCGTCATCGCTGCCTACCCAGATCGTACCTTGCTCCGTTGGCGACTCGACGATGTAAAAAATTGTGTTGTAAAACTCTGCGCCGACATTCTCCGGTGTCAGTGGGCCGCCGTTGCGGCCCTGTCTGTCCGGATTGTTGCGCGTCAGGTCGGGACTCATCTCGGTCCACGTCGTACCACGATCCGAACTTCGCAATACCATCTGCGTGCCGTAATAAATAACACTCGGATCATGCGGGGAAAGGGCAACCGGCGGGTTCCAGTTTGCCCGGTATTTGAGATCTCGCGCGTCCTTGCCATAGACCATCTCCGGATACGGAATGATCGAGCGCTGTATTTCAGTGTCGCGATCGTACTCCGTCAGTGTGCCATTAATAGTCGTCGCGTAGATGAGTCGCGGATCGTCCGGGTCGAACGCAATATGCGCACTTTCGCCGCCACCCACTGCAAAGAAGTCGTTGGCCCCAATGCCACCATCGAATGATCGACTGGCGATTGCAACGGTCGAATTATCCTGCTGGCCGCCGTAAATTCGATAGGGGAAAAGATTGTCTGTGACGACACGGTAGAACTGTGCGGTCGGCTGATTGCTGATGCTGGACCAGGTCTTCGCGCCATCGAACGTAATGGTCGCACCGCCATCATTGGCATTGATCATGATGCGGTTGTCGTGCGGGTTAATCCACTGATCGTGATGATCGCCGTGCGGCGTGCTGATTTTTTCCCAGCTTTTGCCGCCATCAACGGATTTCATGAGGGGCACGTTCATCACCCACACCGTGTCTTCGTCCACGGGATCCGCGGTGATGTGATTGTAATACCAGGCGCGTGTATGCAGCACGCGATGACCGTTGATCAACTCCCAGGTTTCACCGGCATCATCGCTGCGGTAGAGACCGCCCTCTTCCGGCTCCGCCTCAATGATGGCGTAGACTCTCTGCGGATTGCTGGCGGAGACGTCAACGCCGATCTTGCCCACCATTTTCGGCAAGCCGCCTTCGAGCTTGCTCCAGTTATCGCCACCGTCGGTCGTTTTGTAAATGCCGCCGTCCTCTCCCCCGGAATGAATGAACCACGGTTTACGGCCGTGGTTCCACATCGCCGCGTAAAGAATGCGCGGGTTGGTCGGATCCATGCTGAGATCCGATGCACCGGCCATGTCGCTGACGGCGAGGACGTGAGACCAGGTCTTGCCGCCATCGACGGTGCGAAAAATTCCGCGTTCCTTGCTCGGCCCCCAGATCGTGCCCTGCACCGCAACGAACGCAATGTCCGGATTTGCGGGGTGGATCTCGATTCGCGAGATCTGTCCCGCGTTATCCAAACCAACGTGCGTCCAGGTCTTGCCCGCATCCGTCGATTTGTACACGCCATTGCCGTGGCTCGTCGTCACTCCACGAATGGGTGACTCGCCAGTGCCGACATACAGCACGTTGTGGTCCGACGCCGATACCGCGACCGCCCCGATCGTGCCCACCGCGAAATCACCGTCCGATATGTTTTCCCAGGTGGCGCCGGCGTTTTCCGTTTTCCAGACACCGCCTCCCGCCGCGCCCATGTAATAAAGCATCGGCTCGTCGGCAACGCCGGTAACTGTGGTGACGCGACCGCCCCGGAAGGGGCCGATGAGACGCCACTCGACGGCGGATAATGTCGACGGATCGACGATTTCTTTGGCAACGCTGGTGCAAGGCCAGATGCTTGATACCAGGAGGGCAAAAACCAGGGGGCGGAAGGTGGCTCTAGTTGTTTTGGATACGGACATTATTATTCCCTGAAAAATAGATTTCGACAGTCGCGCCTCGGGAGACGCTCCTACAGTATTCTATTGGCACCGCTGTAGGAGCGTCTCCCGAGGCGCGACTGCCGAATATATCCTAAGAGGGAAAATTTATCCGCTAAGGCAGGTCTCAGCCGGAGTTGGCCGGTGCGCGGAACGCGACAGCCTGCTTCTGCACTTGTGCCGGATCGGTAATGGGAATCGAGCACATATCCGGATTACAGATGTACATCGAGGGCATGCCGCGATCCGGATAGCGGCCGGGTGCTTCGTAATGCAGCGCTTTACGCGGCTCGAAGACGTCCAGGCCCGCATCGAACAGCGCCTTCGCGTTTGGGTGACTCCTGTCCCCGACCACCGAGAACTCCACGTATTTCGTCGTGACTTTCTCCAGCGCAACGGCGAATTCACCCGCTATGCGACCCTCGCGACGAATGATGTCCGGCTGGCCAACGGCCCGAAGCGCATCCTCCGCCACACTGGCGTAAGTATCGTCTTTGGTATAAAGCCAGAGATCGTAGTAAAAACTGGCGGCCGTTCCATTGCCTTCAAAGGGTTTGCGCGGCGCAATGATCGCTGCAGTCGCATCCGGTACCGTGGCATAAAATCCACCCACCTTATCGTCGTGCAGTTGCTCAAGAGTCGCCTTGCCGATCACGTCGGCCGCTGCCAGCCATTCGGTCTCACCGCTCGCGCGATGCAATGCGAGTAACGCCGTACCGAACCACACCTGGGCAGTCAAAAACGGTTTCTCATCCGTCACTAACGGGCGCATGCGCACATCGTTGTCTGCGGCCTCATTTGGCATCGCCTGCACAACCCATCCTTCCGGTCGCAATCGCTTGTCCAGAATGGCACGTGCAGCTTTCTCTGCAGTCGCGAGGTAGGCCTCGTTGCCGGTGGCCTCGTAGGCGAATACGTAGGCAGTGATCACCTCGCCGTTCTTGTCCGTGTAAATCGCGTGATCAACAGGCGGCGTACCGTAGGCGCGACGCTTGGCATCGCTGTCCAGCAACCAGTAATCGTGAGTCGACATGTTGCGCGGCAAATCGGGCGGCTCACTCTTCTGGTTCGTATAGAAAGTGCCGTCCGGCGCCATCATCCAGTTGCGCAGATAACGATCGACTTCTGCGATGCCATCCAGGTAACGATATTCACTGGTGTGTTGGTAACCGAATGCGAATGCGGTGATGGCATTCGATTGCACCAGGATGCGCTTCTCAGGGATGGCTCGCAGCCCGGCAAAGCGTTCCGGCACTTCCATCTCCGCCGGGAACGAGGCGATGTACACCCCACCCCAGACCCGGTCGATCGAATTCAGGAAACCGGCGGACCCTTTCAGTGCGAGTGCTTGCAGTTCCGCATCGTCATACATGTGAGCGCGCATGTAGAGGTGTCGCAATCTCGAACCGCTTTGCTCCCCACCAATGCCACTTCGACCCCAGCCGCCGTATTTTCGATTCAGCGAGCGATCGAGTTGTGCCCGCAGATCGTCGCGTACACGCGTGAGTTCCGTTTCGGCCGGAGCCGGTGGCGCGGCATACGGTGACTTGGGATCGGGTTCGAGTTTACCGGCGGCCTGCTTCGCAATCAGGTCATCCAGAATGGGTTTGAAATTCCTCGGCAGTCGATTGCCACGAATGGCCAGCACCTGGGTCGCGTCCGGGGCCATGAAAATTGTTGCGGGCCATGCCCAGTCAGAATAGCGCTCACCGATATCCGGTCTTGCCTCCGCATCGACTTCAATTGCAATGAAATTCTTGTTGATGCGCTCTATGACGCCACTGTCCGTGTAAGTCAGGGCTTCCATGCGACCGCAGGCGGCACAGCCTTCCATGCCGACCGAAACGAGGATGATCTTGTCTTCGGCTTTCGCTCTTTCGAAGGCTTCAATTTCCCAGTGGTGCCAGTCGATGCTTTCGGTGGCCAGCACGATGGGTGCAAAGACGACCCCAACCAGACTCAAACCCATGGCTCTCAGCCAAGAACGCTGCATGTTGATTCCCCTGAATCCGGCCCGGGCATTTGCCCGGGCATCACTTAACAGACCGGCTTGACAGTCAATTTGTTTCGCCCGCGTCGGCAGGCAGGCAAAGCGCCACAATATTACGTGCTGTGCGCATCGGGGACGAGTTCCCGGTACACGGCAATAATCCTGGTCACCGTATCTTCAATGCGGAAGTCGCTGGCGATGCGCTCACGTGCACCTTCACCCAGTCTTGCCCGATATTCCGGATCGCGGTACAGCGTTTCAATCGCAGCAGCGATCGCCGGGGCATCGCGGACCGGCACGACAAGCCCGCTTTTGCCATCCATGACCAGCTCGGGGCTGCCCCCGGAATTCGTCACAATCGGCGGTACACGGTACGCCATGGCTTCGATCACGCATCGCGGCAATCCCTCGCGCTTCACGGATGGCAAACAGAACACGTCCGATGCCGCACTGAGGGCGGGCGCGTCATGGCGAAAACCGGGGCGATGAATGCGTTCTTTCAGCGGACTGTTCTCGATCGCTCGATCAAGGGTCTTGCCTCGCATGCGTCCGACAAGGAGCAAATGGGCGGGAATATCGGACGGCAATAACGCCATTGCTGCAACCAGATATTGCAGCCCTTTGCGTGGCCGGTTGTTGGTGATGCAGGCAATGACGAATGCGCCATCCGGTATGCCGAACTCGGACAGATCGGCGGGCTCCGCCGTATACCACTCGAGCTTGTGACCCTTGTATACGGTGACCGGCCGCTCCGCCGGCATGCGCAGGAATTTGGGCCGCATGTTGAGGAAATGGTCACGAATCGCGTCACACACACAGATGATTCGGTCAATGCGCGGATTGAGGTAACGCAGCCAGGATACTGGATCGAGAAAACCCACCGCTGCGACAATGCCGCGATAGGCGACGATCTTGATTGGCAGTCCCCCCGCTGCAAGCAAAGTATTGCTAAGCGCGTTGTTGCTATAGGTATGAACGATGTCGTACCGGCCCCGCTTGAGTTCTGCACGCAGTGCGAATATTGCCTTGAAGTCGATTTTCCGCTCGAAACGCAGGTCCAGGGTAGGCACGCCCGCGTCGCGCAACAGCGAATGATGCGGATGCTCCGGCGGGCAAACTACGGTGATGGTCAGGCCGGCCCGGTGAAAGCCGATAAATGTCTCCGTCGTCGGCCGGTCCGGATTGACCGTTAGGGAGAGTATGCGAATCGTCATTTGTACCTGCCCGGGTATGAGACCGCCGGGTCACCTCGGCGCCACTATACCGCGCGCCAATTTGCCGTGCCGGTGGGCCGCTGCAGCGTTGGCCTGGCGTCATTGTGCGGCTTCGGAAGCTGCGCCGTGCGGGCGTCGCAAGCAGTGCTTATCGCATTCTGTGACATAAGGCCATGCATTCATTTGACGCAGGCCGCAAACTGTCTTACGGGTCCGGATTGATCGTCATCAATTACATTCAAAAAAAGCGTTAAGCTGTTATGTATAAAGACTATTTTTCTTTAACGAACAACGTTTTCGGCAACTATCCTGATGGCGCCGAAATCTTCATGGGCTCACAGCAGGCGAAAATTCGAGCTCGCCTGACGTATGCCCTGTCGTCCACCGATACCGTGGTCACCGTGACCGGCCCGGTGGGCAGCGGCAAAACCACCCTGGTTGAAGCCGCCCTTAAGGACATTCCTGGCAAGCAAGTGGTCGCGCGAATTGCGCGCATCAAGCTGCAACACGATGAGGTTCTTGAGCTTCTGCTGTGCGAACTCGGTGTCCATCAGCAGCCGGCCGGCACCATTCAACGTTTTACCGAATTCAAGCAACGTCTCAAAGAGTGGCAGGAGCAGGGGACGCGTGTGTTCATCATTGTCGAAGATGCTCAGCGCATCGGCTCTGATGCGATCGCCGAACTCGAAACCCTCACGTCCGTAGATGCCGGTGGCGCAAGCGGCGCCAGCATTGTGCTGATGGGCCTGGCCGAACTCAATGACCAGCTCAACGCGGACGTACTGACACGGACCAAACAACGCACCAGCCTGCAACTTGCATTGCAGTCGTTTAGTGCCGCTGAGGTGCAGGAATATCTTGCCCATCGATTTGCGGCCGCTGGCGGCAAGATTGCAGAACTCCTTGAAAGTGGTACCGCCGATATGATTTATCGCTGCACCGGTGGAAGCCCACGCGTCATCAACAATCTCTGCGAAGCCGTGTTGCAAGCCGCAGCCGAGGAAAAAACGAAAACCATCTCCGCAAGCCTGGTCGAACGGATCGCCCGCAAGGAATTTGCCATTGAACCTGCTGCGGAAAATGCCGCGCATGGCGGGGCACCGGCGACAACGGCGTCCTTGCCGGATGAGCCTGCGAAAGAAGCCATTCCGCACTTGATTCAGGACACCTTACCGGGTGTCGAGGCATTGCCTGGGCAAGCCGGCGTAGACCCAGCCGCCAGTTTATCCATCGAAACGGTCACGCAAGCCGCTGCGCCCAAAAGCAGTCATAGATTTATCATGCCGCAGGTCCCCGAAGCGCTGACAAAGACCCACGTCGATCCTGCGGACATCAAGGAACTCGACGATGCGCTGCGTCCGGATACGCATCTACTGCAGGTACTCGACGTGCTTCCTCCTCGCATTGAGGACATCGCGCCCGTGCCGCTTGGTCTGCAAGATCAGATGCCGCAACCATCATCGCCACAAGCTGAGGTTCCGGAGGCTGCGGCAGCGCCGGTGGCAGCCCAGCCCGCTGCGGAAAAAACAGCACCGGACAGCCGCGAAACCAACACGGACATACCGACACTGTCGGATTCAATGCGCATACAACCCGTGCCACCGGCAGTGCCGAGCGCCGATACAGGAAGCACCCAAACGCTTCGCAAACCCGATATTCAGGCGTTCGAGTCCGCAATGGCAACGGCTCGCAAAGGCCCCATTGAGCTGAATTTGGAAGCAGAAACAGCGACCGCTGCAGCAGAAGAGGCAACGACGGCAGCGTCTGCATCGAATCGTGCGACGACCGCCGATGTACCGAATCTCCCCAGGATAACGCTCGACCACTGCCTGCAAGAAAACCAGCAAGAGGCTGAAGCACTACTGGAGGAGAAAAACCCGACCAGCAACGTGGATGACGATGAGGAAGCCAAAAAGCAGGCGGCAGCAGACCGCGCCAAACTCGACCGACTTGCGGCTGACCTTGGCAGTGCCAAGTCACTCGAAGAGATCGATGACGTTGCGGCCGAAACCCTGTTTGGCGAGGAATTCAGCCAAATGGCCGCAGCAGTGGCTGCCATGGCAGCGGAAGACTCCGCCAATGATCCGGACATGCCGCCAGAACTTGCCTTGGAGGACACACCGAGCGAGGCAGAGAACGAATCAGCCGACTCAAACCCCGCTCAGGCGCCCGCGGACAAGACAGACGACCCTGCCGTTTCATCCGCATCAATTACGCCCGACAATGCGCCACTCACCCCGGACATCAATGCATCGGCATTGCGACGGTTTGCAATGCTCAAAGCGATGCAAGAGACGCCCACGCAAGCGCCCGGCGCCGTGGAAAAGAAAACCGTTGCGGCCAATCCCAAACAGACTTCGGTCGAGGCGAGTGAGTTGCCCGAGAAAAATGCTCCACCGCTAACACCCATTGAGAATCAATTTGGCTCTTCAATGACCGCAACGCTGAAGGCCCTGAAATTCGATCGTCCTCCTGAAGACGATGAAGATGAGTCGTCAGGCGGAGGTTTCCTGAGCCGCTTCAAGCGCTCCTGACCAGCCCCTAGCCCGGGTCCGCAGCATAGCCTGTCAGCTCGACATAGCCACGCCCGCGTATGGCGGTGTCGCGGTACTCGCCCTCCACATCCACCGCCCCTTCCCAGTAACGCACCAGTGTGGTCAATTCCTGCCCACGCATTATCGGCGTAATGCGCAGGCTCAGATCGTGAGCTCCGATGGTCATGCGCCAGGCCATTGGATAGCGGCCGCCCGCAGGGCTGTCCCAGGTATCGAGCACATCAATGGCAACATCGTCGCGGGAAAGCGCCGTGGCCGTCCCATCGGCCGCGATGAAGGTACCCGCACTGAATTCGTCACGCGTACCATCAATCTTTCGCAGGTTGTAAAACATCAGGCTACTGCCATCGGACAGTTGCAGTGCAAACCAGTCCCAGCCCTGCTGGTCGAGCGACAAACCGCCACTGCCCCATTCCCGATCCAGCCAGGAAAGGCCGCTGACTTCATACGATTTATCGCCGCTGCGCAATGTGCCGCTGGTCTGCATACGCGGTATCGAGTAGTAATACGATGCATTGCCGGGCGTCGATGATTTTTTTGACAGGCCGTCAACGCCGTTAAGAACCGGTGACTGTCGCGACCGTAGCAGCAGGTCGATGGCAATGTCCTTGTCGTTGGCGCGCAGATGCCATGCATTGCCCACTTGCCCATCGGGGCCGGTGACCGAGGCACCGCTTAGATGCCAGTCTTCGAGCCAGACGCGAAACGGGTCAGACTGTGCGCCGGCGAGACCCATGCTGCCGCGCGAATACCGGCTCGCGACCCGAAATTTATTCGCGGCCAGATCGGTGATGGCAAAGTGACCGATGAAGACCTGATTGCTGCGCCAGCCAGAATCGTCCGCTGCTGCCTCGGGTGTCAGCGAGAAACGAAACAGCGTCAGCTCGAAACCGAAGCGCTCGTCGTTCTCGCCGTCCAGGTTGCCGGTGACATACCACCATTCATTGCGGTATTCAGGGTGCGGACCGTGATCTTCCGGAAACCTGAACTGCCTTGGGGCGAGCGCTTGTCGATAGCCTTGCGCCCCCTCAGCACCGAGCAAGCTGGCCAGACGTGGAGATCCCGGTGCAAACCCGGGCGACTCAGCTCTGCCAGCGACCGGCGGCGGCGCAGTGGCATTAAAAAACACAAAAAATAGTATTAATAAAACGCATAACATAACTTTCTTCATGTTATTCCTCACGCATTGCCAGGGCCGGCCGGGCGCTGGCCGCCCGATAGGCAGGATACAAACCGGCAACCAGGGCAGCCCCGGTCGACAACGCCAGTGCCGTGAGCAGGAACGACGGAGCAATGCTCATATCCATCTGCCAGCCGAACGAACGCCGGTTGATGACATCGATGAGCACCCAGGCCATCAGGAGCCCCAGCGGCAGCGCTGCGAGCCCGCTGATCAGACCAATGAGGCCCGATTGCAACGTCACCATGCTGCCGAGCTGCCACGGTGTCATGCCAATGGCACGCAGGATGGCAAATTCCCGCGCACGCTCCAGTTGCAACGCCAGCATCGAGCCGAGAATGCCAATAATGGCCACGCCAACAGCAAGCCAGTACAGGACATCGGTAATCACGAAGGTGCGATCGAATATCTGCAGCGACAAGTCCCGCAGGTCGCGATTCGAGCGCATGTACAAGGCTTGCCGCCCCTGACTGAGCTCACGCATTCGATCCATGACCGTTTGCAACGATGCGTCTGCCGCCAGGTAGATGCCGATTGAATCGATGGCATCATCCTGCCAATGGCGCTGATAGGTGCGACGGCTCATCAGGACCGTGCCCTGGTTGGCATCGTAGCTGCGGTAGGTGGCCGCGATGTTGAAAGCCTGTGGTCCCTCGCGCGTATTGAGCACGAGCGTGTCGCCCTGACCGACGTCGTTGCGATAGGCATACGGCTCGGAAACGACCACGGCACCCTCCTCTTCAAATGAGCGCCATGTCGCTTCGGGCTCGGCATCGAGCAACTCCGTGCCGCCATGCCCTGACTCCGCACGGTCGATCACCAGCAGCCGGGTACGGCCTGCCGGCATCTCCAGCCAGATTCGCCGGCTGCTGCTGATCTCCGCCACTCCCGGCAAATGGCCAATGTCATCGACCAGTTCGAGATCCAGGGAACCGCCCGGCACGCCCACGTAAATATCCGCACGCAGCGAATTGCCGATCCATGCGCTGACGGCGACGCGGAAGCTGTCCACCATGACGCTCACGCCGACGGTCGCGGATACAGCAACGGCCAGCGCGACGATTGCGACACCGGTGCGACTGAGTGAAGCACTGATATCCCTGACGGCGAGTCTCGCCGTGATGCCACCCAATCGTCCTGCAAACCCGGCGGACAATCGCGAAGCGGCGTCCACAATCACTGGGATGCACAGCGCAAATCCCAGGATCAACAAGAACATGGCGGTAAGGCCGGCCAGCAACGAGGTGCCCGATAGTGGCAGAATGATAAGCGCCGCGGCAGCGGCAACCAGCCCCGCGACCGCAATCCGCGGCAACAGGCGTCGGCTGCGATGTTCAAGCACGGAACGCGCCAGTGACAGCTGCGGCCGGTATCCCGCTGCTTCTATCGCAGGCACGATCGCGGCCAAGCCGGTTGCGCCGACGCCGACGACCAGTCCGGTCAGCAGGGACCACGGGCTGACGTCAACATCCGTCACCGTGACGCGAAAATACAGGTCATTGATTGACTGCGACACCAGCAGCAGCAACTGCTCACCGAGCCACACGCCCAGCACCACGCCCAAAGCAGCACCCACCAATCCGAGTACCGCCCCTTCGGCCACAATCAGTGCAAACGTCTCCCTGCGCGTCAGCCCAAGTGCCCGCAGCACGCCAATCAGCTTGCGGCGCTGTAAAACGGCAAAGCTGACACTGTTGTAGATCAGGAAGGTGCCAATGAGTAATGCGAGCAGGCTCATGGCCGTCAGGTTGGTCATGAACGCAGCACTCATTTCAGTAATCGATTGCGTCCTGCTCTCGGCAGACAGAAGCTGGGTGCCGGGCGGCAAGGCGGCACGAATCGTTGCCGCCGTATCCTGATCGGCGCGCAAACGCACATCAATGTGCGAGAGATAGCCGACTTTGTTGAACCAATGTTGCGCCGTGGCAATATCGACCACCAGAAGACTGCCAATCGCAGCAGAGCTGCCGTGTGCGTTCGTCGTACCAACAAGTACTGCCGGATAGTCCTTGCCGGCGGTAGTAATCGTGAAGTTGTCACCGCCAGAAAGACCCAGGCTGGTTGCGGCAGCCGTTGACATCAGCACGGCGCCGGGTTTCGTCAGGAAGTCCCGAAAGGTGGTTTCGTGCAGAGCGAACCGAGCGCCGGAGCTGCCTGCTGCAGGCAACGTATAGGCGCGAAATGTTCTCTCTGCGAACAGGTCAACACCGAGAACTTGCAACGTTTGATCGTTTACGTCCGCATAACCCGTAATAACCGGTGCAATGTCTTGCACGCCCTCCTCCACACGCAGGCGCACATAGAGATTTTCGTCAACGCCACCCGGACCCGCGACAATCTGGTGGCTCGCTTCCCCGTTGATCGTGTTCATCGACAACAAAAACGCCTTGCGCGAACTGCTGTTGGCGAGATCCACGGCGACAATGACCGCGACACCCACGCAAATGCCCAGTAACGCCAGACCCAGCTGCCAGGGATGCCGTAACAGGTAACCGAAACTGGCTTTGTAGAGCACCGGCATCAGCCGTGACCTGAATCCGCGAGCAATTGTCCGTTTTGCAGCTCAAGAACTCGGTCGCAGAATGCCGCCACTTTCGCGCTGTGTGTCGCGACGATCATCGTGCCGCCTTGCTCGCGGACCAGATCGTCGAGCAATGTCAAAACATCGGCGGCGGTACTGTCATCAAGATTGCCCGTCGGCTCATCGGCCAGCACGATACGCGGCCTGTGTGCCAGCGCACGCGCAATAGCAACCCGTTGTTGCTCCCCGCCGGACAACACATCCGGATAGCTGGCGCTTCGATTGGCAAGCCCGACGGCCGCCAGTAGTTCCTCAATGCGCAGCGACGCGTACGCTTCCTCGACGTTGTTGAGTTCCAGCACCAGGCGGATGTTATCGGCCACTGTCAGTGTCGGCACCAGGTTGAACGCCTGGTAAACGAAACCAATGTGAACACGACGAAACAGCGTACGGTCACGTTCCGACATCGCGGTAATATCGAGACCGGCAATTTCTATGCGGCCACTGTCGGGCGCATCAATGCCGCTGATGAGGTTCAGCAGTGTCGATTTTCCGGAGCCGCTGCGGCCGCGCAGAGCAACCGTCTCCCCCGCGGCAAAATCAGCGCTGAGGTCTTGCAGGACAACATGCCGTTGCTCGCCCTCCTGAAAGCTGCGCGATAAATGACTCAATCGAATCTGGACGTTCGCGTTCACAACCGCAATCCTCGTTGCCTACAGGCTGGCCCCTTTCATGAAGGCCACCAGTTCGTTGATGAAGTAAGCGCGCGGCGATTCCAGGAATGCAGCATGATCGCCCCCCGGCACGCTCACCCACTGTTTATGGCCGGTCTTGATGCGCGTGTACAGCTTCACAAGATTTTCCGGCGGCGCCAACGGATCGTGCATGCCATGCATGACCAATGTCGGCATGGTCAGCAAGGACGGATCGAGGGCGTTGTAATCGGAGAAACCGCGCAGATCGGTCTTGACCGGATCGGCTGCAAGCGCTTGCTTGACGTAAGCAGCAATCGCTTTGTCACTGATCGAACCGGGAACGATAAAGTCGCTGGCGGCAGCCTCCGCTGTATTTATTTCGCGTGCGAGCTCCAGGTCAGCATCATCCTCCGGGAATTTGGCATCCGGGTCATGCCAATAACCATACAACGTGAGCGACGCAATGCGATCCGGGCGCCGTTGTGCCGCGAGCTGTGAAATAGTCGAACCGAAGGACCAGCCGAACAGGTGTGGCTTTGTCCGCCACTCGCCAGCCGTTGCAATCCAGTCGAGTACAATATTGACATCATCAGCGGCACGTCCGGGGTTCAGCCAGCCGCTCTCGTCGCGGGGCGTCTCGCCGTAACCTCTCAGGTCAAGCGCGTAAACGGCATATCCCTCGGCAACCAGCCCGTCCATGAGAGACAATTCCTCGCCGTCGACCTGCAGGTCAAAATCGGGCAACGCACTCCAGGTGCGACCGTGAACCAGCAAGATGGCCTCGTTAGCGCCTGCAGCGCTTTTTTCCCATACCGCGATCGGCTGGCCTTCGGCACTGACCGTATGGCGGATCGGCTCGGCTGCCTGCAGCGGCATTGCCACCAGCACTGTCGCGAAAAGACCCACAAACAGGGAGATCGAAATTCGTCCTGACGACATGTCCACTACCTCTTTTGACGGACTCTAACGTGGCCGGAGGATACCCGAGAGCTGCAGAGCAATCGAGTATGAACCGCGCGGGTCGAAATACGACGTCGATCGCCAGGATGGCTGGGGACACTTTGACTTATGCATTCTTTCGGACCTGAGGCGCGACCCGCTGAGGCTGATCTCCGGCCGCAAATGTATTGGAGCATCCCTGGCCTACTTCAGGGCGCCTTTGTGGACGTGCGGTTCGACCTCGATCCAGGTTGCTTTGCAAAAGGCGATGGCATCACCCTCCTCGCCAAACAGGGTCGCTGCCGCATACGATTTTCGGCCGTCATGGGATATTTCCTGCGCGGCAATAATGCATCTCTCGGCCACGGACGGCCGCCGCAGAATCTCCACGGTTTGCCGCCCGAGCAAGATGTGACGCATGCCTGCCGGTGAACTGCACGCATAAGCGGTCGGGCAGTCGAGCGCCGCCCAGACAAACTCGGGCAAGACGATACCTTCATCGTCTGCAAGATTTTCACCGGCAACCCAGGGTGCGGCCAGAACACCATGCCATTGTTTGTCCTGCGGATCGATCGGCCCGACATGGATACGCAGCCCATCCCCCGGATCACGCTGTGGACCGCAGACAAAGCAGGTGGGCAGCGTGTGCAGCGATGCATCGAAAGTTCGCTGTGCTGCCTTACTGGCCTGATCAAACGTAGGCGCATTGATCGGCACGGAAGCGAAAGATATCGATTCACCGCTACCGATCAGGGTCTCGCCGTCGTACATCGCCACCGATCCGTCCGACTCCTCACGAACCGTCATTTCCTGATCGATTGGTGGTGGTCGACGCAACGTCACTTCCGCGCTGCCGTCAATGAACGCGGCAATGCGCCCGCATGCATAGCCACCATTGGCAGAGTTGGGCGGACCAATGAAACGGCGCTTGATGATGATACTTCCGAGTGACATTACGGATTCCTTATCCAGCGAGCACGCTATCGTACGTCGCCTTGCCGGACCGATACAACGCGAAAATTCAGTGCAGACGGTCAAACTTTTGACGTATTCCCGTGTCTCAATGCAGGCACGGAGTATGATGTCAAAAAGAATTGTGAGCCAGCGAAGGAAGCAAGTATGGACGATAAAATGTCATCCCTCCGCAATAGCCGAGGTCACGGCAAAACAGGACGAACGATCAACATTCTCGTCTCACTGGTGATTATGGGCAGTTTAGGTGCCTGCGGTGGTGGCGGCGGCGGCGATAGTTTCGTTGGCGGCGGCGGCGGCGGAACGACCACTGGCTGGACGGCCGGCGTGTTCCTGGCGGCATCAACGTTTGCGGGACACTGTGCTGCACCTCGGGCCGGCAGCAGCGATATCCAGGGAACCTCGACCGACGAGAATAATTTCCTGCGCTCTTACAGTGACAATACGTATTTGTGGTACAGCGAAATTGTCGATAGAGATCCGTCACTTTTCACGACACCGGTTTATTTTGATGGCTTGGTCACAACGGCGGTGACGGCGTCCGGAAACGACAAGGATCGCTTCCACTTTTCGCTGTCGACCGAGGAATGGATCGCACTGTCACAATCCGGCGCATCTGCCGGCTACGGGACGCTGTTCGCCCTGCTGCAAACAGCGCCACCGCGAAAAATCCTGGTGGCCTTCACCGACCCCGGGACGCCCGCAGAAGCTGTGAATCTTGCGCGCGGCGCGGAAATTCTGACGGTCGACGGCGTTGACGTCATTAATGGCATTGATGTCGACGCACTGAATGCCGCCCTTTTCCCGGCGACTGCAGGCGAGTCGCATGATTTCACCGTCCGTGACCTGGGTGCTGCAACAACCCGCTCGTTCACGATGGTCTCGGCGATCACGATATCGACGCCGGTACAGAACGTGACAACCATCGCAACCGCTTCCGGCCCTGTCGGCTACATGCTGTTTAACGATCACCTCGCCACAGCCGAACGCGGAATTTTCGATGCGGTAACGACGCTACAAGCCGCCAATATCTCCGACCTCATCATTGACCTGCGCTACAACGGCGGCGGCTTTCTGGATATCGCGAGTGAATTCTCCTACATGATCGCCGGAGCAGTGCCCACGGCGGGACGCACATTTGAGTTGCTGACCTTTAATGACAAGCACCCGGTAACGAACCCGGTCACCGGACAGCCGCTCGTCCCGATCGGCTTTCACACAGTCAGCCCGGGCGGATTTTCGCTAACAGCAGGCACTACACTACCTACACTAGACCTTTCACGGGTTTTTGTGCTCACGGGTCCGGGCACCTGTTCCGCCAGCGAGTCCATCATCAACAGCCTGCGTGGCGTGGGTGTCGAGGTCATTCAGATTGGCTCCACAACCTGCGGCAAGCCCTACGGCTTTTACGCTACTGATAATTGTGGAACCACCTATTTCACTATCCAGTTCCGCGGTGAAAACGAGCTTGGCTTTGGCGATTATGCCGACGGTTTTACGCCGCAGAATGCGGACAATACCATCGAACCCAAGCTACCCGGCTGTTCCGTTGGCGATGATTTTACCGCCGCGCTCGGCGACCCAGCCGAGTTACGGCTTGCGGCTGCACTTGACTACGCTGAGACCGGTAACTGCCCTGCTGCAAGCGACGTGGCATTGCCCGGCTTGTCGAAGCCGGGCTTCGTTGCTGATGACAACCTCGTGATACCGAAGTCACCCTGGTTAAGCAATCGTATCTTGAGGCGCTAGCAGATGGTCAGAATGGGTTTGTTGCTTGTATTGCTCGCCCTGCTGGTCGCGTGCAGCACGCCGGCCATACAAGCGGATATTCCCGCACTGCTTACCC
>JADFNG010000002.1 GCA_022563505.1 Pseudomonadota bacterium | reverse complement strand
ATGCTACAAAGTTACATGAGTATCCCCAGCAATAAAATCATGCTCGAAGTCTCGAATCTGGAGACTCACTTCCCATTCGGGCGACGGTGGTTTGGTCGCCAACAGTGGGTGCGCGCCGTGGACGGCATCAGTCTGAATATCAAGCGCGGTGAGATTCTTGGCGTCGTTGGCGAATCCGGAAGCGGAAAAACGACACTTGGCCGTTCGATATTACGTCTCGTTGAGCCGACTGGAGGTTCTGTCCGATTCGACGGAGTCGACGTGATGGGGCTCTCGGGTAAGGAAATGCGGCAATTGAGAAAGCGCATGCAGGTGATCTTCCAGGACCCGTACAAGTCTCTGAGTCCGCGCATGCAAATTGGTCAAATTATTGCCGAACCCCTCAGGCTCCACCGAATTGTGCCGGAAGCCGACGTTGCTGATCGAGTGGTCGCACTGCTTGGCAAGGTAGGCTTGAAAGCTTACTTCCAGTATCGCTACCCGCACGAGATGAGCGGTGGACAACGTCAACGCATCGCCATT
Organism: Pseudomonadota bacterium; assembly: GCA_022563505.1. GTDB lineage: Bacteria > Pseudomonadota > Gammaproteobacteria > Steroidobacterales > Woeseiaceae > JAADHU01. The sequence goes on along the minus strand of JADFNG010000002.1, from coordinate 74,088 downwards.
GCCCGAACACTCGCGCTTGAGCCCGAGTTCATCGTCGCCGATGAACCGGTCTCGGCGCTCGACGTATCCGTTCAGGCACAGATTCTGAATATTCTTATAGAACTGCAGCGGTCCGAGGGTATGACTCTGCTCATAATCTCGCATGACCTGGCGGTCATCGAAAAGATCGCAAATCGGATCGTCGTTCTGTACTCAGGAAAAATCATGGAGATAGCCGATGCAGGACAATTGATCGACACACCGCTTCACCCGTATACGCAGGCTCTGATATCGGCTGTGCCAGCCGGCCGACCCAAGAAACGGACGCCTCAGTTGCGCCTCGCGGCAGAACCCGCATTTGTTGGAGAACCGGTCAAAGGCTGTCCTTTCGCTCCTCGCTGCCCCAAAGTGCTAAGCATTTGCCGAGAGGAAATGCCCGCTCTCACTCGCAAGGCTAATGGGCATGAAGTTGCCTGCCATGCTGTCTAGAATTGACGAACAGGGGTTGATCATCCGCTGGTGGAAATACCCTCATAGCGCTCCCATATCAATACTTGTTGCCCTCGTATGCCTTTCTGGATGTCAATCTGAACGTTCCGATCGATCCCTGCCAATGGAGAACGGCTTGCGCACGGTACGCGTGCTTTATGCGGGCGCCAACGAAGACATCTTCAGCCCGACATGGAACGACACCCCGAAATTTCTGATATTTCAGCCCCTCGTCACTTACGAAGCGAGCTCCTGTAGCGACATCGTGGGTGGGCTCGCAGTACGATGGGAGCACAGTCCCGACTGGAAAACCTGGACGATCGAACTACGGCCTGACGTGCGGTGGCACGATGGCGTGCCCGTGACTTCCGCCGACGTGGCTTTTACCGTTGCGCTTTGGAAACATCCGGACGTGTTGTTCTCAAGTGTGGGAACAGTCGACTCCATCGAGATCATCGATTCCCGCCGCTTCCGGGTTCATCTGAAGAAGCCAGGAGATTGGCCGCTGAGTGGATGGCCGGTTGTATACCCGGAGCACCTGTTGAAAGATCTCGATCCTGCCGATTTCTATAACTGGGACTTCTGGAAGCAACCGGTCGGCAACGGCCCGTTTCGCTACGTTCGGCACGTCGCCGATACCATGGTCGAGTTGGAGGCCAATTCCGACTACTATCTCGGTCGCCCGTCAATTGACCATGTGCGTATCCAGTTCAATGTGGGCGGCCAGAATCAGACCGGACTGGTCGAATTGCTCGCCGGCAACGTGGACATGGTGAGCAGGTTTTCACCAGTCCAGGCCGGCACACTGGATGAAGAGCCCGGTCTCAACGCTTATTACGTATATCAGTCAGCATCTGTCTGGCTAATATGGAATTTTACCGATCCCCGTTTCGTTGACGTACGCGTCCGGCAGGCACTGGCACACGCGACGGATCGCAGAGAACTACAACAGCTCCTCGGGCTGCCCGAAGGTACTCCCATCACTGATGGTGTCTTCTTCTTGTGTGAACCCCGTAATTTTCAGGTTCACGAACCGTACACTTATGATCCGGAGCGCGCCCGCATGCTGCTTGCAGAATCTGGCTGGCAGGACAGCGACGACGATGGTGTGCTGGATCGGGATGGAGAACCCTTCGCGTTCACCTTGATGTTGCAACGTAATGACCTTATGGCGGCCGTGTTTGTGCAGGATCAGTTACGACAGGTCGGCATCGATATGCAGCTTCAGACCCTGGATTGGAGTGTCGTTGTCGCCCGGTTCAAAGCCGGCGATTTCGAATCTACGATCGTGCCGATTGTCGGGCCAGAACGTATGGTGGTCATGAAGGACTCTCCGCTGGGTGTACTGGATAGCGAACTGGCCCAGGCAGTGGAGGCTGCGATGACCGAACCGGACCTTAATCGCAAGCTGCAGATGTGGGATAACGTGGGTGGGCAGTATCAGGATCTGGCGCCGGCTCTTTTCCTCCATTCAAAGGTGACCCTGTTGGTTGCGGATGAGCGACTCAAGGGCATCGGCGAACCAGGAGCGATGACCCGGCGCATGTCGTGGCGACACGCGTTCGGTGGGCTGGAACACCTCTGGATCGAGATCAAAGGAGACGAGCACCCGTGAGCCGTAATGAAAGAGTCATTTTCATTGTTTGCATTTGCTTTGTCGCGCTCCTCAACGTCCAATGCAGCCGAGATGATCGGGGCAGTTACACCGAGAGTTCCACGCTAACCATCCATGTGCCCGATTATGATGAGCGCCTGCTCGGCCCGCTTGCCGCGAATCCCTGGTTCCTGGTTTTTCTGGGCTTGACGGTTGGCCCGGAAGATTCAGATGTTCCTCAGCCGCGACTCCTGGACCGATGGGAACATACACCTGACTACACGAAGTGGACCGTGCATGTGCGTGAGAATGTGCGCTGGGGCGACGGCGTTCCGGTAACGGCTGAGGATGTGAAATTCAGCCTGGAGCTCTGGACGAACCCCGAAATCGGCTACGAGTATCCTTTCTTTGATGAGATCAAAGTTCTCGATAGCCATAGTCTCCAAATCATGTTCAAAGAGCCGGTCAAGAGTAAAATCTTTACCTACAACTGGTTGGCCATGCTGCCGAAACACTTGGTGGAGCCCCTCGACCTCGATCACATCTTCAGTTGGCCGTTCTGGGTCCAGCCGGTTGGCAATGGTCCCTATCGCTATGTCAGGCACGTCCCGGGGGTCATGACCGAATTGACTGCAAACCCTGATTACTATGCACAACAGCCGAACATCCCAAAGGTTCTACTCCGTTTCGGAGGCAACGGCCTTACCGAATTATTAAGCGGAAACGTTGATATCGCGACCAACATCAAGCCATTGCAAGCCGTGCAACTCGCGAAAGATCCTCGATTCCGGATTTACCACAAAATCAAGTATCAATCTCACAACGGGATACTCTGGAATCATCGCAACCCCTTGTTTCAGGATGCTGACGTACGAAGAGCACTCACCCTGTCCATCGATCGGCGCGAACTGCATCAGATTCTGAATTACCCTGATGACCTCCCTGTTTTCGATGTTCCCGCGACGCAACGCCATTATCTGGAGGGCGTGGTTCCCGAGCCCATGCCGTACGCACCGGAGCGAGCCGCCCAGCTGCTGACGAAGGCGGGTTGGGTCGACAGCGATAATGACGGCATTCGTGAAAAAGACGGGCAAGAGTTTCGTTTCACACTGAGCACGACAGCTCTGACAGCGACCCAGGCTATTTACGTTCAAAACCAGTATCGCCGCATCGGGGTCCACATGGACATCGCTACCTACGATCGCAGCGCACTTTGGGCGAAAGTACGAGAGCCGCACGATTTTGAGGCAGCAATCCACAACCAAAACCACATCGAGGGGTTTGGGGACTTTCGCTTTTCGGGATACTTAAACCCCGAACTCAGCCGACTCCGGGATGCTATCTGGTACACCATCGATCAGGAGGCTGCAGACAGGGATCTTAAGAAGCTATGGCAGATTGTCGAGGCGGAGACACCGTTCACCTATCTGCATCCCACGCTCTGGTATTTTGCTGCCCACCGACGGGTCAAAGGACTGGAAGACGACATGGACCTCTTCTCGAACGTTGAATACCTGTCGATCGAAGAAGAGCAGAGCGAACCTGATTCATAAAGGTGCCGATTTGATTGGTGACTTCGCTAATGCCCACCATTTGGCGGCACATTCCGATGCTACGCTTCGAAAATCTTGTAACTCGTGAAGTAGCCGAGAACCGTCGGCCACTCAGGGTGATCCTTAACTCGGTGTCCGGTATCACGGTGAAGATCATCTTGCTTCGTTTCGCGAATCGATCGACCCCCGACCACCATCGCAGGCCGCTTTAATCTCTAGGCCCAGATCGAACCATCGACCCCGTGATAGCATCGCTCCAACATTTGATCTGAGAAACTCTGATGCCTGAGATAATCCCACTGGGATGGTTCCATACCGCCATGGGCATCATCGCCCTTTTCAGTGGGGGCTTTACGCTCGCCAAATTCAAGGAAATATCCCTGCAAACGCGGTCGGGGCAGATTTATCTGGTCACCACCCTGATTACGGCGGGCACTGCCCTGGCGATTTTTCAACACGGCGAGTTTGGCCCGGCCCACGGCCTGGCGGTGATGACGCTAGTGGCGCTGGCCGTAGGGACGGTAGCTGCAATGCTGAAACCGTTCGGAAAATTGTCCCGGTACGTGCAAGCGGTCAGTTATTCAGTGACCCTGCTCTTTCATTGCATTCCCGCAGTGACGGACGGCTTGATGCGCTTACCGGTCGGCGACCCGGTTCTGACGTCAATTGAAGATCCGATTCTGAAAATGTCTTACCTGGGCCTGTTGGCTCTTTTCCTGATCGGCATCGGTCTGCAATTGCGTTGGATCCATCGACAGCCCGCGTAGTGCTGGTGGTTCATCAGCGACTCACTGCTGCATATTATTCGCTTGCAGCGCAGACCGGCAGTTGCGATTGACAAGGACGCAGGCAATATCTTTTCCTGATACGGCCTGAAGATCCCGGAGTGTGAGATTCATCCCGGGCTCAGTCATGCACCACTGCCGCCGCGGTGGCGTATAAGCCAAGCGCGAGCAGTATGACCACTGAAAAACCAAATTCTATTGCGAGAAGCGTCGCCAACGAAGCACTAATCACCGAGGCAAAGCCGTTGATACCCCAGGCCCACGGGATAAAGTCCGGCGCTCTGTCTGCGACTCGAGCCAGAACGATCGGGAACGGCATGCCCATGAAGAAAGCCATCGGTGCGATAAGAATAATCGACAAGGCCATCTTGATAGCGTCCGGGAGCCCGATCAGCTGTTGAAAAAGCATCGGTAGCACCGCCAAATACAGCAAGGCGATGGCCGCAATACCGGCGACCGCAACACTGACCGGTGAGTGTCTTTTCTGCGCTACTCGTTGTACCAACTGCGCGGAGTAAGCGCTGCCGAGGCCGGCGAATACCAGGAAACCGCTGAGTACCACGGCAACGGCATAAAGCGGATGACTGAGGAACAGGATGAACTTCTGAATAAAAGCGATCTCAATGAAGAGAAACGCAAGCCCGAGTAAAAAGAAATAGCTGCCCATCCGGCTGCCGGTGCCCCGGGGCCAGCGGCGTTTGACACGAGATAACGGCAACAGGATCAGAAGAACGCCGGCAATCGCTGCCTGAATGGCCGTGGCGACGAGAATCAGATAACCCCATTCGATCAAACCGGCTCCGCCGCGTTTGCGCAGCGCCATAACTTCCGGCAACGAGCTCCACTTGAAAAAATGGAAGAAGTACGGCTTGTTATCCGTTGCCGGTGCGATGTAAAACTTGTAACGTGCGACGAAATCGTCCGCATCGTCGCCGAGCAGTGCGTTGACTCCGTCATAAAGAAAGGGCTGGTCCAAAAGGTTAAACCGATTTGCGTCGTGTGCCGTCATCGAAGGAAAAAAAGCGGTGTCGAAGGAGCGCGAGTCGGCAAACTGTCGAATCACTGTGATGTCAGCCGCCGAGAATTCACCGTTCTTGACCAGCAATGTGCTGGTATTCCAGCTTCGAATCAGCGCAAGTTGCCGTCCGGGTTCGGCGACCCCCGTCTCCCGTAACGCTTCGATAACCGTGGCAACAAGCTTCAGATTATCCCGCGGAGGCAGTTTCAGCCAGCGCGTAATGGCGAGCATGCCACCGGCTGCAGTGTTCTTCAGGTAGTCCTGAATGGCTTCGACGGTGTACAGGTAGCTTTCGCTGAGCGCCTGCACGCCTGAGCCGGAGGCCGCAAAGGAATCCAGCAACGCGACCTGGATGAGGTCGTATTGATCATTGCTTCGTACCACGAAGCCGCGCGCCTCCTGTGTGTGGATCGTGATTCGTTCATCGTCATACAGATATCCGGCGAAGTCGGCATAGGTGTCGGTAACCAGGCGCGTCATCTGCGGATTGAGTTCCACTGCGTCGACCCTGGCGGCGCCGTTGTACAGCGCGAACAGCACATCGGTGCCGCCACCGGCGCCCAGAATCAACACATGAGGCGCATCGAGTAATGCATAGGGCAAGGCCGCCGTAACATCGCCCATGTAACCGAGCGCATCGAGATTCCCGTCAAAACGTGTGATGACACTCATGCTGTCGCCATCGATAAAGACGGCGAGTTGCTCCGGCGGCTCGAAGCGGGTGTTGAGGCTCAGGCCCGGCGCGTAACGAAAGGGAATTCGCGGGCTCTCGACCACCGTCAACAATCCCAGGGGGCTGGATGAAACGTGCACAATATTGCTACCGACCACCTGCATGGTTTGCTGCAGTCCTTTGTATTCCGAAATTCTCAGTACGAGCCACTCCTGCGGCAGGCCGAAGAGGAGGGTGGCCAGGCAGACGAGCTGCATGACGGCGAGCGGTTTGCGCGCCGTTGATGTGATCGCCATTAACGCGGACGCCAGCAGCGCGAGAACAGCCAGCATAATCAATGCGCTTTGCACCGAAAGCAGGAACAGCAAGCCGACGATCAACAGCGCGCCAAGTCCTGCGCCCAACAGATCAAAAAAGTAAATCCGACTGATGTGGGACGGGCGGCACGTGAAAGCCATACCGATACAACAGGCCGCAAAAAAGAACGGCACGAAAAAAACGATATAGATGATGCTGAGATTGATAAATTGCCGGGCATCCCAGACGATTTCCAGGGCGTTGAACGGCACTCGCTGCCCCAGTACAAAACACGCGACCATCGTGATACTGAACAGGAGCCCACTGATACTGAAAACCAATTCAAATCGTGGTTCGAGCCAGCGCCTGCAGATTGCGATAACCGTACCGCTGGTACCATAGCCCAAAAGCGCCAGGCTGATAATCATGTATGCGAAGTGATGCCACTGCACGATCGACAGCATGCGCATCAACAGGATTTCGTAAGCGATCGCTGCTGCCGAGATGAGTAAGGTCGCCAGGAACTGGACGCGCGTCATTCGTCCTGGTGCTCACCAGTCAGAGGAACAAAACGTACGGCGGCGATTTGTCGCGTTATGATCTTTTCGTCATCCGTTTTCGTGAGTAAAAGCAACTGCTGTGTCGTGAATTGTCCGCCGACCGGGATGATCATGCGGCCACCGGGCCGCAACTGCCGGACCAGTGAAGGAGGTATGTGGCTCGCGGCGGCCGTCACGACGATCGCGTCGAAGGGCGCATGTTCTTGCCAGCCGTAGTAGCCATCGCCGAGCTTCGTCGTGATGTTGTCATGGCCAAGACGTGCCAGGCGTGCTGCAGCCCCGTCGGCCAGTGGTTCGATGATTTCGATGCTGTAAACGTGGTGCACGAGTGCCGACAGTATTGCTGCCTGGTAGCCGGAACCGGTACCGATCTCCAATACGACATCGCCGCCGCCCGGCTCGATGAGATCGGTCATTATTGCGACGATGTAGGGCTGCGAAATCGTTTGACCATAACCGATTGGCAACGGGCGATTTTCATACGCGAAGGGTTTCTGGCGTGCTGGAACAAACTCGTGACGTTCAACGGTCCCCAGGGCTTGCATGACATCTTCGTTCAGCGCTGCTTCGCCGGTATCGCGGGCAAGCGTCGCGTAAAAATAAACTTCATCCACCATCGCCGCCCTCGCGATGGCGTAATCAGCTTCGTCGCCATGCGCGGTGAGCGCCAGCAACATGACACAACAAACTGCGCCTCTCACGCGCATGGATTTCTCCGACGCGGCATCGAGACGCCGAAAAAAATCCGTATCGCGGCGCTCGATACCCTGGCGTTGCCGGGGCAGAACGGCCTGGCAACGGCTGGTTTCCGAATCATGGCCATGACTTAAGTGTCCTCGTCTGCCGGCATCAAGTCTAGTCCGCCGGAGCGCCGCTTCATATGCCTGGCAGGACGGTCTTTAGTCGACCAAATCGGAAACTCACCGGACCAGGGATGAGGCTCGGTAAACCTGTATACAATGGATTGTCTACGGGCTATCGCATCCCGGTGCGGGAGGTGTCATGCGAACGATTGCGACGCTGGTTGCAGCGGCCGTCAGCATTTATTTGTTGCTGGGTGTGATGCTGTTCTTCATGCAGGAGCGGATGATATTCCTTCCGCGCCTGCCGGGTCGTCAGCTTGAGGCAACGCCACGGGACGTGGGCTTTGATTATGTCGATGTCAACTTCGAAACCGCCGACGGTCTCACGCTTCACGGCTGGTACATCTATGCCCGCAATCCGCGTGGGACAGTCCTTTTTTTGCACGGCAACGCCGGCAACATATCGCATCGTCTCGATAGTGTAGCGATCTTCCACGAACTCGGGTTCAATACGTTCATCATTGACTACCGTGGATACGGCCAGAGCGAAGGAAAACCCGGCGAGGAGGGGACTTACCTGGATGCAGACGCTGCCTGGCAGCATCTGGTCACTGAGCGTGGCGAAGATCCTGCAAGGATTGTCGTGTTCGGGCGTTCACTCGGCGGTGCGGTTGCAGCCTGGCTCGCGACCAAACACAAACCGGCTGCGCTCATTGTGGAGTCGAGTTTTACCTCGGTCGCCGAGATGGCGGCGCACCTGTACCCATACGTGCCCGTGCGGTTTATCTTGCGCCTGCGATACCCTGTCATCGATTTCGTGAGCAGAATTACGTGCCCGGTTCTCATCGTCCATAGCCGTGACGATGAGATCATTCCGTTTGCCATGGGCAAGGCGCTGTATAAGGCGGCGCCAGGGCCGAAGGCATTTCTTGAGCTCGCAGGCGATCACAACAGCGGCTTTCTTATGCTCCCGGATCGCTACCGGCAAAAACTGGCCGAATTCATCCGCGAACACCTCGAAGACCGGGCAGAACAGAACTGATGCCCGAGCAGTGCCTGCACCACGATGAAAACGACAGCGGCCAGATGCGTGATTCATCCGTAAAAGTCCACGTCAGGTACGCCAGGCAAGTATGCAGACTTGCCGGTTCTGATGTCGCCTGCTATGGCGAGCTTTGGTGACCAAGATTACGCGAGCACCAGAGCGCTGTATATCGGCGGATGCCGAATGGCCAGGGTGTTTTAAAGAGTTCTGTCCACACTTGTGTGTTAATTTGACAGCATCTGCGGCAGGGTGCTTCGCGCCAGGTCGGTGTTACATTCGATAAGAGGTTCCCGGATATGCGAATTGCGGTCGATATCAGTTTGTATCCCCTTGACAAAAATTTCCTGCCACCCATACGGAATATTATCGAGCGCCTGAACGCGCATGAGGCGCTCGAAGTGGTAACAAACCCTATGAGCACGCAAATTCGCGGCGAGTACGACGTCGTAATGCAAGCGCTCAACCAGGAGATTCGCGTGAGTTTCGAGCAACTGCCCAAAGCGGTTTTTACCATCAAGATTTTGAATAATCCGCTCGGCGATTAGACCGATGGAGGATGGTCTTCTGTTCGGCCTGCACGATCGACGCCTGCCAATCCGGTAAATTGAAATGAGTGAAAGACTGATCGACCTCCGATGACAAGACTAACAACAGGAGTAATTCCAGTGATCGCATCGATTGCTTCTTCGACCCGATTGAACCGACTGCTTCTCTGCGCGTCCCTGGGGACAATTTTGCTGAGTTATGCGACTGTGGGTACGGCGCAGGACGTGCCCATCATTCAGCCCGGCGCGCCGGGCGATGCGGCGCGCGAACTCAGTGCCGAAGAGGCGACCGACATTGCCAATACGAGCTACTCGCCCGCCGACGCACAGTTCATGCAAGACATGATTCCGCATCATCAACAAGCTGTCGAGATGGCGACACTGGTGCCTGATCGCACGAATCGTCAAGAGCTCATCGACGTAGCCGGACGTATCGACGCCTCCCAGCAAGATGAGATTGAGTTCATGGGGCAATGGCTGAGTGACCGGGGAGAGCGCGTACCGGAGCCGACCGCGTACGATGCGATGCATACGTCGCACAAAATGGCCGGTATGGCATCACCCGAAAAGATGGCCGAGCTGGCGCGGTTGGACGGCACGGACTTCGACCGGCTGTTCCTCGAGTTGATGATTGCGCACCACGAGGGCGCGGTGAAAATGGTCGAGGAGCTGCTTGAACTGCCGGGTTCGGCGTACGACCCGGTACTGTTTGAATTCACCGACGACATCACCAACGACCAGACCACCGAAGTCGAGCGCATGAATGCGCTGCTGGTGAGTCTGTCCTCTGATCCCCGCGCCGGACTGGAGCCAGGATTTCACGATGCCGGCCAGGCGCTGATGAATATGGAACTGGTGGCGACGCTACCCAAGCCGCCCGGTTTCTTCGATCCGGAGAACCCCGCCGGTCTGCCACCGGCCAAGCCCAGGGAAGATTCTGACGAGTCGGCCAATGACGATGACGACGGCCAAAGTATTGATGACACTGAGTGGGGCGAGCGCTCGCCGTTGCTGAGCTTCTCCAACACTGACATGGCTTTCTCCGGCGACAAGATGGTGATCGGCAGCTACCACGGTTTCAACGTCTACCAATTGCAGGCAGATGGCGTGCCGAAACTTTTCAGCTCGATAGTCTGCCCGGGCGGGCAGGGCGACATCTCTATCGTCGGTGATCTTCTGCTCATGTCGGTGGAACAGACCCGCGGTCGCGTTGATTGCGGACTTCAGGGCGTTGACGAGGATGTCAGCACCGAGCGCTTCCGCGGCTTGCGCATCTTTGATATCAGCGACATTGCACGGCCGGTGCAAGTGGGCCAGGTCCAGACCTGTCGCGGTTCGCACACGCATTCGATCGTCTCCGGACCGGGCGAGGACGGCAAGATCATCGTTTACAACTCGGGCACGTCTTCCATACGCGAAGGCGAGGAACTGGAAGGCTGCGTCGGCAATAAGCCAGGCGATGAACGAACGGCGTTGTTCCGCATCGACGTTATCGAGATTCCTGTTGACGATCCGTCCAAAGCGCGCATCGTCGACAGCCCGGCAGTGTTCGCGGATCCGGAGACAGGCAGGCTGGCCGGCCTGTGGCAAGGTGGCGACCATGGTGACGAAACACAGGAGACCAATCAGACCAATCAATGCCACGATATCACTGTCTATCCCGAGCGCGGCATCGCTGCCGGGGCATGTTCGGGCAATGGCATCATTTTCGACATCTCCGATCCCCTGCATCCGCAGCGCATAGACGAAGTTGTTGATGCGGGTTTTGCCTACTGGCATTCGGCGACGTTCAATAATGACGGCAGCAAAGTTATATTTACTGACGAGTGGGGCGGCGGCAGTCGGCCACGTTGTCGGACCTATGACCGGAGAGACTGGGGTGCGGATGCGATTTATGACATCGTCGATGGCAAGCTGGAGTTCCGCAGCTACTACAAGCTGCCGGTGCCACAGGTCGAACAGGAAAACTGCGTGGCGCACAACGGCTCCATCGTGCCGGTTCCGGGACGTGATATTTTCGTTCAGTCCTGGTACCAGGGAGGCATTTCGGTAATCGACTTCACCGACTCGGCCAACCCCGTCGAGATCGCCTACTTTGATCGCGGTCCCATTCATGAGGAGCATCTGATCCTCGGCGGGTTTTGGTCGTCTTACTGGTACAGAGGCAAGATCTATGGCACCGAGATCGCGCGCGGACTGGACGTGCTGGCGCTGGTCCCCAGCGAGTACCTTACCGAAAACGAGCTTGCGGCGGCGCTCATCGCGAACCAGAGCGACGTATTCAATCCGCAACAACAGTTTCGCGTGACCTGGCCGGCGGAGCCGGTGGTGGCGCGGGTGTATGTGGACCAGCTGGAGCGCAGCGAGGCGCTGTCGAAGTCGTTCGCAGGCAGCTTGACCGAACAGCTGGACCGAACAGCATTGTTGCTTGAGGAGGGCTCACTCGATACGGGTTTGGCCACAAGACTGGAATCGATGGCGGCGACTTTAGGTGAGGGCGATGGCGATGCAATCACGAAACGGCGTCGCGCCGGACTGGTTGAAACGCTGACAGGGCTTGCGGCGAGGCTGCGCTAGAATGAATTCGGCGCCGGCGCTCACTGGGTCGCGTTGGTGCAGCCGACCATTCTAAAGGTCTGTTTACGGGAATACTCATAACCCGGACTTCAGTGTCTGGATTTTCAAGTACGCGTGTATTTGGCGCGAATCGCGAGTCCGATTGGAGGGTAAATCAACAATCCAGCGTCATTTGCAGCAATCAGCATAATGAATGCGTTACTGGGAGTATCCAGATGTCCAATGCACCACGTATCAGCTATGTCCCCTTCGAAGAGATGTCGGCTGAAATGCAAGCCGAGATGGAACGATGTGTGAAGGAAGGCACGCCGCGGCCGGAAAGCAGCGCCGTACGAGCGCATGTTCCGGATTGTTTCTGGTTCTTCGCCGATTCCTGGGCGAAGGTTTTTCGCCATGGTGTGGTCGACCATTCGCTGAAGGAATTGTGCCGCATCTATGTTTCACGTTCCGTGGTGTGCGAATTTTGTGGCAACCAGCGTTCCCTGCAAGGCCGGGAGGCAGGCGTTAACGAGGGACAGGTTGACGACCTGATGCATTTTGAGAAATCGTCGGCATACAGTGACAGGGAGAAAGCGGCACTTGCCTACGCCGAGGCCATCGTCTGGCGCACGGACGTTGATGATGCGTTCTGGGAGCGAATGAACGCACATTTTACTGAGGCGGAGCTGGTCGAGCTGGGTTGTGCCACAGGCTTGACACTGGGTCAGCAGAGCTGGCTTCGCTTGCTGAATATTGAGCACCATCAGGTCATGGTGGGGCGCTCCGATGCATCGATGGCAGCGGGCTACGAGACAGCGGATGCGGTGCAAAAAACGAAATCCTCGCCCGACTATTGGGCGCGCAAGCCGACCGACACCGAATAAGACCCGCAACGTATCGCCGCCCACAAGTTTATTGGTGCGGCGAAAAAATTCGTTGCCCGGTGAAGCCCGTAGCAGGCGTTATTGATCAGTCTGTTTGCTTGCGGCCAGTTTCCGCCACAGCCAGTCAGCCATTTTTGGCATGACAATCGAACGGTATTGTCCGAAACAATGCTGATCGCCACCCATGATCCAAAGGTCTGTTTCCTGACCGGCATCTGCCAGCAGGCGAAGATCGGAAATCGGTGCCAGGTTATCGAGATCGCCATTAATAATAAGTGTTGGCCGGGAAACGCTGTGGTCCGTCGTCAGCAAACCTTGCTTGACCAGCGAGAACCCTTCCATTGTCTGATTTATTGCATCCGTGTCATCAGGGTCAATGTGAATGGCAGCGGCCAGGGCCTCTTGAATTTCCCATACGCGATCGGTCATTTTCCAACCGTCATGAACCGGCGCACAAGCTGCAATCACAGCGAACAACCGGTCTTCCGTGATGGCATTACGTGCGGCGTAGTAGCCGGAAAAGCTGAAGCCCACATGGGCGATGTAACGCCCGTCTATCAAAGGGTGGTTTTGCATCGTGTCGATGACAGCGCTGTGCAGGACGTTCGAATCTGCCCTGGCTACCCAGGAAACATTTTCTCCAGTACCGAGCACGTCGAAAGTCAGTACGGCAAAGCCTCGCTCAATATACGGTTTGATATTGTTGTAGACATCACCCTTCCAGGTGTCGATGCCGCCATTCCACAAAATCAGCGGCGGTTTTTCGACCTTGGGTGGCATGTGCAGGTAGCCCTGTATTGTCTGGCCATCGTAAGGGATGTCGAGAACCACCAAGGGCGGATCAAAATATTCACCGGCCCGCTGGTAATACTTCAGATGTTCAGCGTAAGCATCCGCCTGACCGGGAAGCGTCTTCGCCGGGAATCTGGCGATGCCGTAAAATTTGGATGCGGCCAAAAACGCATCTCGTGCCGCATCGGGCTGGTCGGTTTTTGCAAATGCCTCGCCACGACCGGCGAAGTACTGTCCAATTTGCGACCATTCGTAGACCCAGGATCCGGGACCCGTGCCTCGCATATGGTCGACACGTCTGTAGGTTGAACGAATGAGGTCTGGATTCCTTGTTTGCGCGCTCCAAAGCCGCAGTCGTCGTTCTTCGACGAATTCTTCAGCAACAATTTCTTCAGCTTGCAGGTAGTCCTGAGCGAAAAGGCAGACACTGATCATTCCCAAAAACAGGTGTTTCAAACGCATGAAAAAAATCCCGGCGGACAACGGAGGGTGTAAATATACAGGGAAAAATTATTAATGCACACGTTTGCACCCGGCGTTGACCGAAGATATACTCGTCGCAGATCGACGTTTGCGAGAATTCTGGCCGGGTTTGTGGGTCAATTTCGCAAACAACACCATTGTGCGGCGCAGAAATGTTAGCCGGCTCTGTCTCGAGCCAGCCGCATACTCCCGTTGAGTTTCAGGAGCGACTTACGATGAATTTGCCCATATTCCAGGCCAGGCCGGCGTTACTTGCCGCCTTGATGCTGACGATCAGTCTGATTTCCGGCGCCGCGAACGCGGCACCACCCAAGGCGGCGACAGCAGAGCAAAAAGCCGCCTGGGAGAATGAATGGACTAAAAAGGTCGGCATTGAGCTCGAGTACGATCTCGATTCGAGCGGGCCGGATGCCTGGGACCCAAAAGAGCATCCACTGGTCTTTATGACTACGGAAGGCCCGGGTTACGGCGGGCTGTTAAGCGGAGTCACACTGCCAGGTCTTGCAATCATCGACGCAGACACTCGCGAAGTCGTGGTCAGCCAGACCTACGATGTGTTGTCGTGGGGCTGGAAAAACGTCTTCGAACCTCATGGTCTCGGCGTATCGCCCGACGGCCAGTGGATTTATCTACCCACCGGCGAAGGATCGTTTACATCAACAACGGGTGGGCACGCGGGTCGCTTCCTGGTCATCAATGCCAGAACGCTAAAAATTGACAAGGTCATTCAGCTATCGGGCCAGGCACACCATGCCAAGTCGTACATGACCCCCGAGGGCGAGCAGCGTGTCATGCTGTATGGCTGGTCGCAGCCGTTATTCGTGCTGGATCCCGGCAAGGACAACCGTGTCATTGGTAGCATCTCGCACCAGGAACAAGGCAGCGAAGCCTACCTCTATTTTGCAACACCCGATGGCGAGCAGATTATTGGCACAGGTCGCTACCGTGACTTCGACATGCGCAAGCACCTCACCGACAATCCGATCTGGATTATCGATGCCGAGAGCTGGCACATCAAAAAATTCATCAACGTCCCCGACAGTGCACCGGTGTGGGTGAATTTCACCAGCGACGCAAAGTACGCGTACATCACCGGCGCACGCAACAGTATCGTGATGAAGCTGGATATGGAGCAGGGCAAGATCGTCAGTGAACAGCGCGCTGGCGTTGATGGCCCGTACGGTAATCATTTCGGCTGGGATGACCGTATTATCTACACGATCGGCAAGGGCGAAGAATCTCACAACCGCGGCAAAATGCTGGGCATGGTCGATACAGCGACCATGGAGGTTCCTGGTTCGCGGGCTATGGATCAGATCTACACGGGCTGTATACGAGGCGATCACGGCACCTTGCATCCGGATCCGGAAGCAAACGAGCTCTGGATAAGCTGTAACTCAAGCTTCGAGGTCGTGGTGTTCGATCTGGATCTCAAGGAAGTGACGGCGAGAATTCCGTTGCCTCATGGGGGCAGCACGCACTCCGGCGCATTCGTATTTTATCCGGACGGTTGGCAGCAACCGGGCCAAAACCAGTCCGACATGAACGGATTGCACGGCAGCGCGCTGCAATTGAAGAAACAGATCATTGCGGGAGAACTCTAGGGAACCTCTGATGTATTCTGGAGCCAAGATACGAGTTCATGAATAGATCAGCGGTTCCCTGGCTGTCGGCAACGTGCCGCGAGCGCTGAATACACACAAGGCACTGGAAAATTTATGAAAGTTGTTGAAACAGCAGCGCCAACGGTGTTGCTGGTCTTAATTATTGCAGGGTTCTTGTCGCCGGCTTTGGCGCAAGATAACGATGATAGTCAACTTGCGGCGGGTGAGCGAGTATTCAACACGGTCGCCGGCATTGGTTGCAAGACGTGCCACGGCGAGTATGCCGAAGGCGATGTCGGTGTGGGACCGTATCTCCGCGGTGCCAGTGAGGGTGCGATTCGCGCGGCAATCGATGCAACCGGCGAAATGGTGGTGATCAAGAGCGTGATTACGGAGGATGAAATTAAAGCCGTGGTTGCTTATGTTGGCAAGCTCGGCACCCTGCAGCCCGTTCGGACGCTGGCAAAGCGTGGACGATTTCTACCGCAAGAAATCAGCATTCGGCCTGGCACCGGCGTGCAACTGATCATCAAGAACGCAAGTATTCAGCCGCACACCTTCAAGAGTGACAATATGAATATTGAGGAGCTGGTCATAGCGGGCCGCAGCAGCGGCAGTCTGGAGTGGCGTGCGCCGGAAACCGAAGGCGAGTTCGCCGTGTATTGCACCAACTGCAAGCTCAAAGACCAGTTATTCGTTATCAAAGTTGCCGCGAGCGCTGCACCCTTCCGCCAGGTCGCGCCGGTTGGCACGACTACGGACAGCGCGATGTAACGTATGCAATGAACGCAGAAACCACATCAATCGATAACGGACTGCCGCTGGTGAAGCCACCGCAACACGGTTCCTGGTCGTCCAGACACCAGGGGGTCGTTGCGGTGTTATTGGTGACGCTGACGTTGGCGATCGCCGCGAGCTGGCTGGTTTTTCCTTACTTCATCAAGGGTCAAAATCTGATCTCGAATGTCGGTGGCAGCGTCAAGCAGGAGAAGCTCCGCAACGCAATCAGCATCGGCCAATTCCTGAACCGGACCAGCTTCGGTTCGGGAGAGGCGCAAGTCGATGTGCTGTACGCCACACCGACATATTTTTCCGTAACGGACAGTGCTCAGGCCGTCACCCAATACCGGCCCGATTTGTACCTGGTATTCCTGGTTACAGAGACTACTCACATAGAAGATTTGCCACGCCAGTTGCCGGAGGCGGTGCTGACGATTGACGGTCGCGAGTACGCACCTTTCGATGTGGAAGGACCGCTGGAGGTCTATCACCATCGGGTCGTGACGCTTCGCTTTCCAGCGTACGACGAGGATGGCAAGCCGCTACTGTCGGATAATGCGACCAACATCGAGCTGCAGCTCTTCAATACATGGGACCCGGACAATGCGCCACGTGTCCTGAACTGGGAACTGCCACTGGAATATCCGGAGTCGCTGCTGAATCCCAGCCCGTGGACACCGATCATGGTACTCGGCCTGTCGGCGGGTCTGCTGTCGTTTGTGCTGACGCCGTGTTTGTTGCAACTGCTGGTTGTGTTCGTGGTAACGCTGACGGGATTTTCCACGGATCAATTGCGCAGCAATACCGCCGCCGTTCCGGAGGAGGTCAAACGCAAGCTTCTCAGGGTCGCATTGTCGTTCGTCGCAGGCTTAACGGCATTGTTCACATTGACCGGTGCTGGAATCGGCCACGCCGGCAAGCAGATGCAAATGTTTTTTGCTGTCTGGAGTCCGACGCTGAGTGTTGTCTCCGGAATAATCGTGATCCTGATGGGCTTGTGGATTGGTATTCGCTCAAGGGCACCGCTCGTTTGCCGCCTGGTTCCGGAGAAGATGCTGCAAAGTTCGTCCGGCGGAAAAGCATCGTACTTCGGCTCGGCGCTGATTGCGGTCGGGTTTTCACTGGGGTGCATTACCTGCTTCGGTGGCGCGATAATCGCAACCTTGTTGATCTACGTTGGTTCCCTGGGCAGCGCACTGGTTGGTGCCACCGTCATGTTCGGTTTTTCGATGGGCGTTGTCATTCCGTTTCTTCTCGCCGCTTTTTTCCTGTCGCGTACGATGCCGCTTTTATCCAAGATTAACCAGTATGCGCCCACCATCGGTTTTTTCGGCATGCTGGTCATCGTCGCATTCGGAGTTGTCCTGGTCACCGATAATTTTCATGCGCTAAGCGATCTGATCTACCCATGGCTGGGTCTGAACAGCTAATACCGTGTTTTCCAAAACGATCAGCAAATTGATGGCCAGCCTGATTTTGGCTGTCCTGATTGTGCCAGCAGCGTTCGCACAGTTTGACGACGGGGCGCGTTATGCTTTCATTGCCAGCGCCAGCAGCAAATCGATATTCATCATCGATCTGCAGGAAAAATCTCTGGCCCATACCATTGAGCTGACGCGGGCGCCCTCATCCGTGGCGGCGTCCGCACGACTGAAAGCGCTGGTCATTGGGCATGAGGCGGATAAGAGCATGACCTTAATCGACCTCAGTACTTCGGCGTTGGAGCAGTTTCACTATCCGCTGAGTTTGACGCCTGCAACCATTGCAATGAGCCCCGTCGGTGAAACGGTGGCCATTTTTGACAACGTAGCAGACCGGCTCGAGGTGCATGCAATTCGTCGTCGTGCCGTGCTGCTATCCGTCGATGATGTGCACACGGATTCGGGGTTCACATTCAGTGCTGATGGTGCCACTTTGTTCTGGGTGGATGACAGCAAAGGGACGTTCAATTCGGTAAACCTCTGGTCAGAAAGGAGGGTCATCGAGTTGACCCGGCCCGGGTCGGGCTTGTCCGCAATCTCGCGCAGCATTGATGGCACTGTTGCCTTTGTCAGTGAAGCATCGGCCAATGTCGTGCACATGATCGATTTGAAGACGTTTACTCCGTTGCTGAAAATCCAAGTTGGCAGCAGGCCAGGTCGGCCGTGGGGTACCGCCGACGGACGTTACATGCTGGTGCCGAATAACGGTGACCGTAGTCTGACCGCCATTTGGACCGCAACCGGAGCATCGCTTTATACCGTTCCTGCGGTGAGTCATCCCTTGTTTATCAACCCGGGCTGGCTGGATACGACAGCGGCCGCTGTCAGCGAGTCCGGGCATGTTGTATTCATCGATATCGATGACGGCAGCGTCACGGCCCGCTACGAACTCAATGGTGCGCCACTGGACGGCATTGTGACGTCAGACTCCCGAACGCTGGCGATTCCGGTACCGGAGAACGGCTCGGTGGAGTTCTTCGACATGCGCAATCGAATCAGGTTGTCGTCGATACTCAACCTGCCGCTGGATATCGGGCCGGCTGCACTTGCGATCTCAAACAATTTTTGTCACTGATGCAGTACAAACGAAATAACTCAGTCATGACAACCCTCGCGGCAGGTTTCCGGCTTGCCTTGCTCTGCCTTGCTGCGAGCGCAACGGCTTATGCAGAAGAGGTCGTGAAAGGCAACTTCGAATTGATTGACCATCAGGGTCAAGTGGTGACTGAACACAGTTACGATGGCAAGCTGCGGCTGGTCTTTTTCGGCTTCACGCGCTGTCCGGACGTATGCCCGACGACGCTTTTCGAGGTTGCCCGTGTATTGCGGAATCTTGGTGATGCTGCTGCGAACGTGCAGCCAATATTCATTAGCGTGGATGTCGATAATGACACACCGGAAATACTCGCGCGCTACGTCGCAGCCTTTCATCCGGCAATGGTCGGGCTAACCGGGTCCCGGCAGCAACTCGATGCCGTCGCTGCATCGTTCAATGTGACCTACGGGGTCGAGCAGGCAACTGACAGCGTGTACCACAGCTCGTACCTGTTCCTGATGGATCGCCAGGGCCGCTTCCTGGACCTGTTCGGCTACGGTGTAAGAGCTGCGACGATTGAGGGACGGCTGCGAGAATATTTCTGACAGCGGGTTTCTCCGCCGCATGAGCGCCGTTCAGGTATGTCGATGCGGCCTGCCGGTGGCGCAACCACAAGCGGTAGCTGCGGGACTCTTCTTGTTGACCACGGTGCTGCGCCTGAGAAACCCCAACTTGATGCCAATTCCGCCCGTGATGATCTGGCGTACGGGTTGGCCGCTCACCGGGTCCTCGGTCAAAGGACGGTCACTCATGCGTTGCGTTATTTCGAAGCGCCGTGGCTCGCCGCCTGAGTCGCCCGGGATGGTTTCGTAAAGGTAAGTCGGCAATTCCTGATCTCGACACTGCGTTGGCACTGGTCTGTTTTCAGGCCAGGTCGGCGGGTTTGATTATGGCAGAGATATAGTCTACCATTTTATGCACACGTTTGCATAACGCTGCTCGGTGACGCTTTCAGTTCGCCCCGAGTTCGGTTTTTATCAGCACGAAGTTCACGCAGACGCGGGCGGGCCAAAACAATGCTGATGCGCAGATTAACAGGTGAAACATGTCAAAAACTCAGTCAAGGGAACCGGATATCATCCGTCCAGAAGATATCCAGCCGAATTGGAACTGGGATCGGCCCATTGCTGCACCGGGCCGCACTCACGTCGACTTCGAAGAGCGTGTAAATTTTCAACGGTTGCACAAGTACCGCATCGCTCGTGCCGAGCAGGCTTTGCGGAACTCGGATCTGGGCGCTTTGCTGTGCTTCGACAACAATAATATTCGCTACCTGACCAGCAGCGTCATTGGCGAATGGAGCCGCGACAAGATTTGCCGTTATGCGCTTTTTACCGGCAATTCCAATCCCTATCTGTGGGATTTTGGATCGGCCGCAGCCCACCATCGCCTGTATGCACCCTGGCTGAAGCCCGATCATTGTAAAGCGGGCATGCTCGGCTTGCGTGGCTCGGTGCCGGTGGAAGCAGATCTTTTCAAGAACGCCGCGAAAGAAATTCACGATCTTCTCAAGATCGAAGGTGTCGCAGACATGCCGATTGGCGTCGACATCGTTGAACCGCCGATGATGTTCGCGCTGCAGCAAGAAGGACTCGATATTCGCGACGGACAGCAAGTGTTTCTCGACGCGCGTCAAATCAAGAGCATGGATGAGCTCATTCTCCTGAACATGTCGGCGGCCCTTGTCGACGGTGCGTACCAGCTAATCGCCGATAAATTAAAGCCCGGGATGCGGGAAAATGAGATGGTCGCTCTGGCCAACAAATTTCTCTACGACAACGGATCTGATGACGTAGAGGCCATCAATGCAGTGTCCGGTGAGCGCTGTTCACCGCATCCGCACAACTTCACCGATCGCATGTACCGCCCGGGAGATCAGGCATTTTTCGATATTATCCAGTCCTACATGGGCTACAGGACCTGCTATTACCGCACCCTGAATGTGGGCTTGTCGACACCGGCACAAGTCGATGCCTACAAGCGGGCACGGGAGTGGCTGGATGCTGCGATCACCCTGGTCCGTCCTGGACTCACGACCGACAAAATCGCGGCGTTGTGGCCAAAGGCAGAAGAATTCGGCTTTGCCAATGAAATGGAAGCCTTCGGGCTGCAGTTCGGACATGGCCTCGGCCTTGCACTTCACGAACGCCCGATCATCAGCAGGCTGGTTTCTTTCGACAATCCCTTTGAACTGCAGGAAGGCATGGTTTTTGCGCTCGAAACCTATTGTCCGGCTGCAGACGGCAATGGCGCAGCGAGGATAGAGGAAGAGGTGATCGTCACAAACGATGGTTGCAAGGTGATTACCTTGTTCCCGGCCCAGGAATTGTTCGTGGCCAACCAGTACTGAAACAACCCTTTGTGTGCAAATAAAACTATGTCAGACGAACTCATCAATTCCATTCCAACGAACCTGTATATCGGTGGGCAGTGGGTTCCATCCGCGGATGGAAAAAAGATCTCGGTTGTTGATCCTGCCACAGAGCAGGTTATCGCCACCGTAGCCAGCGGTTCTGCGGACGATGCGACCCGTGCGGTGGATGCCGCATTTGATGCCGCAGCCGAATGGGCCGCGACCGCGCCGCGCGCGCGCGCCGAGATATTGCGCAAAGCGTTCGAGTTAATGACAGAACGCAAAGAGGACCTTGCCACCATCATCTGCAGGGAAGAGGGAAAAACATTCGCGGAAGGATTGGGCGAGGTTGCCTATGCTGCAGAATTCTTCCGCTGGTATGCGGAAGAGGCTCCGCGGACGATGGGCCAATTCGGACGCTCACCCGCCGGCGCCAATAATATACTGGTCGATTACAGCCCGGTCGGCGTATCGCTGCTGATCACGCCCTGGAATTTTCCGGCAGCGATGGCCACGCGAAAAATTGCCCCTGCGTTAGCCGCGGGTTGCACCGTGATACTGAAGCCCGCCTCGGAGACACCGCTGACCGCACTGGCGCTCGCTGGATTGCTGCAGGATGCAGGTGTGCCGGCCGGCGTCGTGAACGTTTTGCCCTCCAGTCGCTCCGCTGAGATAGCGAATCGAATTTTAAGTGACGGCCGGGTCGGCAAACTGTCGTTTACGGGATCCACCGAGGTTGGACGGGTTCTGCTCGCTAAAGCAAGCGAACGAATCGTTAATTGTTCGATGGAACTGGGCGGCAATGCACCATTCATCGTGCTCGACGATGCAGACATCGACAACGCTGTCGCGGGTGCGATGATTGCAAAATTGCGCAATGCCGGTGAGTCGTGCATTGGTGCAAATCGTTTCTACGTGCATGCATCGATCGCCGATGAATTTGCCGACAAGTTTGCGGCAGCCATGGCGGAACTCAAGCTCGGACCAGGCCTGGACGAAGGCGTTGATGTCGGCCCGCTGGTCAACGCGAGTACGCGCGACAAGGTTGAGCATCTCGTCAACGAGGCCGTCGCAGGGGGTGCAAACGTCCTGACAGGCGGCAAACGTCCGCCGGGCCCCGGCTTCTTTTACGAGCCAACGGTGGTGACGAATATAGATCCACAAGCGGAAATTCTGCAAACAGAGATCTTTGGCCCGGTCGCGCCAATCATCCGGTTTGACGATTTGAGCGATGTGATCACAAGGGCAAATGAAACTATTTTTGGTTTGGCTGCCTACGTTTTCAGCGGCAATGTTGGTCGGGCGCTGTCAGTTGCACAGCAAATAGATGCCGGCATTATCGGCATCAACCGCGGTTTCGTATCGGATCCTGCGGCACCTTTCGGTGGAATGAAGCAAAGCGGCCTTGGTCGTGAAGGGTCCCAGGATGGCATGCATGAGTTTCTGGAAAAACGATACATCGCCGTTGACTGGTAGCAGCACGCCAGAGCGCTGCGTCGGCCAACGAAACATACAGGATAGTTAGATGTCTGAAACCAGAACCCTGGAGTTTGATGCGCCGTGGCTGGAAATAGCCGCGACGCCGTCCGATTGGGATGAGGCCGGACCAAAAACGCTATTAAAAATGCTGAATCACATGCACCTGATTCGCGCTTTCGAAGAAGAAATTCTGACGCTCGACCGCGAAGGTCTCGCGCACGGTCCAATGCATGTCAGTGTCGGTCAGGAAGGTGCCGTGGTTGCAGCGATGTCGCTCCTCAGTACCGGCGATGCCATCAACGGACCCCATCGGGGCCACCATCTGTTTCTTTCCAAAAGCCTGAATTTCGTTGACGACGACGGCTATGACCCTCGCATTGAACCTGCACCCGCTGCAGTCAATGATCTGCTGTATCGGACGATGGCGGAAATCCTGGGTTTGAGCCCGGGGTTTTGCAAGGGTCGTGGTGGTTCCATGCATTTGCGCTGGGTCGATGCCGGCGTCATAGGCACCAACGCGATTGTGGGCGGTGGCGTGCCACTGGCCAATGGTGCCGCCTGGTCAAAGCAACGACAAAATAAAGGCGAGGTCGTATTCACCTTCTTTGGCGACGGGGCCTGCCACATCGGCAATGTGCTCGAATCGCTGAACCTGGCGGCGCTGTACAACTTGCCAATTTGTTTTTTCATTGAAAACAACCAATACGCGGTCTCGACCACGCTGGCCGAAGAGGCCAGGGAGACCCGCATGTCATCCCGTGGACCGGGATTTGGCATCCCCTCCTTTCGTGTGGATGGCATGAATGCGATGTCCGTCCGCGCCGCGACCAAAGCGGTGTTGAAGCTGCTCCGAAACGGCAAGGGCCCGGCAGTACTGGAGGCTGAGACGTACCGCTACTACCATCATGGCGGCGGCTTGCCGGGTAGCGCCTTCGGTTACAGAAACAAACAGGAAGAGGCTGCGGCCAGGGAGCGTGATCCATTGCAGCAAATGGAGCGGGAAATGATGTCTCGCGGCTGGCTGGATGAGGAAGGACTGGACCTGCTCCGGGAAGGGGCAGAGACGGCCGCACAAGGTGCCTCCCGGCAGTTAACTGAAACGGCAGGTGGCAAGCGTGCCATCGTCAGTTCGTTGTGGCCGGATGTCAGTTTCCGGGATCAGGGGTTGCGCGGTGAGCTGGCAGAATTCAATGCCATAGATTTTGTCGAGCAGGAGACTTACCCGGGCAAAATTGAAGACGTTAAGTTAATCGACTCCATCGCCTCCGTCATGGTGCGCCGCATGGAAACAGACGAACGCTATTTCGTGATGGGCGAAGATATTCACAAACTGCGCGGCGGTACAAACGGGGCGACCAAGGGCATTCCGGATCGCTGGCCCGATCGCTGTATTCCAACGCCAATTGCAGAACACGGCTTCGTTGGGCTTTGCGGAGGCGTTGCGATGGACGGCCATTACCGGCCGGTCGTCGAGCTGATGTATCCCGATTTTTCGCTGGTAGCGGCCGATCAGCTCTTCAATCAAATTGCCAAGGCACGCCACATGTTCGGCGGTGATATCAATGTCCCACTCGTCCTGCGCACCAAGATTGCACTTGGGTCAGGCTACGGCTCGCAGCACTCGATGGATCCGGCCGGCATGTTTTCAATGTGGCCTGGTTGGCGCATTGTGGCCGCATCAACGCCGTTCGACTATGTGGGGCTGATGAACAGTGCATTGCTGTGCGAAGACCCGGTCATGATGATCGAGCATGTCGACTTGTACCAAACCATGGGTCCGGGAAGCAAAGACGATTTTGATTACTACATACCGCTGGGCAAGGCCAAGGTCGTTCGCCGGGGTGGTGCATTCACTGTATTGACCTATCTTGCGATGGTGCCCAAAGCGATCGAGGTTGCAAATGAAATGGGTATCGATGCAGAAATTATTGATTTGCGGTCGTTGGATCGTGCGGGCCTGGACTGGGAGACCATCGGCAGCAGTGTCCGTAAGACGCACAATGTGGTCATGCTTGAACAGGGTCCCCTGACAACATCCTATGGCGCGATGGTGACCGACGAGCTGCAACGGCGGTTTTTCGACTACCTGGATCAACCGGTTAAACGTATTCACGGCGGTGAAGCATCGCCCAGTGTGTCCAAAGTGCTGGAACGAGCCGCGTTTGTCGGTAAAGAAGAAATACGCAGCGGTTTTGCGAAGATGATCGCGGACATGGGTCGATCGTTCGTGGCGGTCAGCCGATGACGGATCCGCGCACGATCGGACTGCCAGGCCTGCGGGGAACGGACCACATCGGTTTTACGGTGCCGGACCTGGAACAGGCGGTTGATTTTTTTGTGAACATTATTGGCTGCGAGAAGTTCTACACGCTGGGCCCGATTCAAGCCGATGATGACTGGATGCAGACACACCTCGATGTGCATCCGCGTACTGTCATGACAAAGCAGTGGTTCCTGCGCTGTCAGAACGG
The DNA here is from genome assembly GCA_022563505.1 of Pseudomonadota bacterium. Taxonomy (GTDB): domain Bacteria; phylum Pseudomonadota; class Gammaproteobacteria; order Steroidobacterales; family Woeseiaceae; genus JAADHU01. Next base: position 48,768 of record JADFNG010000002.1, on the reverse strand, counting down.
CTCGAGTTTTGAGATCTTCGAATACGATGCACCCGACCAAAACACCGTGCAGCCCAAAAACAGTGACGTTGGCGGCCATCACCTGGCGTTTTATGTTGATGATTTCGAGGCAGCACTTGCTTTTCTAAAGAGCAAGAAGGTCAGGATACTCGGCGAGCCGACGGTACGTACAACGGGCCCGGTTGCCGGACAGACCTGGATTTACTTCCTCGCCCCATGGGGGATGCAACTGGAACTGATCAGTTACCCCGACGGCAAGGGATATGAAAAACAGACGTCACGACGCCTGTGGCACCCGGCTTATCCCGGCAAATACTGATAAATAACCTGAACTGGACTCACTCAATTGCCAAAAGCGATATTACTGCCCGCGCTGACTGCTGACTTTGAAGGCGGCACTATAGAAGAATGGCTCAAGGAACCCGGCGACAAGATCGAGGTCGGCGATATCATTGCTGAGGTGTCCACCGACAAAGCCGTTATCGAGATGCAGGCTGAACATGCCGGTACTCTGGGCAAAATTCTTGTAGCGGCGGGAGACGAAGAAGTCAGCGTCGATACGCCGGTCGCCATACTCCTTCTGGAGGGAGAGACGCTGGCTGCACTGGAGGGGTTTGACCCTCACCAACGAGACGAAGCGGATATCGTGCCAGGCAGTTCAGCGGCAACGGCAGACGACATTGAGCGCGTCCAGCAAGGAACTTCCGCTGCTGACATTGACGCTGACCAGGGAGATCGCGTCTTCGCCAGTCCGGTGGCCATCCGAATCGCGAATCAGCTCGGCATCGACCTTGCCGCTGTCGAGGGGAGTGGCCCTGGTGGTCGCATTGTCCTCGGCGATGTTGAGGCAAGCGCCGAAAAGCAGGATCTGGCGAGCCCGCCAGCCAGTGCCCCGGCCGCGCGGCAATCGACAGTCGATTTGCCGCCGGCCGGCAGCTTCGAAAGGATGCCGGCAGACAAGATTCGGACCGTGATCGCTCGCCGCCTGGGTGATGCGAAAAGAGATATTCCGCATTTTTACCTGAGGATCGATTGTGAGCTGGATAATGTTCTCGAGGCGCGCAGGCAACTCAATGAGTCGGCAAAAGACGCGCCCAGAATTTCCGTTAACGACTTTGTCATCAAGGCCTGTGCTTTGGCTCTGCGTGATGTGCCGGGAGCGAATTCCGGCTGGGCTGAAGATACGCTGCTGCGGTTCACCAGTGTGAACGTAGCTGTCGCTGTTGCAACGCCGAAGGGACTGATTACACCCGTCGTGTTTCAGGCCGACAGCAAAGACCTGGCAACCATATCGGCTGAGATAAAGGAACTCGCATCACGTGCCAAAGAGGGACGACTGAAGCCGGAAGAATACAAAGGCGGCAGCTTTACCGTATCCAATCTTGGCATGTACGGTGTGCGTGAGTTTTCTGCCATTATCAATCCGCCACAGTCCTGTATTCTGGCTGTTGGCGCTGGCGAGAAGCGTCCGATTGTCAGGGACGGGGAGATTGTTGTTGCAACGGTCATGAGTTGCACCTTGTCAGTTGATCATCGTGCTGTTGACGGCGCTCTGGGCGCGGAATTCCTGCAGCACGTAAAGCGATACATCGAACAGCCTGAGTTAATGCTTGCCTGATCGCGGTCGTCGCGAAAACAGGTGCGCGCGGATTCATTACCGTCTTGGAGCATTAAGATCGAGAACAAAAGGGGAAATCATGATGATCAGGAAGCAAGACATGTTTAAGGCCAGCAGGCTCGGGAGCGTGGCCATGATATGCGTTCTCATGCTCATGGCAGGGTGCGGGAAGCAATCGGCCGATGCGCCGATTCTGATCAAGTTTCCGCATGTGACAGCACCCGCCACGCCGAAGGGCCAGGCGGCAGAGCGCTTCAGGCAATTGGTCGAAGAGCGACTTGCCGGGCGCGTCTTGGTCGAGGTGTACCCGTCCGCGCAACTCATGAGCGACGACGACTCGCTGGATGCTCTGGCTTTTGGCGAGGTCCAGATGATCGCAGTCTCGCTGTCGAAACTTGATCGGTTGACGTACAAATTCCAGATTTTTGACTTGCCGTTTTTATTCCCTGATATACAGACAGTGGAAAACTTTCAGGCCAGCGACTATGGACAGGAGTTGCTCACCTCGATGGTTGATCGAAAAATACTGGGCCTGTCTTTCTGGCACAACGGCATGAAACAATTCGGCGGTCCGGTACCCATGCGATTGCCGGAAGCGGCGAAAGGCCTGAAATTCCGCATCATGGAGTCTGATGTATTGCAGGCACAGATTCTGCAAATCGGCGGCAACCCGCAGAAAATGGCTTTTGGTGAGGTGTATCAGGCATTGCAGACGGGCGCGGTCGACGCACAAGAGAATACCTGGTCCAACATTTATTCGTCGAAGTTCTACGAAGTCCAGGCCTATGTGACGGAAACAAATCACGGTTACCTGGGTTACCTGGTTGCGGTTAACCTGGATTTCTGGAATTCGCTGCCGGACGACATTCGGACCGAGCTTGCGAGCATTGTTCAGGAAGTCAGTATTTGGGCTAACAAACAATCCGTGAGTATCAATTTGCTTGGCAGACAAAAGATCCTGGAGTCCGGTCGAACCGAGGTTGTTGAGCTGACAGCCGATGAGCGGGCAATCTGGCAGCAGGCTATGCGTCCGGTCTGGGAGAAGTTTTCCAGCAATATCGGCGCCGACCTGATCGCGGCAGCCGAGTCGTACGGAAATCAGGCGGAATAATTCACAGCCTATGCGCGAAGTAATCAATCGTTTGGAAGAGTGGCTCATGGCCGCGTTGCTGGCCTTCATGACCGTGCTGACATTTGTACAGGTTGTGATGCGCTACGTCTTCAACACTGGCTGGGTTTGGTCGCTGGAGGCAACCACTTACTCATTTGCAGCATTGGTACTGATCGGTATGTCTTACGGCGTGCGAACCAAAACGCATATCGCGACCGATCTGTTAACCAGGAAGTTGTCAGAGCCGCTGCGGCACTATGTCGCCATCGTTGCGATAGGCGCTTGCCTCGTGTACGCGTTGCTGATGTTGTATGGCTCAACAATATTAGTCGATCGGCTCATGACGCTTGGTAATAACGCCAGGGACATAGCGGCGCCGAAGTGGTTATTGACGGCAACGATGCCACTGGGCTTTGCATTACTCACGTATCGTTTTCTTGAAGCCGGATGGCTCCTGATTCGGCGCGCTGGCGCGGAGGACGGGTCTTGACGGCGCTGTTCCTTCTGACAGCGTTGTTTGTGCTGTTGTTTATCGGCGTTCCGGTGGCGGTGTCTCTGGGTCTTGCCAGCATTCTTACGATGCTGTTCTTCGGCGATCAGACGCTGTTGTCGTCGAGCCAGAAGTTTTTCCATACGATGCAGGTTTATCCGCTGCTCGCAGTGCCGTTCTTCATTTTGGCGGGAACATTTCTGACCACCGGAGGAGTCGCCAAGCGCATGGTGGCTTTCGCAAACGCACTGGTTGGGCATTTTCGGGGCGGCCTTGCCATGGCCGCCTTGCTGGCCAGCGCTTTCTTCGCCGCAGTATCCGGCTCGGCGCCTGCGACCGTGGTGGCTGTTGGCAGCGTCATGATTGTCGGCATGGTGCAGTCGGGCTACACGCGCAAATTTGCAGCGGGCGTGATTTGCAATGCAGGCACCCTGGGCATCCTCATTCCACCGTCCCTCGTGATGGTTGTGTATGGCGCGGTCACCGAATCGTCCATCGGACGCTTGTTCATTGCCGGTATTTTGCCGGGCATTATCCTGACCGTCGTAATGATGATCACGGTCGCTGTGATTGCGCGCAAGCAGAACATGCCGCGCCAGCCACGCGCGAGTTTCAAAACCGTCCTAAGGACTTTTCGTGAAGCGCTGTGGGGTCTGATGCTGGTGGTGATCATCCTCGGCGGTATTTACGCCGGAATATTCACGCCGACGGAAGCCGCTGCGGTATCAGCGGTCTACGCGTTTTTTATCGCCGTTTTTGTGTACCGCGACATCAGCATTCATGATGTCCCGAATGTGCTGATCGAAGCTTCCAAGATCACCGTCATGCTGATGTTTATTATTGCCGGTGCATTCATGTTTGCGTTCCTGTTAACGACGGAACAAATTCCTCAGATGGCGTCTGAATTCATTGTTGGAATGGGACTGCCGGTATGGGGGTTTCTGCTGGTTCTTAACGTGTTGCTTCTGATTACCGGTAATTTCATGGAGCCAACATCGGTGGTGCTGATTCTCACGCCGATAATTTTTCCGATCGCCATGGAAATGGGCATCGATCCGATACACCTGGGCGTGTTGATGATCGTCAATATGCAAATTGGCCTGGTGACGCCGCCGGTGGGCCTGAACCTGTTTGTGACGGCGACTGTTGCGGAGCTGTCTTTGGAAGATACGATTAAAGCGTCGTTCCCGTGGTTGCTGGTGCTGCTCGCAGTACTGATGCTGATCACTTATGTGCCGTGGATATCGTTGGTTATTCCGAATTTGCTGTTTAATTAGACAGGCCTCACGATGCAGCGCAAGACCCGGAGAAAAGTAACCATACGTGATATCGCCGACTTGGTGGATGTGCACCACTCGACAGTCTCGCGTGCGCTGAGTCCGGAAAAATGCGACCAGATTTCGCCTGAAGTTGTTAAGAAAGTGGAAAAAGCGGCGAAGAAACTGGGTTACTATCCAAACATTGTTGCGTCTTCGCTGAAGCAAAATCGCTCTTTCGCCATTGGCGTGTTGATTCCGGATCTGATGAACCCGGTGTTCCCACCCATTATCCGTGGCATTCAGGACACGGCCGAAGCGGTTGGCTATACCGTCATCACGGCGAATACCGATGATGAGGAAGCAAAAGAACGGGACGCGCTCAGAATGATGCAGGGACGCTCGATCGATGGGGTGATCATCGCGACGGCGCGGCGTACGGATCCGGTCATCAAGGAATGCATCGACAATGACATCCCCCTGGTTCTCGTGAATCGTACGATCGACCACGATGGCGTTAATGCCGTCGTTATCGACGAGGATTTCGGAATTCGGGCGGTACTCGACCATTTGATCAGCCTGAAACACACTAACATTGCGCACATTGCAGGACCGCAACACACCTCAACCGGCTATCATCGGGCAAGAGTCATGGCCGATCATTTGCGAGTCCACAGTCTGCGCTCGGACCTGGTCGAGATAACTGAAAAATTCACGGTTGAAGAGGGGCGGCGTGCATTTAGAAAATTGCTGGCACGGGACAATGGATTTACAGCGATTGTTGCCGGTAATGATTTGCTGGCGCTCGGTTGCATGGATGCAATGAAGGAGATCGGACTGCTGGTTCCCGAGAATATTTCGATTAGCGGCTACGATGACATTCAGTTTCTTGAACGTATGAGCCCGGCATTGACGACGGTGCTGGTGCCAAAATACGAGATGGGCTCGCAGGCAACCAGGATCCTGCTGGATATGATCAGTGGTGAGAACAACGGGCCCGGCGAACTCAGAATGCAGCCTCGATTGGTGATTCGAAATTCAACGGCAGTGGCGTATAAGTAAGTAGAACGCCGCCTATTCGAGTCCCAGCAATTGATCGGTCGGCCAGGCGTGGCATGTTATGCATGCTGTGTTCGCAGCTTGTGCCTCGTGGCAGCCGATGCAAGAGGCCATGGCAAGAGTGGCTTTGGTTTCGGACACCGCGTCGGCCTGGCTGATGTCGCCGTGGCAGGTCGCACACTGCACGCCTGATTCCAGATGTGCACGGTGGTTCCACGTGACGCCCTTCGTGACAGCATAAACACGTACCCAGGGGATTGCGGCTTTCGACTCCGAGTAAGCGTGCAGGCTCACGATTGCAGGCGTATCGGTTGCAGCCGCAATATGGCAGGAGACGCACTTTGCGGTCGCCGGAAAGGTCATCAAAACTCCGGGGTCCGGATTCGTATGACACGCCTGGCATTGCAACCCCAGGGTCGCGTGCTGCTTGTGGCTGAACGGCAGAGGTTGTGTGGGCGCGCTATGCGGTGCGACATTGTCCGGCACGGCCGGCTTTGATTCGACGCCGGATTGTTGTGCGCTGCTCGGTATGACAAACCCCGTGAGCAGCAACAAGCATAACGTCGTCGCCCGCCAGGTCGGGTGTATGGTCATCGTATGGTCACAACGGGTTTATTCACGGTTACGACCTCATCCCGGACTTCCCGGCGACGGCTTCTTCAATGCTGCTGCCGTTATCTTTGAGGATCACAATGGCCGCATTACGTCCGGGTTCGCCGCGCACCGAGCCACCGGGGGCGGTGCATGCGCCTGTCTGGTACAGCCCGGGAATAGGCATGCGGTATTCCGACCAGCCCGGTACCGGGCGCATATCGCCGGACTGGGCAGCACCGGCTGCGATCGCATGCACACTGCCGCGCCACATAGCGGGGTTCATGCGCTCAATGTCGAGCGGGCTTTGAATGAATTTCCCGAGCACCTTGTCGTCAGTCAGGTTGGGGCAATATTGCTGGAATTGCCTGAATACGGTGGCGGCGACTTCATCTTTGATGTTGTCCCAGTGTTGCGGCCCCTCCGGCAGCGCATAGGGCAAATTGCCCTCGAGCTTCAACGTGTGATAGCCGGCAGGTGCCCGTGTGGGATCTGCGACGCTGGGAACGACCACCTGCAGCGGCAGGTCATCCAGGTTGAACTGGCCGGTGGCATGTTCGTAATCGGCCAGCAGAATTCGTTCCGGACTGGAGAGCATCGCGGCTTCGGCCGGTGCGATGCTGCTGCCGTCCGCAAGCTCGAATTGCGGCGCCTCCGAAAGCGCGTAGTGAAATGCAAACATGGCCTGTTCTGGCTGCAGCAGCCGCACGTTTTCGCGGAAGTCTTCGCCCCACAGTTTCTTGGGTGCCATTTCGACCAGGTGTTTGATGTGAATCGTTGAGACAACGCTCTTGCGGGCGCGGTACTGGGTACCATCCACGCATTCGACGCCCACGCATTTGCCTCTTTCGATAATCAGTTGCTCTACGGGCATGTTGGTCTGGATCACCCCGCCATTGGCCTCGATGACTCGCCCCAGTGCGGTCGGCAGCATCCCGGAACCGCCCTTTGGCATGGGGCGGCCCTTGACCTGATGGCGGATTGCCGTGAAGAGTTGACTGCCCGTTCTCGGATGCCCACCTGGAATGCTGCTGAAGCGCCCCTGAGCAAGGTGGAAGCAGCGGATATAGTGGTTTTCGAACGTTTTGTTGATGAGGTCATAGCCGGACATGGCAAAGCGGCGTCGCCAGACCGCACTGTTCGGAATATCCGAGCCGCCACTCCTGGCAGCGTTATAGGCTTTGTATTCATTCACCAGTCGCATGAAAGTGTCTGCATCGGCCCTGGAGTATTTTGCGTATTCTGCGTAGGTCCGCTCCGCGTCGTGCCACATTGTGATTGACGCCTTGTCCAGAAACGATGTGTGCATGATCGGATCGGGGTCAATGTAATCGAGCCCATATTCGAAGAGGTTCAACTCATTCTTGCTCAGCACCGGGCTGGACTGGATAAAGCCGTGCACACTCGAGCAAAGATCTTCCTTGAAACCCGGCAGGCAGACTTCCGCGGTCTTGCAGCCACCACCAATAGTGGGTCGTCCCTCAAGGACCAGGACGCCGAACCCGGCCTTGCAGAGGTAGGCGGCGGTGATCAGGCTGTTGTGGCCGGCACCCGCCACCACAAAGTCAAACGTGGCCGCGCGCCCGGATCGTTTTCCGAATGCGCCCGTGCTGACAGAAAGAGAACTCAAGGCGGCCCCTTGCAAAAAAGTTCTTCGCGATATCGTGGTCATTCGCACTCCCGGGCGGGCGAGCGTGCATTATGGTGCAAACGATTGCAGTTTGGCAAATGAGTGGGTATTCTGCATCCAATGCCACCGCGAATCAGCCGGATTGCGGGCTGTTCCAGCCCTGTCAGGGGGCCATTTGTCCCCTGACGGAAATGAGCCTAAAGGGGTCAGCCATGTCCAAAATTTGTCACGAAGCAGCTTCAGTCATGCGCAATTCAGAGAGTCCCGGGAACGAACCTGCGAGCCTGAGTCGCCGCTGGAATATGCGCCGTACGATGATTTTTGCCTGTCGTGTCCGGCATTGGGTGCGCCCGATCTCAACTCGCGCAAAGTTGAGCGATGGACGGTGCCGCACGGTAATCGCGGTTGGGCTGCCTGGGCAGTGTGAAATCGATTCAGGTGGCGATCGTGAATTCGATGCTGCCGACTCGCTCGATGCTGCCGGTAATGACGTCGCCCGCCTCGACCGGGCCGACGCCTGCCGGCGTTCCGGTGTACAGTAAATCACCGGGGCGCAAGTGGTAGTACTTTGACAAATCCGCGATTAACTCAGGCACGCTCCAAATGAGATCACTGATGTCTCCCGATTGTCGAACTTCGTTGTTGACTGACAAGCTGATGTCGCCGCGATCAATGTGTCCTGATTCGCTCGCGGTAATGAGCGTCGATATGACCGCGGAGTCTTCGAAATTCTTGCCGAGATCCCAGGGGCGGCCTTTGTCACGAGCTTCGAGTTGCAGGTCGCGGCGTGTCATGTCCAAGCCGCAGGCATACCCGAACACGACCTCCAGAGCATCCTCGATGGCGACGCAAAAAGCAGGTTTGTCGATGGCTACCACCAGCTCCATTTCGTGATGGTAATTACTGGTTCCCGGCGGGTAAGGCACTGTGGCACCCGAGGCTACAATGCAACAAGCACTCTTGGTGAAGTAAAAGGGCGACTCGCGATCAACCTCCATCCCCATTTCCCTGGCGTGTGCCGCATAATTTCTACCGACGCAAAAAATTCGGTTCACGGGAAAGCGCGACTCGGTGCCGCGAACCGCTACGGTGGGAACGGACGGTGGTGTAAGGATCATTTCCGGACTGGCTGTGTGGGTCATTTTCTTTCCCCAGTAAAGTTTTCTTGTGCAAAGGGTATCGCTAATCCGGCGGAATCTAACTCGAAAGATAGCGTGGTTGCAAACACTTCAAATTTCCCGGCGCGTCAATACGCGCGTAAACGTTCGCCCCTGTCATCGAACATTGGTGTTGTCCAGCGCGTGTTTTTCTTGCCCGCTATTCGGGATATCAGAGCGTCAAGGAGTCTGGATTTATGACCGCAGGTGCCAAACAAACCGTTGCTAAAATTATCGTTGACGCCCTGGCTCGCCACGGCGTGGAAGTCATGTTTTCGCAATCCTTGCCGTCCGCAGTATTGCTGGCGGCAGAGGATCACAACATTGAGCAGTTTATGTACCGGACCGAAAATGCCGGCACCGTGATGGCAGACGGCTACGCCCGCATAAGCGGCAAGGTTGGCGTCGTCTCCGCACAAAACGGGCCCGCGGCGACGCTGCTGGTCCCGGGCCTGGCGGAGGCGCTCAAGGCATCGGTGCCAATCGTTGCGCTGGTGCAGGACGTGGCGCGCGCGCAGGCTGACCGCAATGCTTTCCAGGAATACGATCACATCGCGCTGTTCCAGTCGTGCACGAAGTGGGTGCGCAGGGTAACCGAGGCGCCGCGGGTCGTCGATTATATCGACATGGCCTTTGCCAACGCAGCGAGCGGTCGACCGGGCCCTGTCGCGTTGATTCTGCCTGCCGATTTATTGCTCGAAGAGATTGAGGTGCCGACGTCGCGCAGCAGCAACCTGGGGTATTTTCCACTGGATCGTGCGGTCGCCGACCCGCATCGAATCGAAGCAGCGGTGGAACTTCTGGCGAACGCCAGCAGGCCGTTAATCGTGGCCGGTGGTGGCGTGCATCTTTCAGCGGCCAGCGAGGCTGTGGCGGCGTTGCAACGGGATGCTCACATTCCCGTGATGACAACGGTGATGGGAAAAGGTGTCGTCGATGAACGTCATCCCCTGTCGGTTGGTGTCACTGGCTACGCGATGGGCAAACTATCGCCAACCCGATACATGCGTCCGATCATTGCAGAGGCCGATGTCATTCTGCTGGTCGGAACGCGCACCAATCAAAATGGCACCGACTCCTGGGCGCTTTATCCTCCAAACGCGAGTTTCATTCATATCGATGTCGATGGTGCAGAGATCGGTCGAAATTACGAAGCATTACGGCTGACCGGCGACGCCAGGCTGACGCTCGAAGCGATCTGCGAAAAGCTCAAAGGACGTCGCGGGCCGGCGCCCGATATCGAACGCGGAATCGCCGCGGCCCGGCAAAAGCATGCGCAGGACATCGCGGTCGTGCAACAATCGAATGATAGTCCAATCCGGCCAGAGCGCATGGCCTTGGATCTTCGGCAGGTGCTGACACCGGAAACGATTGTCGTTGCCGACGCCAGTTATGCCACCCTGTGGGTGGCCTGTTATCTGCCGTCCCTTAAAGTGGGCATGCGTTTTATTACACCGCGAGGATTGGCCGGACTTGGCTGGGGCTTGCCGCTGGCACTGGGAGCCAAGCGTGCCAGCCCCGACAGCCCGGTGCTGTGTATGGTGGGGGACGGTGGTTTCGCGCATGTCTGGTCCGAACTCGAAACGGCAGCACGACGCAAAACGCCGGTAGTTTTAACCGTGCTTAATAACGGCTGCCTGGGCTATCAGAAGGATGCTGAAGACGTGAAGTTCGGACGTCACAGCACGGCCTGTTATTTCACCCCGGTGGATCATGCGGCGATCGCGCGAGCATGTGGCTGCCGCGGTATTCGTATCGAAAAGGCCAGCGAATATCTGCCCGCATTGCGTGCGGCACTGGCCTGCAGTGAAACGACAGTTCTTGATGTCATTACGGACCCGGCGGCCTATCCACCTGTCACGTTTTTTGACGAACTGGATGATATCCGTGCATCGAAGGCCGCGAGTTGAGAGTGCAAACATGAACATAGACAAGTTTAGAGTGCAGTACGAAGACTATTGTGACAAGTACGCGAATTTAAGCATGCGCCGCGATGAGGGTATTCTGGAGATCACGCTTGGCACTGACGGCGGGCCGCTGCAGTGGGGGCGGCAAGCTCACGCCGAACTGGAAGAGGCGTTTCTCAATATCGGCCGTGATCGACAAAACCAGCTTGTGATTATGACCGGCACTGGCGATGAGTTCTCCGGCCCGGTGGCTGACGCTGAAGCAAACAGAGCCGCGCACAAGCAGACCGCCGATGAGTGGATGGAGTTGGGGTGGGAGTCAAATCGTCTTCTCAGCAATCTGCTGGCGATTGATGTGCCGATGATCAGCGCAGTGAATGGTCCGGCAGCGCGCCATGCGGAATTGCCCGTGATGTGCGACATCGTGCTGGCTGCGGAAAATGCCTCTTTTCAGGATTCTGCTCATTATTCCGGGGGGCTGGTGCCGGGCGATGGTGTGCACGTTGTCTTCCCGATGATCATGGGATTGAATCGCGGTCGTTACTTCCTGCTGACCGGACAGGTTTTGGGCGCGCGTCAGGCGATGGACTATGGTTTGGTCAACGAGGTCTTGCCGCAGGAAGAACTGTTGCCGCGTGCCTGGGAGCTGGCACGCGAAATCATGCGCCAGCCCGAAATGAATCGGCGTTATACGCGACTCTTGCTCACTGAACAGTTGCGGCGTCAATTGCAGGAGTTGTTGCCCTACGGTCTGGCACTGGAAGGACTTGCGATCACTCGCTAACTTTAGAACACAGGAAAAAAGATGGCGAACATAGCTTTTCTCGGCGCCGGCATGATGGGTCAGCCGATGGTGCGAAATTTTCTGCGCAATGGACACGCAGTCACGGTTTATAACCGCACGCTGGAAAAGGCGCGTCCGCTTGAGGCGCTTGGGGCGGTTCTCGCGGTGACGCCGAAAGCGGCCGCATCCGGAGCCGACGTCATATTCTCGAGCCTGGTCAACGACGAGGCCTCGCGTGTTACCTGGAACGGTCCTGATGGGGCGTTGCAGGCGGATCTCAAATCCGGCGCCTTCGCCATCGAAATGTCGACGGTGTCTTTGGCCTGGGTGAGCGAACTGAATGAAATTGCGACAGCACGAGGCTTGCATTTTCTGGACTGCCCCGTCGCGGGTCGACCGGACGTCGCGGAGACGGGTCAATTGAAAATTTTCGCGGGCGGTGATGCTGCAGATGTAGATGCGATGCGCCCGGTGCTGGCCGCCATCAGCAAAAGCGTGATGCATGTCGGTGGGGTCGGCAGCGGTATTAAATTCAAGCTGATTTACAACGTCATGGGCGCTATTCAGGTCGCGGCCTGCGCTGAAGGCATGCAAGCCTGCGAGGCGGCCGGCATCGATATTGCCGTTGCGGCAGAGGGCTTTTCGACGGGCGCAACCGGCAGTCCGCACGTTGCGCGTCACGCCCGCTACATGGCCGAAAACAGCCATGAGGAGCCGATACAGTTCTCGGGGCGAATGCGCATTAAAGACCTCGCCTATGGTGTTCGGCTCATCGAAGATGTCGGCGGTCAGTCCGTCATCGGCCGTGCAGCAAAGAGCGTGTTTGAACAAATGGTGGAGCTCGACATGGGTGACCTCAATGACAGCGAGTTGCTCGATACGCTGCGCCGTGTACACCAAAAGGACCGGGCGTGAAGCCCGGACAAGCTTTCCATGCAGTACTGCAAGGATGATCGATGACCATTAGTCTGAATGTAAATGACAAAATCGTGCAGCTCGAGGTAGATCCCGATACGCCGCTGTTGTACGTATTGCGCAATGATCTCGAGTTGAACGGGCCAAAGTTCGGCTGCGGCGTGGCGCAGTGCGGTGCCTGTACCGTGCTGGTGGACGGTCGTCCGCAGCGCTCCTGTGTCATGCCGGTCGCTGCCGTTGCCGGTCGCTCCATCGTTACCCTGGAGGGTCTCGGCAGCCGGGAGCACCCGCATCCGCTGCAAACGGCATTTATCAAGGAACAGGCGATGCAATGCGGTTATTGTTCGAACGGCATGATGATGACGGCAGCGGCGTTGCTGGCCAAGAACAAGCGTCCGACGGAGGACGACATTCGTACGGCATTGCGCGGCAATCTCTGCCGTTGTGGTGCGCACGGTCGTATTGTACGTGCGGTGAGCGAGGCCGCACGCAATGGCCACGACGGTGACACATCGTGACCACACGCCGCCGCTTTCTGCAGGGTGCTGGAGCCATCGTTCTGTATTTCAATGCGCCGCCCAGTGTGCGTGCACAGCAGGCCACCGAGACAGACTTGCCGGGTTCACTGGCCGCTAACCCCGGTCTCGGCACCTGGTTGCGCATCGATGCCGACGGGACCGTTACTTTGTCCCCGGGCAAGTGCGAACTCGGTCAGGGAATACAGACTGCGCTGGCACAGATTGCAGCCGAAGAGCTCGACGTGTCGTTTGAGCGTGTGACCGTCGCCACCGTCGATACCGCTGTGTCACCTAATGAGGCGTACACCAATGGCAGCCGTTCTGTGGAGGTCAGCGGCGCTGCAGTGCGTGCGGCTGCAGCAGAAGTACGCGCCATTCTGATCGACCTCGCGGCTGACGAACTGGGTGTGGGGAGCACTAAAATAGGCGTTCGAAACGGGATCTTCACGGTCGCCGGCAAGCCGTCGACTCTCGACTTTGGCGCCGTGGTCAAGAATCTTAACCTGGCCCGAAACGCAACGGGCACAGTGTCTCCCAAGCCCCGCGATCGCTATCAGATCGTCGGCCATTCATTGCAGCGCATTGATATTCCACGTAAGGCCTATGCCGAGGCTGCGTACATTCAGGACATCCGTCTCGATGGCATGCTGCATGCGAGGGTTGTGCGCACGGGTGATTGCGAAGCGAAATTATTGCCGCCGGCAAACTTCGACGCAGTGTCAGAGCTGCCCGGTGTCGTCAAAATCGTGCGCAACGGATCATTCCTGGCCGTCATTACGGAACGTGAGGAGCAGGCGGTCAATGCGGCCAAGGCAATGGCACGTTTGTGTCGCTGGCAGGGAGCAGAATTGCCGTTGCAAGAAGGCCGCATCAGCGCCTGGTTGAAGAAGGCACCGGCGGACGTGAAAGTCGTGGCCGAGCGTGGCGCAATCGGAGCGGGGAATATATTGCGGACGGTCAGCCAGGAATATTCACGACCGTTCCAGGCGCATGCCTCCATGTCACCGTCAATGGCGATCGCGCGGGAAGCGGAAGGCCAACTCACTGTGTGGAGCCACACGCAGGGTGTCTTCATGCTACGTGGAGCAATCGCCAGGCTTGTCGGTCTCGATGAAGATAGCGTGCGGCTGATCAATGCGGAGGCCGCTGGCTGTTATGGCCACAACGGTGCTGATGATGCCGCCGCCGATGCCGCGCTGATCGCGATGCAAATGCCGGGCAAGCCGATACGCCTGCAGTGGTCACGCGCCGATGAGTTCCTGGGAGAGCCCTACGGATCGGCGATGACCACTCGCATCAGTGCAGGGCTGGACGACGCAGGGCGCATCGTTGACTGGCAGTTCGATGTCTGGAGTGGCACACACTCGATCAGGCCCGCTGGCGCGAAACGAGCAGCGCATCTGTTCGCAGCACGGCAAATAGCGGTGCCGTTGCCTTTGGCGCCAGTGGGTAATATTCCGCAGCCGCGCGGGGGTGGCGACCGTAACGCCGTGCCCTTGTATGCGTTTGCCAATCAACGCATCACGAAACATCTGATACGGGACATGCCACTTCGGGTGTCGGCGATGCGGGCGCTGGGCGCCTACACCAATGTATTTGCCATCGAATCGTTCATGGATGAATTGGCCCGGGCGCAGGGCGAGGACCCTTTCGATTTTCGCATTCGATACTTGCACGACCAACGTGCGATCGGCGTTCTCGGCAGACTCCGCGAGCAAATGGCTGCGGCCGGGTTTGATTCTGTACAAGCGCCCGGTGGTGTCGGCATCGCCATGGCGCAATACAAGAATTCCGGTGCCTACTGCGCGGTTGCAATGCGCGTCAAGGTGGATGCTGCCAGCGGGGATATCAAACTTGAGCACGCGCTTTGTGCGGTGGACATCGGTCTGGTCGTCAACCCGGACGGTGCCATTAACCAGGTCGAAGGAGGCATCATTCAGTCGGCAAGCTGGACTGTCAGAGAGCAACTGCGCCTGACAGCGAGTGGGGTTCGCTCGACGGACTGGGCAAGCTATCCGATCCTGACATTTCCCGAGGTGCCAAAGGTTGAAGTTGTGCTGATCGACCAGCCCAACGAACCATCGCTGGGTGCCGGCGAAGCATCGCAGGGACCGACTGCTGCCGCCATCGCCAATGCAGTTGCGAATGCGACGGGTGTACGCGTGCGCGATTTGCCGTTGACGCCGGCGCGCGTGAAGAGTGCGTAGCCAGTGATACTGACACCAACCAATCCCGGTATGGGCGACACAAAGCAAATTGCAAACGATTGCATTGTACGATTCGCTTCGGCTAGACTAAGCGCTGCTTCGTTCCGGCAAGCACATCACGGTCTGCTGGTCGATAGAGTCTAAAGGGAAACCGCAATGACAGTAGCTGGCAGGCATGTCCTATACACACTTTCGGCCTTCGTATTACTGCTGGCCTTTCTTCCGGTAACCGCATTCGCCAACGCGCACCCGCATCCGCGCCCCGACAGCCTGCCGTACCTGGATCAATCGACTTACATTCGCAATATGGCAGTTCGTGCCCACATTGGCGGCGAAAATCGTCGCTGGAAAATGCAAATGATGACCCTCGGCGAACGACGCTTTCTGTTTCAGGGCGGAATTCCGAAAGGCGACGTCATTGAAATTACGGATCCATTGAACCCCGTGGTCATTAATGAGGACGCTTTTGACGGTCGGCAGATTCAGCTTGCCTACAACGCTGATATCGGCAAGTGGATTCTTATGACAGGTGCGGCGCCGCCGCTCATCAAAGCCACATTGGAGTTTCCCCACGGCAAGTACGATGAACCCGCTGCTTATGCGAGAGTGAAGGACCACGAGGGGCTGCGTGGCGTGCGCTTCTATGACGCCAGTGATCCTTACGACATCAAGCTCCTGTCAGAATTCAGCACCGACCTTGGCGACCCTGCTCGCAAAATACAGACTGGCGGTGGCACCCATCGCGATTACTACGATGGCGGCAAATATGCGTATCTTGACGCCGCGCCGGACGAGAGTTTCAGCCATCAGGAAAGCCCGGTGCGCGTCCACAGTCACGCTGTCATGGTGATCGATGTGTCCGATCCGACGGCACCGAAACATGTCACAACCTGGTGGTTGCCGGGCCAGCGCGAGGACGAACAAGCGGCATACAAAGACTGGCGGGAATATAACGACAAGGAATCATTTACCGGCTTGCACGGTGCGTTTTACGTGCCCAAAAAACGGGAGAATGGCGGCACGATCGCGTTCAGTCCCTGGGGATCGCTGGGTATAATGCTCCACGACCTCAGCGATATTACTGCGCCGAAGCTGCTCGGCCGCTTTCAGGCACCCTATAAGCCAGGTGGCATCGCATTCCACTCGGTCGATGTGTCCAGAATGGACAGGGGCTTTGTAATCGCTGCGCCCGAAGTGCTGAATCCGGATTGCAATGAGCCGTATCATCACAGCTACATCATTGATGTTACTGATCTGACAAATCCGCACGAAATATCGACGCTGCCAATACCGCAGCCACCGGCCGAGGCGCCGTACGACAACTTCTGCCAGAAGCGAGGCCGCTTCGGTGTGCACAATCCACCGCACCTGAAAGCACCCGGTAAAGCCGACCCCGATTTTACCTGTTACACGTTTTTCAATGCCGGCCTGCAGTGCTATGACCTCAGCGACCCGAAATATCCGTTTATTTCGGCCTACTTCATTCCGCCGCAAGGCGGCGATCTGGACACACCCGGAAGCTATACACGCAACACGGACAACGTATTTATTGAGTGGGATCGCAAGTTGATCTGGACGGCGACCGATACCGGACTTTACTTGCTGACGTCGCCCAGGCTGGGGGACCCCGTGCTTGAGCCGCGGGCAGTATCGCAGTGGAACCTGGAAGACTTGAACCAGGTTCCCGACTAAATGCTGCATCCGAATGTGAGCACAGCCCGGCAGTCCAATAAGCCGGGCTCAGCGCGCGCCTTGATTGCTGCAAGCTGACGCCGCACAGGTATTCGACGGTGTGCCGGACGAGGCCGTCGAATTCCTTCTCGACCTGTTCGCACAGGCGAAAAATGACGGTGCCGGCTGGACGGTCCCAGTGAAGCCGGATCCGGTAGTATCGACGCGCCCATTGAGCAACCGGGTGTTATTCCGGGAGTTGCAGAATTGAGAAAAAAAACCCTTCTTGTTGTTGGTACCGCTGTTGTTGTGCTGGGTCTCGTCATTGTCAATGTCCCTGACTTGCGCGACGAGTTTCGCGAGATGCAGGCGGACCGCCGGATTTCCCGGGGACAGGCATTGGCGGGTGTTTATTGCGCAAGCTGCCACCTCGAACCGCCGCCGGATATATTGCCGCAGAAGAGTTGGCAGGTCGCACTCGCATACATGGGCTACATGCTGGGGATGAACAATATCGATTATCTGCTCGACCATGCGCAATTCGCGCGGGAAAATGTCAAGTCAAAGCGGTCGTATCTGGGCAAGGAAAACATGCTGCCGGACGGGCCGCTACTGAGCGAGAGTGACTGGGAATCATTGCGCTACTACTACGTGGAGTCCGCCACCACGGAGCCACTGCCTCAGGCTGGGAAGCCCTCGCTGCATTGGCAGCTCCCTCAGTTTGAAATTGTGCCATCCGATTACCGTGCCGATCCGGCGGTAACGACGATGGTCCATGTCAGGGAGGAGACCAATGAGGTGTATATCGGCGATGCCGCCGCGCATACGATTGCGGTAATTGGCAGCGATAGTCAATTGGTATATGAGCCCAGGAGATTCGGTCCGGCGATGATGCCGGTGGACATTGTGTTCACCGCAGATGCGGCCTACGTGGCATCCATCGGCGACCTGTTAGGCATCAAGACGGCTAGCGAGAAGGTCGCGACGATCAGCCAACTCGCGGTTGTTGACGGGAGTATTGAGGCGGCAGGTATTCGCGTGTTGATCGACGATATCTACCGGATGGCGGACATGGCGGTGGCGGACCTGAACGGTGACGGACAGCCGGACTTCGTGGTGTGTGGATTTGGCACGCGCCAGGGGAATGTCGCCTGGTTCGAGTCGCAAGCCGATGGCAGCTATCTGGAGCATGTGCTTATCCGTCGGGCGGGTGCGGTGAAGGCGGAGTTATACGATTTCAACGGCGATCAGCATCTCGATATCGCGGTCCTGATGTCGGATGCGAGGGAGGGTTTCTACATACTGGTGAATAACGGCGCAAACGAATTCGAAAGTACCACGGTGTTCGAAACCCATCCGTCATATGGACACACGTATTTCGAATTGCAGGATTTCAACGGTGATGGACAGATGGACATCATGACCGTGAACGGAGATAACGTCGACTCGGATCCCTACAACACGCTAAAGAATTATCACGGTATTCGCATTTACCTGAATCGTGGCGAGCTACGATTTGACGAGGCGTACTTTTATCCCATGTACGGTGCATTCGGTGCCAAGGCGGCGGATTTTGACAATGACGGTGACCTGGATATTGCTGCGATCTCGTTTTTCCCCGATTTTGCGGCAGAAAAACGCGAGTCGTTTGTCCTTCTGCTGAACGACGGGGAAATGAATTTTAGTGCGCACAGCAACGCCGAGCTGAATTTTGGGCGCTGGATGACCATGGATGTGGGCGACCTGGACGGCGATGACGATATCGATATTGTGCTTGGCGGGGCATATATCCCAACAGGAATGTTTGCGCACATGGAGTTATATCGTACGTTGGCGGAAACAGCACCTTCAATTCTGATTCTCAAGAACACACTGAACTAAGGAACCTCTGATTTATTCTGGAAGTCGCGGCGGTCGCGGTCATAGCCGAGGCATCAAAGAAACAACCAGTCTGGCACCGACGATGGAAGAATCGGTTGCAGCCAAAGCGCAAGATACGAGGGATGAAACAGCAGGTGCATGACCTGATCGTAGAAAAACACCAGAATTGCCCAGGAGCCCAGCGAGTAAGCCAGCGCAACGCGCTTGCGATAGTTTCCCCAGCGCACAACGTAAAGGCCAATGAACAACGGCAGGGCAATCTTCTGGCCGACCAGCAGTGTCAGCATAATCATGCCGAACACATACGCAAAAAAGGGCAGCGCTGAGGCCAGCCGGGCATCATGGCTTGCCTGTTGCAGCGTCACTCTCCAGGTTCCGAGCGCCTTCTTCGTTACGAGGAGATGCAGCAAGTCGCGAATGATGACGGCCAGTGACAGCAGCACACCCGATCCTGAGATCATCAATGGAAACTGCCGCACAGAGGGTGGCCAATCCAGCGCCGTGTATGCGGCGCAGGCGAAACCGACAAAGAGGAGCACTGCAAACGGCAGCGATACAGCCGGGTTCTTCTCGGACGCTTCACCTGCGGCAACGGTACCGGCCGACTTGTCTCTCGCGACGCCACGGACAGCAAGAAAAATCGTTAAAACGATGATGAGCAGCAAAACGAGCACGATCGGTCGACCGAGCCATCCAGGGCCCTCATGAATGCGGGTGCTGATTTGAAATGAGCGTTCGAGGATTTCGCCGAGAACCAGCGCGAGTATGACCGGTGGCCTCGGCCAGCCACCGCGCTTCATCAGGAAGCCGACAACTCCGAAAACCGCACAACTCACCCAGGCACCGATCGACGCATCGCCGAGCCAGGCACCCATGAACACAAAAAGAAGGACGCCGGGCACAACCAGTTGCCCCGGCAGCAAAGCGACTTTTACTACCTGGTTGACGGTTTTCAGCAATATCAACGTCGCTACAACGCTGGCAATTGCGATCATCCACACGAAGCTGAAGGTCATGGGTAACTCGGTACTGAGCATGCTCGGGCCCGGTCGCAGTCCGTGCATGATCAGCGCGCCCATCAGGATGGCGGTGCCAACACTGCCGGGAATACCCAGCGCCAAAGTGGGAATCAATGCGCCGCCGCGCAGCGCATTGTTCGCGGCTTCTGGCGCAAGGAGTCCGCGTACGTCGCCCTGACCAAAAAGGGAATTGTCCTTGACGCTTTGCTTGGCATAGCCATAGGTGACCCAGCCTACGATCGAAGCACCAAGGCCGGGCAGCATTCCAATATAGGCTCCAATGACACTGCAGCGAACGACCAGCCACCAATGCTTGAACGCATCGCGAACGCCTTGCCGCAGGCCTTCGGCTGCGTCGCCGGATTTGCCGGTCCGGGCTATCGATACATTGTTGAGAGCCAGTTCCATAAGCTCGGGAATCGCGAACAAACCCAGCAACACTGGAATAAGCGGCAGCTTGTCGAGCATGTAAAGAGTGCCGAAGGTGTAGCGCGGAATTGCTTGTGACTCCGCCAGCCCAATGGTTGCGAGCAGGAGCCCGAACATTGCGGCTGCGACGCCTTTGGTAATCGACTGTCCGGAAAGCGATCCGACCATCGTCAGTCCCAACAAGCCAAGCATGAATTGCTCGGGAGACTCGAACGCCAGAATTACTGGAAGAATCAGCGGCAGCGAAATGCCAAGTGCGGCTGCGCCACACACGCCACCAATGGCAGAAGCAGTAAAGGATGCCCCCAGTGCGCGCGCAGCCTCACCGCGTTTTGCCATGGGATAACCATCGAGTACGGTGGCCTGAGAAGCCGCGGTGCTTGGCACGCCGAGTAAAACAGCGGTAATAGCGCCGCTCGTCGACGTCGATGCCCATGACGCCAAGAGCAGGGCGAACGCGGCGACAGGTTCCATGCTGAAGGTAAAGGGCAGCAGCAACACAAGACCGATGGCTCCGCCCATACCCGGAATTGCGCCCATAACGATGCCGATGATGCAGCCAAGCGCGAAATATCCCAGCACATGCATTTGGAAAATAAGGCCAAGGCCTTCGAATAGCGCTTCGAACATTGCAACCTCAAACGTCTCTAATAACGACTGTTTTTCTCTATGTGCGCCTTGATGTACTCGAGAACCTGCGGCGAAACGTTGGCGGTCGCGCCGAGGATTTCTGTCTGACGCCGGTAGCCAACGTATCCCGGGACATAACTCAGGATATGTTGTGCTTCGTCGCGAAACGCGACGGAGTTCATCGCCGCTTCAAGTCCTTCACGAAACGTCTCTGCCGCCGCCCTGTCCATGCCGGGTGGGCCGAGGAAAACGTGTTGCATTGTCTGATCCAGTTCCAGCAGCGTCGTAATCGAGTCCCAGATAATGCCGGACGGTGCCTCGCCATGAAGTGATGCATACAAGTCAGGTAAGGACGGCACATCGGGGACCATCGAATTTTGCACGAGTTCCCCGTCAGCGTTCAGCATGGGCATGCTGAAAATCGGCAATGCGAGGCCCTCGTCCACCAGTACCGGTACCACCTGATTCAAGTACGAGTGTGCGGCATCCGTTGCTACATTCACTTCTCCACTGATGATTGCCGCTCGAATATTGCCGCTGCTCGGGTAGCCGGCGATGTACTTGTAATTAGCCCCAATCAGATCGAGCCCCATCGTGCTTATAATCATGCGGCCGTGCTCGGGTGGCATGCCGCCGAAACGCAGCGTCGTTGTCCCAATTACGCTCTGCGGTTCGCTGACGCCTCCCGCTACCGCATCCGTTCGCGCATAGATCACCAAACCGCCGATCTGCACGCCGCCAAGAGGCGTGAATTGGCTGTATTTGAATGAAAAACCCGGTAGCTCGAGTAACTCGCCCAAAGAAGAACGCGGTCCGTAATAAACCGTCGTGCCATCTTTTGGCGCCTTGAGCAGGACGTGCAGATGTGCGTTCAGGCCAGACGCACCGGGCATGTTATTGACAACAACCGTGGGATTTCCGGCCAGGTATGTTTCGAGATGTTTGGCGAGCAATCGGCCGACGGTTGTACCACCGGCAGAGGCGTCGAGCCCGATGACGAGAGTGATTGTCTCACCTGCAAATGAATGTTGGCCGTCCACAAGGGCTTTATTACCGTCCGTCCGGTCGGCGCTGCAAGACAGCAGAAAAATACCGGCCAGCGAACCCCAAAGCATACGGTGCCAGTGCGTGATCGAGCAGTTCATCATTTCGGGAGCTCACTGAGAAAATCAATTTCCGGGCCAAGCGGAACGATCTGCGTTTGCTTCAGCAGTTTGCCGCTTGCGTAATAATGCGCTTTTATCGACCAGACATCCGTCGTGTCCGCGATGCCGGGCATTGCGTACAGCTGACGAACAAATCGCCAGAGATGCGGATAGTCGACAATGCGTCGCTTGTTACAGCGGAATGCGCCGTAGTAAACGTAATCGAATCGCACGAGCGTCGTGAATAGCCGCCAGTCGGCTTCGGTCAGTTGCTCGCCGACGAGGAACGTTTGGCGCGCCAGGCGCTCTTCGAGTTGATCGAGCGCGGCGAAGAGGTTTCCGTATGCCTCTTCGTAGGCTTGCTGCGATATTGCGAATCCCACGCGATAAACACCGTTGTTGACGGCACCGTAGACCAGCTCGTTGACCGCGTCGATTTCTGCACGCAATTTTTCGGGGTAGTAGTCACCCTCTGTTGCGCCGATGTCGTCGAACGCGCTGTTGAACATTCTGATGATTTCGCCGGATTCATTGGAGACGAGTTTTTTCTGTGCCTTGTCCCAAAGTGTCGGCACCGTCACCTGTCCGGTATAGGTTGAATCTGATTGCTGGTAAATCTCGTACAGGAACGCCGCCCCAAACTCCGGGTCCGGGACGACGCCGTGGCCTGCCTCGAAGGTCCAGCCGTCAGCGCCGGAAATCGCATTGACGACGGACACACTGATAATGTCCTCAAGCCCTTTCAGGTGTCGGAAGATGACGGCTCTGTGGGCCCATGGACAGGAATTGGCGATGTACAGATGATAGCGATTGGCCTCCGCCTTGAAGCCGCCGTCGCCGGACGGTCCCGGCTCACCGGTTGCCGTGATCCAGTTACGAATTTTGGCATCGGGGCGGACGAAGCTGCCGTCTTTCGCTTCCGAGTCACGCCATTTGTCGTGCCACTCGCCATGGATCAGAAAGCCCATGTTTGCCTGCCGTTATGCTGCATTCCAGAGCTCACTGACCTTTTCGAAGGCCTCAATGCCATGGCTTTTGCGTTTTGCAGTCGTCTTGTCACCCCATTCTGTGACACCCGTTGCATACGATGGTCGAGCAATGAAGCGACCGTGCCATGCGTTCAGGTGATGCAGATCGCCCCACAGCGGCGCCATCTGGAAACTCTTGAGACGCGTGACGTAGACTCCAAGCGAGATGTCAGCGAGCGAAAACATTTCCCCCGCCAGCCACGGTGAATTGGCCAGCGTTGCGTTCATGTCTGCAAAGACAGTCTTGAAATAGCGAATTGCGGGTGGCAACAGCGGCGAGTCCAGGCCCTTATCGATATTGATGCGATCGTTTGTTTTTCGAACGATCTCGGGCATCTCTTCGAGGTATTTCTTTAGCACTTCAGGACCGGCGGCAGTTTTTGCGTGGCGAACAACAATGCACATTCCGACGACGCGGCTATTTACGTGCAAACCTTCGTCGATCAGTTTTGTCCAGAGACGCATGGCTGCTTTGCCACTGGCGCTTGCGGGCCGCAACGGCAGTTGCGGAAATGCGTCATCCAGATATTCGAGAATGACCTGAGATTCGCGAATGACGGTGCCGTCATGAACCAGCGTCGGGACGATGCCGCGCGGATTCATTTTCAAATACTCCGCTGAAAAATGCTCGCGTTTCGCGACCGACGTATCGAGATGATGGCTTTGCCATTCGAGTTGCTTCTCAGCCAGCGCAATTCTGATTTTTTGTGCTGCCGTCGAATGGTCGTAGTGATAAAGTTCCAGCATTCGCCAATGGTATCTGATCCCTGCTGGTTCCCGCTAACAGATGACTGCAATCGATACCGTGAGAGTGGCAAAATACTGCATAATGCTGAGCAACCCAAACAATAAACTCATGTCACTACAAGCCCGCACAGCCGACGCTTTGCTCAGCCGCGTCCGACTGGACAAAAAAATTGTTGCTACTTTGGGCCTCGACCCGGAGAAGCTGCCGCTGGAAGATAACTGCATCTATAAAGGCAGCGACTTTGCGCGCGCCAGCGCAGCCGTAAGCTCAATCTCCGAGCCGCGAACATTTGAGGCGTTGGCAAACGAGCCAACCCCCTTCATCGAGCTTCGCCGAGCGCGCCTCAAGTACTCTGAAATCGGTTTGACGTTTAACAATGTCGAAACGAGGATGAGAACGCCGGCGCGTATCAACTATTATTCGTTGGCGATTCCCTTGTCAGGCAGTCAACTCATCATCACCGAGTCCGGTAAGGTCAGAACGAAGCCGCCATTTGCGCGTCTGAGTTCGGCCGGATCTGTCTACGATATATGGCGATCAGCCAATTATGTGGCGATCGTCGCCAGCCTGTCTGCCGCAGGCTTCGAGCGTTTCGTGGGCGACAAAATCGATTTCCTGATTCCGCCCGAGAAGTCTTTCAGCCTCATGCTGGACCTGTCCGGCGAGCAGTTTAGTGTGTTTGCGTCGATCCTGGGTGCACTGTGTAAAGCGCTGGGTGAGCGAGGGTGTGAGAGCCCACAACGTGACACCGTCATTACCCGCCTTGAAGAGGCGATGTGGTTTGCATTTGCTGATGCTTGCCCGGAGTTATATCGGGAATACAAGCAAGCGCGGCGAACGGGCCCGGTTTCGGCGGTTGCCCGGCGTGTCACGTCCTACATCGAAGATAACGTGCACAGAGACCTCACGCTGACCGACCTTGTTGAGGTTTCCGGCATGTCGGCGCGGACTTTGTATTCGAGTTTCAGCCGGGCGCACGGCATTGGACCCATGGCGTACCTGAAGCGGGTGAAACTGTGCCGATGCCGGGAAGACCTGCTTGCCGCCAGCCCCGAAGGCGAATATGTCGGCGATATCGCAGCAAATTGGGGCTTCTATCACCTCAGCAGTTTCGCGCGCGACTACCGACGGGAATTCGGTGAGCTTCCCTCCGAGTCGTTAAAGCGCGGCGATTAAGCTTCTCTCACTGTGAGACCGGCGTTTTCTGCGCCACGCCGGTGCCACTCCCGATACCGTGGCGCAGGGTGAGAACCCAGGGATTACAGGGGCTGCTGCAGCCGTTGCGGCGAGCTTGCATCGCCAGTTTCCTGTGTGGTAGTGTCTGTACGTGTGCAAACGTTTGCAGCAAATTGCGAGTAAGGGCAAGTCAGGCGGGGGATCAATCAGGCAAACCTTGAATCACCAAGGTGGGAGAGTCCTGAATACGCAGCGACGATGTTCTGAGTAACCACATAGGACGTATTTTTCCTTGGTTTTTGACGGGGCAAATTAATCATTTGAGGTGAATACCAATGAACAGCGAATTAGTGACCAGAATTAAAACTATTTTTTTTGGAGGTATGACGCTCCTTGCGGCCGTTCTGTTGTTTTTCTCGACAACAGCCGCTGCTCAGGACGATAGCAGAACCGCCTCGGCGGATGCCTTGCTGGACGAAATCATCGTCTCGGCCCGGCGGCGCGAGGAGCGATTGCTCGACCAGCCGATGTCCATTTCGGCGATGACGGGCGAGCAGATGCAGATACAGGGTGTCTATAACATCGAACAGGTCAGCAAATTCATACCGAATGTGACACTGACGACCGATGACCGTGCCAACAACACGCGTGTCGTCATTCGCGGCATCGGCGGCGGTTTTCCGGATCCGGTATTCGTCTTTGGCTCCGGCATGTATATCGACGGCCACTATATTCCGACGTCACTGGGTGGTTACATGAGCACGGTCGACATCGAACGCATCGAGTTGTTGCGTGGACCGCAAGGCACCTTGTTCGGTAAGAATGTCACCGGTGGCCTGGTCAATATCATCTCCAGGAAACCGCAACCGGAATTCGATTCGAGCGTGCTGGCGCGTCTGGCTGCAGACGGTCAGGAAGATTTCCGGGCAATGGTCAACGTGCCATTCAGCGACACGGTTTTCGGGCGCTTCAGTGCGGCATCGGAAACATTTGACGGTTATTACTACAATCAGAACCTGAACAGAGATTCCGGCTTCAGGGATACGCTATCATTCCGGGCTGCCATCAGGTTCCAGCCGAATGCGAACTGGACGGTCGATATTACCGGTTCCACATCGAAGAAAAGAGATGACAACCTCGGTGGGCAATGTCAGAACATTAAGCGCGACGCCCCGCAGTGGGGCGGTGGTGCCGGTAACCTGGAGCGACGCCTCTACACTGGAGCCAGAGAGGACTTTTTTGCTATCTGCGATGCGGATGTCGCGGCTGGCGATTTTGTGAATTCCGTCGACAAGAACACGTTTTCGGATGTCGATGAGGATATCTTTTCACTCGGAGTCCAATGGGATTCCGACGGACCCCTTGGGTCGATGCAAAATGCGACCGTCAATTTCAGGGCGTCCTACCGCGACATGCAATACAACTACTTCGCGGATCGTGACTACAGTTCGTGGCCACTCGATGCCATCGGCACTGGCTCTACGGCCGGCCAAAGCAATGAGACCATTGGCCTGGAATTGATCTTCGAGGCGCAGGTAAATGATCAGCTGCATTTTACGGTGGGCGTGAACTATTTCGATGAAACCGCGTTTAACGGTTCGAATACGTGTT
Source organism: Pseudomonadota bacterium (assembly GCA_022563505.1). Lineage (GTDB taxonomy): Bacteria > Pseudomonadota > Gammaproteobacteria > Steroidobacterales > Woeseiaceae > JAADHU01. Next base: position 22,187 of record JADFNG010000002.1, on the reverse strand, counting down.
ATGACCTGTTCGTGGATAACGGTGCCGTAGACAGCGTCACCTGTGTTGATACGGGCCTGCATTTCGAATTGGTACCGGATAATCCTAACGGCACGGGTTTGTGGCCTGACGGTCCCCGGCTTAACCCGTTCGGCCCCGGGCCATTCGGCGGCGAGGTCAGCGTCTGGAACAAATCCATTGGCGTCTTCGGCCACGTGACCTTTGATATCAATGACCAATGGACCCTTGATGTGGGTGGACGATATACGGAGGATGATCGCGAATTCCACAACTTCGAGTTTGCTTCCACGGGTTGCGACCTCAGCCTCGACCCACTGAACATGTGTGCGTTTACACTGCCCGTTGATCTGGCGCACGTTAACGACACAGGCTTCTTCAATCAGGCGGCCAAAACTTTCTCGGAATTTACTCCGATGGTGAGCCTGACCCGAAACCTGGAGTCGGGTGACGTGCTGCACAGCGGCATGTTCTACGCCCTTTACTCAGAGGGGTTCCTGACGGGTGGCTTCAATACCGAGGTCAACGCCAACTTGCCGACCGGTGGGCCGGACCTGACCTACGGTCCGGAACATGTCGCCAACTTTGAAATCGGCTTCAAGGGCCAGTTCATGGATGGCAAAGTACAACTCATGGCTGATGTGTTCTTCATGGATTATCAGGATCAGCAGAAGTCCTTCGAGCTCGCCAACCCGGATGGCGAGTTTGGCACCGAAGACCCCGTTGAGCTGGTCACCAACATTGCCAAGTCGTCCATCAGCGGATTGGAGTTAGAACTGCGCGGAGCCTTCTGGGACGGTGGCTTCGTCTCTCTTGATATCGGGATCATCAAGAATAAGTTTGACAAGTACGAATTTGAGGACCCGACAAACCCGGGCACGATCATCGACAAGACGCAGTTCCTCGTCAACGACTTTACGCCGGACATGACGATCAACCTTGCGGTTCAGCATGCGTTCCAGTTGGCCGGGGGCGGCTCGATCACGCCACGGCTCAATTTGAACTGGCAGGATGAGTATGAATGGGCGGCCGAAACAGGCAACTGGCCGAAGAACGCACCGGACTCCGGTTGTCACCAGGGCGCGTATTCGACACTTGATGCCCGGGTTACGTACCGACACGGAGAGGGTGACTGGCAGGTAGCGGCCATCGGCGGCAATATCACCGATGAGCGTTACATTGAATTCTGTGAGGCAGACCGCAATGTGTGGCTGTGGCGTTTGGGCCGACCCGCGTGGTGGGGCATCGAATTCTCAGCACACTTTGGCAGAAACTAAGCAGCAAAACTGGCACAACAAAATACGGCATCTCTTCGGAGGTGCCGTATTTTTTCGCTTCAGTTTGACGCCTGCTCCGCAGCGATCAGGCGCATGACCTCTTCCGCGGCCTTACTTACTTCCGCGTGTGCAATTTTTTCGGCCGCGGCACCATCTTTGGCCCGGATGGCGGCTGTCATCAAGCGCAAGTTTTTCACACTTTCGCGCAAGCGGCCGGCGGCACGCTTTGGGTGGGTCAGGCCGACAGCCCGCCATCGCCAGACGCGAGCCTGAACCGTGCCAAGCATCAATGCGAGTGTTTCACTCTCGCCACCCGCATACAGTAAATCGTAAAATCGAGTTTTGGCTTCAAGCGCTTCTTCACCACCGTCACCGCCGTAGGCATGGACCACGGCTTCCAATGCGGTGTCGAGTTTGTCGACCATTGAGGCACTCGCGTTCTCAGCAAACAGGCGTGCGGCCAGACCCTCCAGGACAGCTCTGATTCGATACAAATCCTTCGCCTCCGCCGGGCTTAACTCACGTACAACCGGGCCCTTGTTGGGGATGATTTCGATCAGTCCCTCGGCCTCAATTTGTCGCAGTGCCTCACGGATCACCGTCCGCGATACGCCCAGCATCTCGATCAGCGCGCGCTCGGTCAGTCGCTGCTTGGGGGCAAGACGGCCCGAGACAATGGCACGGCGCAGCGCTTCCAGAACCTGTTGCCGCAACGGCGCGGCTTGCTTCTTGATGGTGATGTCTGGATCCATGTTTTGACGCCCATCCCTCGATTGTATTATCGTAATACCGTATAATCATACGCCTCAACCGCACTCTAGCACCAACGTTCAATACGAGGTCCGCTCAATGAGTTCGAAGTCCGTAAAATTAGGCATTGTCGGTCTTGGCCGCTGGGCCAGAGTCCTGACACGGGCCGCCGGGAAATCCGAAAAACTGGAGATAGCCTGTGGTTTCAGCCGCTCTCAGGAGAAGCGGGACGCGTATCAGAACGATTGCAATATTGCCTGTGCGGACAGCATGGAAGAATTGCTGGCCAACCCCGAGATCAAGGGCATTATTCTCACGGTCCCCAATGAACAGCATCTGCCGGTTGCCGAGCAGGTTGCCAGGGCGGGAAAGCACATCTACACGGAGAAGCCGATTGCGAATACGCTGGAAAACGGCCTGCAGATCGAGGCTCTGCAGCACCGCTACGGTATACAGGTGATGGTGGGTCACAGTGCGCGACTACTCAAAGGCACGCGCATGATCAAGGCGGCGATCGACAGCGGCGAGATCGGTCGGGTCTCCCTGATCGAGGCGAACTTCTCAAACGAAAGAGCGCTCGAATTAACGCCCGACACCTGGCGCTGGTACAGGGACAAGGCACCCGGCGGACCATTGTCGCAGTTGGCCACCCATCAATTTGATGCGCTGCATTATCTGGGTGGCGAAATTGAGGAGGTTGTCTCAATGGCCGCCAGGTTGTCACCGGTGGGTGCCGAAGTTGACGATCAATCCCTGACCCTGATGAGATTCAAGAGCGGTGCTGTCGCCTACGTCGGATCGTGCTGGACCTCCCCGGGCATCTATTCCATTCGCCTCTTCGGTCAAAAGGGATTGATGCACTACGAACTGGATTTCAGCACCTGGGATACGCCGGATAAACTTCATGAGACCTCTGAACTGTATATTCAACGCGGCAAGAACGGCTTTAGTAAACGCGAAATCCTGACAATCCCGCCGGGCGATATGTTCCAGGACGAACTCGAAATGTTTGCCGAAGTTTGCGCGGGCGGTAACGGCTGTGAATTGAGCGCCGCCAACGGCAACGTCGCGGTGGCGGTGGTGTACGCGGCGTTGCGTTCAATCGAGAACAATGGTGCCGCCGTGAAACTGCAGGACATATTCGATGACGCACAGGCCAACATTGAAACACCCCAGGTAAATTTCATATGAAGACATTATCCAGCCGCTACTTTATCGAACTCACACAACCAGAGATCGCAGCGCAATTGCAAGCTAACCCCCTCGTAATCCTGCCGGCCGGCAGTGTCGAGCAACACGGACCGCATCTGCCAACCGGAACCGACATCTATGCGGCGAATGTGATCGGCCACGCGGTGGCCGAGCGAATGAACGGCCTGGTTCTGCCCGGCGGACCGCTCGGCGTAACACCCATGCACATGCCGTTTGAGGGCACAATCACACTGACACCCGAGACCTACATGCGCGTGGTCATCGAAACCTGCGTATCGACAGCACGCCATGGCGCAAAGCAGTTGCTCATCCTGAACTGGCACGAGGGCAATAGTGCCTCGCTGTCCATTGCCGCTGAAGCGCTGCATCGTGAGCACGGAATGACCGTCTTTATCGTCCACGCCTGTTACGTCGCGGCTGAACTTTGGGGACATGATTGCGGCGGCCTGACGCACGGCGGTGAAATCGAGGCGCTGGCCGTGTTAGCCCACAAACCCGACCTTGTACATCTTGACCGGATTGACTATTCATCCGACCATAAGCTCGGTTTGAAGATGGATAAGCTAAGGCGCACCCGCAGTTATCAGCCGGTGTTGACGGACATCCGCTCGATCGCGCCCACGGGTTGGTACGGCAGTCCAGAACATGCGACGGTTGAAAAAGGCCGGCGCATGCTGAGCGATATCGCGGATGCAATCGCGGCGGAAGCGACGACAACCTTCAAATACCTCGGAGAGATTCAGCAGGGCGTCGCCGAGGTGAAGCACCTCAGGGGCGTGAGCGCCTAGCCCGGACTAGACTTTGCGCTGGCGTCAAATGGAGAGCTGCAATGGTGAAAATTATTCATCCGAGTGACGCTAAAGACCTCAATCTGCCCGGCCGGAAGTCCCTCGAAATCGTATCGAATGCGATCGGATCGGCCCAGGTGACGTTGCGACTGGTGGAGATACCGGTCGCGACGCCAGGTGAATCGCCACGTAATCCACACCGGCATAATGATTTCGAAGAATGCATGTACGTGCTCTCCGGCCAGGGCGCGACGCGTACGGCCGAGGGTGAAGCAAAGGTTGTGGCTGGAGACACCATTCTTGTCCCGGCAGGTGAACTGCACCTGACGCGCAATACCGGCGACACCCCCCTGCGCATGCTGTGTTTCTTTCCTACTGCAACTTGCACTGAGCAAAAATGAATTTCTCTTCGCATGATATTCCCAGGGAAAAGCGGTGGTGACATCGGATGTCGTATGTCTGCGCCCGGAAGACGATTTTCTTGACATCGGCGTTACGCCGCCCGAAGGCCTGTCGATTCGTTATATGGGCCCGCAGGACAGCGATCTACAACAACACCTGGCCACCGCGAGGGCATTACTGATTCCAGCCGTTGGTCCGAAGTTGCCGGCTGCATTATTTGCAGGCAGCCGTATCCGCCTGGTGCAGGTAACCGGAGCCGGGATCGACCGCATGGATGTAGATGCCATGAAGACGATGGGCATCGCGATCGCCAATGTCCCCGGCGGCTCAAGCGCAGCGATTGCCGAATATGCGGTGTCGAGTGCCCTGACGCTGCTGCGGAAAACCTTCTGGGCGGATGGAGAGCTACGCAAAGGAGACTATGTCAACGCACGGCGTCGCATGCTGGCAGAGTATCTGAACGGCCTCGAGGGTCTCACCGTCGGCGTGGTCGGGCTCGGCGTCATCGGCATGACAGTGGCACAGACGTTCCATGCTCTGGGGAGCAAAATTGTGTATCACGACCCCGCTCCCCGCGATCCGGAAGCGGTGAGCCAATTGTCCGCTGTGGCCATGCCACTGCACGCACTGCTCGCATCCGCGGATATCGTGACGTTGCACGTGCCGCTGCTGCCATCGACTGAATCCCTGATTGGCGACCGCGAGCTGGGTGAAATGAAAGACGGAGCAATACTGATTAATGCCGCTCGCGGCGGGATCGTTGATGAGGCCGCTCTGGTTCGACACCTGATCAACGGCCATCTTGGCGGGGCGGCGGTGGATGTCTATTCGACAGAGCCACCGAGGCCGGATAACCCTTTACTTTCATCCGCACAGGAAGTCGGCCGGCGCCTGTTGCTGACGCCACATATCGCGGGCGTCACGCGGCAATCATGGGTGCATTTGTTTCGCTCCGCCTGGCAAAATGTGGAACAGTTTTTACTGCATGATGAGCCACCTGCTAATCGCGTGGTCTAGCCCGGACGCTTACTGAAAATGGAAATGAAATCGATGATGCGCAGTGTGATTGTTGTTTTGCTGTTTGGCACGATGTTGTTGACGGCTTGTGGTGATACCACAGAAAAGGAATTTTACGCCGGCAAGACAGTTTTCGTTTATGTCGGGCGCCCGCCCGGAAGTGGTGCGGACCTGGTTGTGCGTTCCTTTGTGCGCTTTTGGCAGGAGCACATCCCGGGGCGGCCGACTATGGTGGTAAAAAATGTCCCCGGCGGCGCCGGCTCGCGAGTCTGGAATCTCGCGTGGGACAAGAAGCACCCTGACGATCTGGAAATCTTCTTCTCCCCGGTGTCCGCTACCGCGATCATCGTGCGTGCACAGGGATTGCGTGCCGACCTGTCAATGATGCCACTGATCGGTGCACTCACCAGCCCCAACATGACCTTTGCCCGCACAGAGCGTTTGCCAAGCGCAGAAGATTTGCCCAATGTTGCAGGGCTAAAGTTCGGCGGCCAGGGTCCCGCGCATCGATTCAGTGTCCTCGGGAGACTGACGCTGGATATTCTGGGTATTGACTACGTGAGCATCACGGGGTTTTCAGGCGCGAGCGATGTATTCAATGCGGTGCGGCGCAAGGAGATCGATATTCAGACCGCCCCGCTGAATTTCTATCGATTTACCGTTGAGCCAAACGTGGTCAAAAACGGCGAGGTGATTCCCTTGTGGTACAACCCGATAATCGATGCCACGGGCGAGATTGTTCCGTTGCCCGCAGCGGGCGATATTCCCAGCTTTATCGATTACTACGAGTCGGTGAAAGGTGAGGCACCCGCTGGAGAACTTTTTGAGCTGTATAAATGGTTGTTGCCGAGCGTCAATGGCATCGTCTATGCGGCTTTCTTGCCGCGCGAATCGTCGCCAGCGATTGAGCAAATCCTGAGGGACAGTTTCGCGCAAGTGACGCAGGACGAGGAATACCTGGCGGAAGAAAAGAGAATGTTTGGCTTCAACCTGCCAGTGGTTAGTTCCGAGCAGGGCGCGAAGATTCTTGACGATATGGCAAACGCGCCTGACGCCACACGTGTACTTCTCGATCAATACATTCAGCAGGTCCGCTAGCCCGGGATAATTTGAGGGTCAGATTACGTGCGAGTTTCCAGGCACAATGCGCGCCGCGAGAACAACCTTGCCATGGCTGAAGTGACATGATTGATGGCATGTTGGCGGGCTTGAGCCTGGTCTTGAGCTGGCCGACCTTCGGCTATTTACTCCTGGGTGTTTTTATTGGCCTGTGGGTGGGTGCCGTGCCTGGTCTCGGTGGCGTGGTCGGTCTGGTCTTGCTGTTGCCATTCACCTTCAGTATGGAGCCGGTGCCAGCGTTTGCCTTGCTGATGGGTCTGTATGCCGTGACCTCCACCAGTGACACCATCTCGGCGATCTTGCTGGGTATTCCTGGAAGTGTTGCATCCCAAGCTACGATTCTTGACGGCTACCCTTTGGCGAAAAAGGGTCAGGCCGCACGTGCATTTGGTGCCGCCTATACCGTATCGGCGTTTGGCGGTGTTTTTGGCGCCGTACTCATGGCTGTCTCATTGCCGTTTATCTTGCCGGTGATATTCGCTTTCGGAATTCCTGAGTTTCTGCTGCTGGGTTTGCTCGGACTCACCATGGTTGGCGTGTTGTCCGGAGATCATATTGCCAAGGGATTGACCGTCGCCCTGTTTGGGCTGTTACTCACTACGGTTGGCTATGCCGAGGCGACCGGTGTGCCCCGCTTCCACCTGCAATTCGCATACCTCCTCGATGGTATTCCTATCATTCCGATCGCACTCGGACTGTTCGGCATACCCGAACTTCTCGAAATGGCCGTAAAGAACACCTCCATCTCCCGTGTCGAAATGTCCGATGACGGTCGCGGTGGGATGATGCGTGGCGTCAAGGATGTATTCCGTCACCGCTGGCTGACACTGCGTGCGTCACTCATCGGTACCTACGTCGGCATACTGCCGGGTCTTGGCGGGGCGATTGTTGACTGGATCGCCTACGGGCACGCGGTACAGAGCGCCGCCGACAAGTCGATGTTCGGCAAAGGTGATATTCGTGGCGTCATAGCGCCGGAGGCCGCCAATAATGCCTCTCGGGCAGGCGCCCTTATTCCGACGCTAGCCTTCGGAATACCCGGGAGTCTTGGCGCTGCGATTTTGTTGAGTGCTTTGGTTATCAAGGGATTGCAACCGGGTCCGGACATGCTAACGGTCAATCTGGACCTGACGTTCAGCATGATCTGGGACATTGCGATCGCCAATGTTCTGGCGGCCGGACTGCTGATGCTTTTGAGTCGACAAATAGCGAAAGTTGCATTTTTGCCGGCGCACTACGTTGTCCCTGGCGTCATGGTCGTGCTGCTCATGGGTGCCTGGGTGGCAACCAGTTCCATGGGTGACTGGTGGACCTGTCTGGCAATGGGTGCTTTGGGCTACGCGATGAAGCAGGGCGGCTGGCCGCGACCACCACTGATTCTCGCCCTTGTTCTTGGCACCCTTATTGAGAACAATTTCCAACTCACGATACAACTGCACGATGGTTTCAGCTGGATGTACCAAAGGCCCATCGTGGTTGTCATCGAAGTCGCGATCGTGGTGACCATTTTTCTCGCCGCTCGCGGCATAACCAGGCCCAAGTCGGTCAAGGTCAGCAATACTGACAATGCTGACAACGGTGGTCTGTCGCAATCGCTGATGTCCTGCATCCTGGCCGTGGCAATGCTGTCCGTATTCGTTTGGGCCTATGCTGCGGCCGCGAATTTCGCCGATGCCGCAACTTCCCGGTTTCCGGCGACATTGCTGATGCTGGCTATTCCCCTGGCGTTGCTGGTCCTTGTTCAGGACGCACGTGCCAGTGTCAGGCACGTTAAAGCAGCCGGTGGCCCGGCGTTGGCGGTCGCCGCGGCCTCCCGGGAATGGGATCTGTCTGCCAGCATGAAGTTTCTTGGCTACCTGCTGGCATTGCTGGCGACGACCTATGTCGCTGGCCAGTTGGTTGCGCTGCCGCTTTTCGTTGGCCTCTATGCGCGTCGCTGGGGAAATTTCAGCTGGACAGTCAGCCTCGTCTATGCGGCGATCAGCCTGCTCGTGGTCTGGGGCCTGTACTCCAGGATCATGAACCTGCAGCTCCACCCGTCGTTGATATTCGGCTGATCAATTCTGCTCGAAGTGCCGCATCTCGCGATTCGCCGCCAGAGTTTTCAGCAATACCGTGCCTTCATAATGCAAACGATTGCGTTAATTGACTGTCCGCGGTTACTATTGAGCGTTGAACGGCGTATGGCTGAGTCCGCCGTGCAGGCTCAAGGAGGGTGTGACTATGGGAACTTCCAGATATGCAATTCTTAAGGCGCTTATTTTGGCCGCCAGTGTCCTGGCAACGGGTCTGACCGGATGCCAGCGAGTTCCAGGGGTCGCGACTGCAGTCGCGCCGAGCATCGATCCAACGCAAGTCGTCATTACCGAGGCGGTTGCAGGTTCTGATATACCGGTGCATCTCGCTTATGTTGAGACCATTGACGGACTTTACACGCCGATCGGTATTCGCAAGCCAGACGGTGATGGTCCGTTTCCAATCATCCTGTTTGCGTCCGGCAACGGCGGCGGTGGTATGGACTGGGTTCGTGAAGCAACACAAAACCGGAGCTGGACTCAGGAGCAGTTTGTGCAGGCTGGATATGCTGTCGCCTGGACGCGGTACAGGGCGGAAGTGGAACTGGCGTACGACAAATACGGCAAGCTGGTGCAGGATGTTCGTCAGGGTCGACAGCTGTTGAATCGTGGTCCGCTGGAGTACGAGGATGTCATTTCCATCATCAATTACGTCAAGACTTTGCCTTACGTGGACGCAACCAGAGTCGGTTACATGGGCATGAGTCACGGTGGTGAAATGGCGTTCAAAATAACCTCCGAATACGATGGCCTGTTTGCAGCGATCGCCAGTGAACCGGCCAATCATGAATTTCTTTCTCTCACTCCAGACGATACGGTGCACGTGAATCCCGACAGTGGTATGCGCGACATTGAAAGCATGCTGATGCGGGAAGCTGATAAAGTTCGGGGGCGGATCGATCTGGATGTGGCGCTTGGGCGGATCAGTACGATCAATACGCCGATCTTTGTGCAGGGCCGTAACAGCGATGAGCTGCAGGGAATCTTCCGGGTTGGTTACGATCTGCTGCAAGAGTCCGGTAAAGAGTCGGTGTGGAAAACCTACGAGCACGACGTGCACGGTTTCGTCTACGTGCAACGCAATGACAAAGGTATCTATGACCCTGATGCAGTTCAGTTGAGTGCGGTTAAGGACAGCATTGCGTTCTTCGATCGACAAAGGGAAGAATGACTTGCCCGCGAGCTCGATGCGCGGATTGCATCTTGCTCGATAAAGACACCGCTGTATGAGTGAGAATGCGTGGGCAAATGCAGGCTCGACCCGATCCATTTACCGGCGTTTCCTGCTGCCCATTTACGTGCCAACGCTCCTCAGTTCGGTCAGTTTGCAAGCCTTGCTGGTGTTGGTGCCGTTATACGCCCTGGACAAGGGTGCCGGCGCGCCATTCGCAGCATTTCTCATCGGTCTGCGCGGCATCGGCATGCTTCTATTCGATATGCCGGTTGGCATCCTGCTGGCACGTTATGGTGACAAGCCGGTTTTGATTGCGGGTCTTGTCGCGATGACGATCAGCACTGCAATGTTCGCGCTGTCGGACAGCTTCTGGCTTATGGGCGTCGCGGCGATTGTGTCGGGCGCGGGCTTCACGGCCTGGATGATCGGGCGTCAATCCTATATTACCGACTGCAGTCAAATCGGCGAGCGAGGTCGCGCCATTGCGGGCATGGCTGGAGCCATGCGCATTGGCGGGCTCATCGGGCCGGTTGCCGGCGCAATGTTGGTGACGGCGTTGGGTTTCGGTCCTGCCTTTTTCGCACTCACCATTAGCGTGGGCTGTGCAGTGTTCATGGTTGCTGCCTGTACCCGCAATGTGCGCCCGAATCGGCACCCGGGTAACAACCACCTGTCCCGCATCAAAGGCATCATCAAGGTTCACTCGCGGACCATGATGACCGCAGGATTCGCCTCGCTTGCGTTGCAACTGCTGCGCTCCGGTCGCATCATCCTGATACCGCTATTCGGTCATTTTCTGGGCCTTGGCATTGCGGACATCGGGCTGATCATCTCACTGGCCGCTGTGATTGATGCGCTTCTCTTTTATCCAGTAGGCATGGTCATGGACCGTTATGGCCGCAAATGGATGAGTGTTCCCTGCCTTGTATTGTCGGCGGTGTCGCTGGCTGCGCTGCCACTGACACAGGGTTTTGATTCATTGCTCGCGGTCGCCATGCTGGCGGGCTTCGCAAATGGACTGGGTACGGGCTCACTGCTGACACTGGGATCGGATCTCGCACCGCCGGAATCTCGCAGCGAATTTCTTGGCATCTGGCGCTTTGTTGGTGACCTTGGCCACGCGGGAGGCCCACTGATGATCGGTGTGCTGATCAAGTGGGCGACCTTTGGCGCAGCAGCCATGGCGTCGAGCGGGGTAGGCCTGGCCGGTGCCGCTGTCATGTACTGGCTGGTTGACGAAACCCTGCGCCGGGAGAAAAGGCCTGAATAATCCTGTGCATTTGCCGCTATCGGTCCCGATAACAGCTCGGCGCATCGGTCAAATGCCAGCCCGTTCGTCAATAATACGGCGCAGTTCTTTTTGCCGAGCACGATCGATCGGGTATTTCCACATCAGCAGCAATACCAGCAAGTAAGCGGCGATCGGTGTGAATACAATCAGGTATCGAATGTTGTCGATCATCGCCTGCGAGTTTTCCCCGCCGGCATCGGAATCGAAGCCGATCCAGGACAGCGCCAGATAGATGCCGCTGGCCATGAAGCCTGCGGCCAGCTTGCTGCTCAGTTGCAGCAGTGAATAATACAGGCCCATGCGTTCATTGCCGCTCGCGGCCTGATCGTGATCACAGACATCCGCCATCATCGTGCGTGGCAGCAATTCATGCGCCGAAGTAATTGCGCCGACAAACAAAAAGGCGAATGCGGTCAGCCAGAGTCTTTCCGGGGGCAATATCAACAGCAAGATGGGCACGAACATGCCGTAGAGCACGGCAAATTGCATGGTGGCATGCTTGCTGATGCGCTTGGCCAGATTGACCCATACCGGGATAAATACCATGCCACCCACCATCAGGAAGAAGAGCGTGAAGCCGGTACGGTCGCCGAGCAGCAAGGTGTAAGTGACGTAGAAGACGAACAACGACTGGACCACGGCGTAGGCTGCCGTGATTGCTGCGTTGGCGCCGAGCAATCGCAGCAGGGCCCAGTTACCGGCAACGATGGTCAGCGCGCGGCGAAAGCCGATGTGTTCCGGTGGCCGCGTAGCGGGCTCGGGGAGGCTGCGCAAGCAGACGAAGACCGCAATGGGTAACAGTATGATCAGCAGCCAGCCGACTGCAGCGACCTTTTCTGCGTGGGTCGGTGACCCGAGCTGCTCCATCACGGCCGGAACCAGCGCGACCAGCATCATGCCGATCATTGCCGACACCTGCAGCCAGCCGGTGATGTTCGTTCGCTGGTCATAGTCCGACGACAGCTCCAGCGCCCAGGCGGTGTGACTGACGGTCGTGAGTGTCCAGCCGACGTATACCACGAGCAACCAGCCGAAGAGATAACCTTGACCCACCTGCCCCGCGGGGATAAACAGCATGTAGATAGCCAGCATGAGAATGAGGGTGCCAATCACCAGCCAGGGCCGCCGCCGGCCCCACGGGGTTTCGTATCTGTCCGACAGGATGCCAAAGACAGGGTCTGTTACGACGTCGAACATTTTGGTGGCGAAGAAAATGCCGGCTATCGCTATTGTGTCCAGTCCCATCGTTATCGCATACAGCGGCATCAGGAGGATGTACTTGGACTGTAGAAACCCAGCCAGGGGCATGGCAGGAAATGTGAATCCCGACATGGAGAGCTTGTTTATCTTGAAGGGTGTCATCGGGTTTCCTGAAGCGTTGATGGTGTCTCCGAAAGTGCACTCTAGCGCTTATTTCCAGCGGGTTGCAATCGTGTGCATCAATCTGGCAGCATACCTTAAGCAGCGAAACCCGCTGGGTACAGAGGCACGCAAATGAAATTACCTGTGGCTTACAGCGTTTGGCTTGTTGTCCTGGCGTCTTGCTTATTCGCCAGTCCGGCGGCCTGTGATCAAAGACCATCCGAGGTGGAAAAAGACGCTGATGTCATCATCATCGGGGCGGGTTTGTCAGGCCTGTCCGCCGCTGTGGAAATGGGTCGAAGGGGTCTCAACGTCCTGGTGATCGACATGAATTCTGTCGCTGGCGGTCACGCCATGCTGGCGGGCGGTGTGTCCATGGTCGCTACACCATTGCAAGAGCGTCTGGGCATTGACGATTCCGCCGAGCTGGCCTACCGCGACTGGATGGACTGGACCGAAGATGGGGACACCGGGTGGACCCGGTATTACGCCACTAACTCACGCGAAATGATCTATGACTGGGTGACGGAAATGGGTGTGGAATTCGTCCGTATTGTGCCCGGCCATGGGAACAGTGTGCCGCGGTTTCACTTTACCAAGGGTCGTGCGGTGCACCTGGTCTTGCCCATATTCCGCACCGCTCTCAGGCTTCCAAACGTGTCATTCAGGTGGAATTCTCGCGCGCAGAAATTACTGCTTGAGGGCAACCGGGTTATCGGTGTGGTGGTCAGGGACTTGCGCGGCGGTGACGTTCGAAGCCTGTTTGCCGATAATGTGGTACTGGCCACCGGTGGCTTCGAAGCCGATGTCGAGCGGGTGCTTGAGAACTGGATTGCCGATTTGCCACGGCCCGATCGACTGCTCATTGGTGCCGCGATCAGTGCGACGGGTTCAGGACATGATCTGGCCACGGATGCCGGTGCCGGGCTGGTCAGGATCGATCGACACTATATCTATATCAACGGCTTCATTGATCCCCACGATCCGCAGCAGAATCACGCATTGACTGCGGCTAATGATCAATCGCTATGGGTAAATGCAAGTGGTCGGCGTTTCACTAATGAGACGGGCTTCGACAAAGACATCCTCGTCGATCTGCTGCAGCAGGAGGGGTCAACGTACTGGATGATATTTGATGAGGCGGCGCGCGATGGTTTCGGGATGCGCGGCGCGGCCTGGCTCAAGAGTCCTTCCCCAACTCACCCGATACTGGACAATCCGCAAGCGGTAAAGCGCGCAATGAGCTGGCGCGAGCTGGCAGACATGACGGGTTTGCCGGCGGAGGCGCTCATACGGAGCGTGACCGAATTCAATGCCATGATCGATGCTGGCGAAGACACGCTGTTTGCTCGTTTTTCGCGTGGCGATAATGTGCCCTCAAAAGTTCAGCACGAACCTTTCTACGCCTTGCAGATGTTTCCAGTGACACGCAAGAACATGGGCGGCGTTGCAATCGACGCGCAGGCGCGCGTACTCGATAAATCGGGCCAGGTGCTGCCGGGTTTGTACGCGGTGGGTGAACTCAATGGCAGTCTGGGCGTCAATGGCAAGCACGGCCTTGACGGCATGTTTCTTGGGCCGGCAATCCTGAGCGGCCGACTGGCCGGACAGAGTATTGCCGCCGCCTTCACCGCGGTGGCGCATGAGCCTGAAATCCTGCCGACGGCGCAACCGAACTCCGCTGCTGCGTGGCAGCCAAGCATGCCGTCGGACGCTCTGGAGGCGTTGCTGGCCGTGCCGCGCGATGGCTTCTGGCATTTCCAGGTAGCGCACCGCCTGGTAGTCGACCGCCAGTATGCCTGCAGCCGCTGTCACTCTGAGCAGCGACCGTTTGCGTCGCTCAGCGATCGCTCCGCCCTATATTCACAAACCCGCATTTGCACGAATTGTCATTGAATCCTGTTGACCAGGCACCGCTGTGGTCGCCGCGGGACACGGGATTGACAGTCATCAGGTGCCATGATTTACTGCAAACGATTGCATTTGCTCGTTAACTTGCTACAGGATAAAACCCCCGCAGAGTGGAGATCGCAGCATGTTGAATTCGCAAAGATTCCTTGCGGCAGCATATTTTCTCGGTATGGTCTGGATCGCAGCAGCGGCCCAAGCGGCGATTGCCGCTGCTCAAGAGCCCTTATCGCAGCCCGAATATGGCGTTATTTTCGACGAGAATGTGGCGATTCCGCTCCGTGACGGCACGGTGTTGAGAGCTGACGTGTATCGCCCTGACGTTCGCGATGCGAATAATGAACAAACCCGCTTTCCCGTTCTCATCAGTCTCAGCGCCTACCAAAAGAGCATGGATCGAATACTGCCGCACATCCGGCCTTTTACCCATGTGGAGCGACCTGAACCGGAGTGGTGGACGGCCCGAGGCTATATCCTGGTTTTCATTGATACACGAGGTACCGGTGCCTCTCCGGGCAAGGCCGATATCTGGTCCATGCAGGAGGCCCGCGATCTGTATGACGCAATCGAGTGGTCCGCAAGGCAGGACTGGAGCAGCGGCAAAATCGGCCTTGCGGGAGTTTCCTACTATGCCATCACGCAGTGGAATGTGGCGGGCTTGCAGCCACCTTCGCTGACGACGATGGTACCGTGGGAGGGATGGGCGGATCTCTACCGTGATTCGGTGTTTCATGGCGGCATCCTGAACCAGAATTTTTATGGTCGCTGGTGGATTGACGTCGTCGGCAAGCAATTGCTCGAAGCGACGCGCGCTGACAACTCGGCCGCCTTCGATGAGAATCTGATGTGGAACTTCATGACTCACCACACGGACAGCCCATGGTGGGACGACGTGAAATCCCGTGCCCGGTTTGACCAGATAGTCGTGCCGTTCTACAGCTCAGGAAACTGGGGTGGCTGGAACCACCACCTGCGAGGAAATGTGGAAGCCTATGTGCGCTCGGCGTCCATACACAAGAAATTACAAATTCATATTGGCGGCCATACCGATGCTTTCTACTCGGATGAAGGCAAAGCCGAAATGCTGCGCTGGTACGACTACTGGCTGAAAGGCAAAGAAAACGGCATCATGGATGAGCCGCCGGTTAAACTGTGTATTCGTGTGAGCGTCGATGAATGCAACTGGCGCTTCGAAAATGAGTGGCCGCTTGCACGCACGCAATACAGGAAATATTACCTGAGTTTGCAGTCTGCGGATGTGGTCGATGATGCGATGCATGACCTGCAGTTGCGCCAGACGCCACCGCCGAAAGGCGGCGAGATCACCTTCCCATCGGGACCAGAGGCCTATCGGCGAGGGCGCAGCGGTCAGCCAATGGTGACCTTTGTGACCGAACCGCTGAGCGAGGACGTTGAGGTCACTGGCCATATCAAACTCATGCTTTGGGTGTCCTCGGAAACGGACGATATGGATGTCTTCGCCTATCTGCGGAATATGGCTCCCGATGGCAGTGTCGAAACCGCTACTCGCGGCATCCTGAAAGTGTCGCATCGTAAACTGGATCCCGAGCTTTCCAAACCATACCGGCCCTACCATACGCACGATGAGGAGCAGAAACTTCAACCGGGGCAGGTCGTACCCATCGAGATCGAGATCTGGGCCACGAGCATGGTGTTCAAGAAAGGTCATCGCATCCGTCTCGATGTCCAGCCACACGATGGCGAGCATTATTTTGCGGCTTACAAGTTACGGGATAACAGTATTTACATTGGTGGCGATCGACCTTCTTATATGTTGCTGCCAGTGATTCCTGCACAAGACTGATACCGCAGGAGAATTTCGACAATATTAGCGAGGAACATGACGTGAACTACACGAACGAGAAAAAACCATCCGCCACAAGCCGCCGTGCGTTCCTGAAAGGGGCCGTTGTTGCCGGGGCAGGCATCAGCTTCGTAGGCTGCAGTGCACGAACGGACGGCGCAGTCGCGCCGCAAGTCGCAAGGAATCCGGACACGCTGGAAAGTGATTTCCCCCGGCCCGTAGTGGTCAATGGCACTCGCATGCTGACGGTTGATATTCACGCACACACGGAAGTTGCTGACGTGTGGTCGTTGATCGAAGGCCACCCGGCGCTGGGTGGGGAAAACCCGTATGACCCCAATCCTCTGACGGCTGCGACTGACATTTCCGTGCGTCTGGAGTCAATGGATGCAACCGGCATTGATGTGCAGGCATTGAGTATTTCAGTCGGCCAGTATTTTCATTGGGCAGATCCAGATCTGGCCGCGAAGATTATCCGTTTACAGAACGAAAAACTCGCAGAGGTTTGCGCTGCCTATCCGGACCGGTTTGTAGCGATTGGCGCGGTCGCCCTGCAGCACCCGGATCTCGCCGCCTCTCAGCTTGAGCATGCGGTGAAGGAGCTTGGTCATCGCGGCGTGATGCTGACCTGCAGTATTGACGGTGTCGAACTGGCCAATTCGAAATTCGATCCGTTTTGGTCGAAGGCCGAGGAACTCGGTGTCGTAGTGTTCCTGCATCCACGGGGGTTTCAAGAGGGGGAAGCGCGGTTTGCAGGCAATGGTCGTCTATCCAACATCATCGGCAATCCGCTGGAGACTACGGTCGCCCTGTCACATCTGATATTTGAAGGGACGCTCGATCGTTACTCAGGTCTGAAATTGGTGGCGGCACATGGCGGCGGCTTCCTGCCCGCTTATATTGGCCGATCAGATCATTGTCATAGCAGCGATGATCGTGGCTGTCGCGGTGCGGAGCAAAAAGCGCCGAGCGAATACCTGAAGCAAATATATTTTGATTCGCTGGTTTACCGGACGCAGAATCTGCAGCAACTCATTACTGAGGCGGGTGCCAGCCAGATCGTTCTGGGCACTGATTACCCATATGGAATGGAGAACCGCAATGCGGTTGCGCACATACTGAGTGTGCCGGGCCTGACTGATAATGAGAGAGCTGCCATGCTGGGTGGAACGCTGGCAGGCCTTCTCAAATTAAACGTTGAGTTGACCGAAGGATAATCATTTCACTTCGATAGCGTAAACGATATCTTTCGTATCGCAGCGACTAATTCGCCACTCCACCGGCTGACCATCCAGCGCGACGGCAATACGATCAATTTGCAGCAATGGTGTGCCAGCGCTTATTCCCAACGCCGCAGCGTCCTTCTTGTTTGCCAAAACCGCCCGAAGTTCTTCCTTGGCAACGGCAATGCTGATACCGAATCCTTCCTGGTACAGGGAGTAGAGCGTGTTGGGCAGGTGCTTCTCCTTTTCGATACCGTGAAACAGGCGGTGTGGCAAGATGATTTTCTCGACCACTCGTGGCGACTCATCAATCAGGCGTGTGCGTCGAATCTCGACGACCTCGGCCTTTCCGCGCAGCGCCAGTTTCCATCGTTCTTTATCATTGGCCGGCCGTCGCACAATGCGTTCGCTGCCCAAAGTCGGAGTGACGCGTGCATGATTGGGTGCGGGCCGACTTAGACGAAAAAACCGGAATAAGGCGTGTTCCTGAGTATGTTCTGCGACAAAGCTGCCTCTGCCCTGATGACGCAGGATCAGGTTTTCGGCGGCCAGCGCATCCATCGCTCTGCGTACCGTGCCCTGGCTGACGCCCAGCTCACTGGCAAGTGCCTGTTCACTCGGTAATACCTTTGCGGGTCGCCAGTCGCCGTCAGCGATGCGACTGACCAGGACGTTATAGACCTGTTTGTACAGCGGTTGAAAGTCAGGTGTTGATACCACGGATAATACCCCCCAATATCTCTGGACTAACTACAGTTTCAGTATTGCCCATCAGGCAATTATATCGTATCTTATATAAGATATAAAAACTATCTGCATCAGCTCAATGTCGTTTGCGTGGTGCTGCCGGGTGAATTCAGTAAAAAGGATCTGACAGATGGCTGTTCCACAATTGCTAGTGCACGACAAGCGCGACAATGTCGGGGTCGTGGTCGTAGAAAATCTGCAGGCGGGAGACGAAATGTATTGCATCGTCACAGAGGATGACTCCAATTTTACGTTACGCGTGAAACAGGATGTACCCATTGGACACAAGGTTGCGCTGACTGATCTCAAGGAAGGCGATACGATCGTCAAATACGGTGAGGACATTGGCCGGGTTATCGCGCCGGTCGCCACCGGCGAACACGTTCACGTTCACAATCTGAAAACAAAGCGCTGGTAAGGAGGGGAATACGATGTCGACGCAAAATACTTTCATGGGATATCGGCGTGAGAATGGCCGTGTGGGCGTGCGTAACTATGTAGCAATTTTGCCGTTGGATGATATTTCCAATGCAGCCTGCGAGGCCGTAGCAAATAATATTCAAGGCACGATTGCATTACCTCATGCGTACGGGCGACTGCAGTTTGGTGAAGATCTGGATCTTCATTTTCGAACCATGATCGGCACAGGAGCCAACCCCAACGTCGCAGCGTGCGTTGTCATTGGCATCGAACCGATCTGGACGCAACAAGTGGTAGATGGCATCGCGGCAACGGGCAAGCCGGTCGCTGGCTTCGCAATCGAGAAGAACGGCGATATTTCGACGATTGCCGATGCGTCTCGTAAGGCAAAAGAATTCGTCCATTGGGCCACAGAACGCCAGCGTGAAGAATGCGATATAGCGGATCTCTGGATATCCACTAAATGTGGCGAGTCCGATACAACATCCGGTATCGCATCCAACCCGACCGTGGGCAATATGTACGACAAACTCATTCCCAAGGGAATCTGTGGCGTATTTGGCGAAACATCAGAGCTTACTGGTGCAGAACATTTGTGCGCGAAGCGAGCCGCGACCCCGGAAGTCGGCGAAAAATTCATGCGCACTTTCCAGGCCTATCAGGACGACGTGATTGAAGCTCACAAAACCACCGATCTTTCCGACAGCCAGCCGACCAAGGGGAATATTGAAGGCGGCCTTTCCACGATCGAAGAGAAAGCATTTGGCAACCTGGAGAAAATCGGCAAACACGTTGCGTACATCGATGTGCTGGGTCCGGCCGAGGAACCAGCCAAAGGGCCGGGACTCTATTTTATGGATTCGTCCTCCGCAGCCGCTGAATGCGTGACCCTTATGGCGGCCAGCGGATTCGTCGTACATGCGTTTCCGACCGGGCAGGGAAATATTATCGGTAACCCGATCTTGCCGGTCATCAAGATAACGGCAAATCCGCGCACCATGCGGACGATGTCGGAACACATAGACGTAGACGTAACGGGAATTCTCACCCGTGAGCTGACGTTGGATCAGGCGGGTGACAAACTGATCGATATGATCGTCAAGACATCCAGTGGTCGCATGACGGCAGCGGAAGCGCTGGGGCACAAAGAATTTGTCATGACCAAGTTGTACCGAAGCGCGTAAGCGGCGATTATGCCGGTGGTGCTGTTGATCCCCGGACAATCAGTTCCGGCAGGATATTGACTGTCCTGATAGGCGACTGAGGATTGCGCATTTTCTCAAGTAGCAACTCGGCCGCCTGATTACCGATCTCCTCGTGCGGAATGTGCACCGACGTCAATGGCGGAGCCAATCGGTCGACAAACGGCATGTCGTTGAATCCGGTCACCGAAATATCATTCGGGCAACGAAGGCCAAGCTCCGACAGCGCGTCGTAGCATCCCAGCGCCAGCAGGTCGTTGGCCGCGATAACGGCAGTGAATTTTCTATCCTTCTTCAGCAAGGTTAGAAAACCTCGGCGGCCTTCGATTTCCGTAAATGCCTTGCAGTTGCGAATCAAATCGCTGTGAGACTTGAAGTGTCCGGCATTCTTGAGATGCTTGAACGCCAGGAAGCGCTCGTGTCCGGTAGAGGTATCCTGTGGCCCGCCGATATACGCGATCATTTCGTGACCGAGTCCAACGAGATGAGATGCCGCCAGTTCGATACCATGCGCGTCATCATTGATCACCGCAGTCACAGAATGTGCATCGATCGTCCGATTGACCAGCACCAGCGGAATATTTTCTTCCACACAGGCTATTACAACGGAATCCAGGCGATGTGCCGTGGCCAGAATGAGTCCGTCCACATTACGGGACATTAACGACTGTACGATGACTTTCTCATTCTCATGGTTGTTATCCGAATCAGCCAATATCGCAATATAGCCTTGCTCCGCCAATCTACGTTCAATTTGCCGGATAATGGGCGGAAATAACGGATTGGTCAGGTCCGGTATGACCACGCCGACCGTTTGCGTCCGCCCTGTCCGCAGACCATATGCGAGCGAACTGCGCGCATAACCCATTTCACTTGCAATACGGCTGACCCGCTCCGCCACGCTTGCAGAGACCATCGATCGAGTCTCAGGATTAAGAACACGAGATACCGTAGATGGGTGGACATCCGCCCTGGCAGCGACATCCTTAATGTTGACCTTTCTCTTCGCCATTATCGATTGCGCGCAGACAAGCTGCGCCTTATTTTCTGGTTTGTCGGAAAACTGAGCTGAATCTACAGGTCAGGTGCTTCGACTTCAATGAGTGGGATGATCTTACGCTGACATCGAATAGAATATATCGATAAAAAGCTTGAGCTCCATGACGACAAAGAGTGCCAGGAGAATACGCTGAAAGGTCGCATCGCTAATATGGGGTGACCAACGAATTCCAAGTTGCGTGAACAGGAGCGTTGGCACGACTGCGATAAGACCGACAATCATCCTTTCCGGCGTCAGCAAATCCAGCCTGAACATGGTCGTGATCTGGGCGCCGCTAAACAGCAGGAAAGTGAATGCTGTCGCGAAGGCATAATGTTCCCGCGTCAGACCATCGGCGTGGAAATATGGAGCCACAATTGGCGCAGATATCCCGCTAGCACCTTGAACGATTCCGGCTGCGATGCCCAGGACTGGCCGCATCCCGTTGCGGCCGCTGAAATACCGGTCATACGACCGTCTGGAAAAATACTGCAACAGGTAAACGCCCAGCCAAACGGCGAGTATCAGCTTTAGCCAGTGATCGTTCAGAATGGACAAGAGCCACGTGCCGAACACCCCACCCGCCAGGCCGAATATCAGGAAACTGCGATGCTGATTCAATACCGACCATTTTTTGTGGGTGATGACCAGCCAGCCATTCGCCGCAATGCCGGGCAGCACCATCAAAATCACGGCTTCTTCAACGCTGGTGAAAGAGGCCAGCACTGGTACAGCCAGTATGGGCAGTCCAACACCCGTAATACCCTTGGCAAGCGCACCAATGCCGATGGCGAGCATCGCTGCAGCCAGCAAACCAAGGCTGATCACGCTTAAATCCAATAGGCTGACCTGTTGTTGTCATGCATCAGCGGTTGGGTGTGTAATGGGCTGTTGGCTTGGATCAGCTTCGCTCTTGGGTTTGCTTGAAGTCAATGGATATCTATCATAGCATGCAAACGATTGCGTTAATCCAGTCTATCTCGAATCAAGGCATTCAACAAATGGAAAAAGAGCAAAACCTTCGGTCTCAAAAACTGGGTTGGATTGGCACTGGCCGCATGGGTCTTGCCATGGCAAAAAGACTATTGGAGGCGGGTTGTGATACCAGCGCGTACAATCGTACACGTACAAAAGCGGAACCGCTGGCAACGCTCGGCGCCAGGATTGTCGATACACCCGCCGAACTTTCAGATCGCGACATCATATTTACCATGGTTTCCGGCCCTGATGACTTGTTCAGTGTCATCTGCGGGGATCATGGTGTGCTGGCCGGTTCTGCGACGCCAAAGCTGCTGATCGATTGCTCGAGTGTTTCTGAGGAAGGTTCGCAGCGGGTCAGAGACGCACTTAAGGAGCGCG
>JADFNG010000030.1 GCA_022563505.1 Pseudomonadota bacterium | reverse complement strand
CGAAGGAGGCTATCGAAGAAGCTTTTTCACTTTCCGATGCACCGTTGCCGTTTGGCTTTGAGTACATTCGCAACTGCAATTTTCGGGAAATCAATTTTGGCGAGCCACGGGAAGGCCAAAGTGCGTTCAAAGCGGCTGGTCACGATGCTCGTGGCGGCGGCTTCCAGATCTGTCGGCACTGCCACAAAATTCAAGGGATCAGTCGGGGAAGAGGAGTGCCCGATCACAAACCCCGTTGCCCGGCGAAAGATGATGGAGAAGAGGAAGATTTCCTGAGGATCGCGTATCTCTATCGCGAGTTTCCTTCTGAAGCCATCCGCATCCTGATGCCAATTAGCGCTCTCGATGCGGATAAGGGTGTGCAGTCCTTTATTTCCGGACTCAATCTTGGCCTCAGGCTGCATTTTGAAGGCAAGGTTGATCACCTTCGAACCACAATGCTTGAGGCCCCAGAAGGGCTTGTTACGCGCCGTTATTTATATGTGTACGATTCAGTTCCTGGTGGGACCGGTTATTTGAAACAGCTCATGACAAAACCCGATGATTTTCGGGCAATTTTTGAGAAGGCTCTGCACCACATGCAGGGTTGCTCATGTAATGCCGACCCGGAGAAAGATGGCTGTTATCGCTGCATCTATGCTTATCGCGATGCTTCCCGCATGGAGAAGACTTCAAGGAGTCATGCGGTGGCGATGTTTGCTGCGATTGTTGGGAACTGGGAATCCCTTGAGACCGTCGGCTCCATAGGAGATATCCAGGGCAATGCTCTACTTGAAAGCGAGCTTGAGGCGATGTTTGTCCAGCGTCTTGAGACGATGGCCAAAGATGCGAACGGCATATTCCGGACGGTCACGGTCAATGGCAATGACTTCAATTCAGTCATGCCGCCCATGAGTCAGTTGAATGATGACGAAATCGCCAACATCCTGACCTTCGCGCTCAATAGTTGGGGCAATGAAAATGGAGAGGTCACCTCTGGCGACGTTACGGAGGTTCGCGCAGCCACTGAAAGACCGCAAGGCGCCGCGCACTGAAGACGATGCGTAATCTAATCTACTCAATAACAGTTGTGGCCGTACTTGCGGGGTCTGCGCAACTAGCGCAGGCCAGCGAGTTCGTGCCCATTTCGGGTGGCGAATTCAGATCGGTTATTCCGGAAGCGGAGGGTGACAATCTCATCGCCGTTGACAATTTTTCGGTACAGGACGCGCCCATAACGAACGCAGAGTTTCTGCGTTTCGTGCTTCTTCACCCCGAATGGCAGCGCGGTAGCGCGGTGTCGCTGTTCGTCGATGAACAGTATCTCTCAAGATGGGCCGGCCCGATCTCTTTGGCGGCGGAGTCGGGCCCACAACAGCCAGTGACGCAGGTGAGTTGGTTCGCAGCGAATGCGTACTGCGAGTCACAGAATGCGCGGTTGCCAAGCTGGTACGAGTGGGAATATCTTGCCGCCGCGAACGACGATATGGCTGATGCAAGACATCTCGCCGATTGGCGTCAGAGCATCCTGTCGTGGTACTCACGGACCGGCGGCGATCAAATCGCTGATGTTCGCAGCGAGCCCGCGAATTACTACCAGGTTTTCGACACTCACAAACTCGTGTGGGAATGGGTTGATGATTTCAATGCTTTCCTCGTGAGTGGCGATAACCGCGAGCAAGGCGGCGCGGATCAATTGCAGTTTTGCGGTGCTGGGGCCATCAGCATGGAAGAGAAAGAAAACTATGCGATATTGATGCGCGTTGCGATGCTCAGTTCCCTCGAGGCACGGTACACGACACGTAATCTGGGTTTTCGCTGCGCGCGGCAGGGAGAGGACAGGCAATGAAGAACAGGACGTGGATTTCAGGACTCGCATCGATCTTAACGCTGAGTACATTGCTGCTGGTCGTCCCGATTACCCTGTCGGCAAACGGCAATGCACTGCCACCGCAGTCTGTCTACAATTTACAGGTAGCCATCGAAGACCAGCTCGGAGAGATCACCGGGCTTGACCGTTACAAGGGCCAACCGGTCCTGGTCAGTATGTTCTACACCAGCTGCCCGCATGTGTGTCCGATGCTCATTAGCACGATTAAGCTAACGGAATCAAAACTGTCGGTTGAAGAGCGCGCCCAACTCCGTGTACTGACCATCAGCATCGATCCGCAACGCGACACGCCGGAGAACTTGTACCAGATATTTCAACGTCACTCTGTCGACAGCGACCGATGGTCGATGGTACGGCCGAAGCCAGGCGACGTGCGCAAGATTGCAGGTGTTCTCGGCATTAAGTACAAGCAACTTCCGGATGGTGAGTTCAGTCACACCACGAAAATAGTGTTGCTCGATCGTGATGGAACGCAGGTTGCGAGTACAGACCAGTTAGGCCGTCCCGATGCGGCGTTTCTCGAAGCAATAAGGACAAGTCTGCAGTAGCAATCAGCAGAGCGCCAGTCCAGTCGGGGTTACATAATAGGATGCATATCCTCCAACCCAATGAACCAAGAATGAGCGATTCTGTAGATCACATCGAAGCACATGTTCAAATCGAATCCCCGGGAGACGGGCCGGTTGACTTGCTGCAGAGGGCGACCGGACTGTCAAAGCAGCGCATCAAGCTGGCAATGTCTCAAGGCGCTGTTTGGTTAACCCGTGAGCGCAACACCCGGCGACTGCGCCGTGTCAAACGGGCATTGCGTGTCGGTGATGAACTGCACCTCTACTACAACGCGAAAATTCTGGCAGAGATTCCTGCCGAGCCGACTGTCATCGTAGACGCCGGAGATTATTCGGTGTGGAACAAGCCGTATGGGCTACGATCGCAGGGTTCGAAGTGGGGTGATCACTGTACAGTTGTGCGATGGGCTGAACGGCATCTGCAGCCGGAGCGTTCGGCCTTTACCGTTCATCGCCTCGATCGGGCTGCCAATGGCCTGATACTTGTGGCTCATTCGAAGAGCATGGCGGCCGCGTTGGCAGCATTGTTTCACAAGCGCGAGGTGGAGAAGCGCTACCGAGCGCGGGTGGCGGGCGATTTTTCCATGCAGCCCAATCCACTTCGGGTTGAGCAGACCATCGACGAGAAAGAAGCAATCAGTGAGTTTTCTCATCAACGAGTCAGCGCCGATGGCCGGCAATCGTTGGTCGATGTTCGCATAGAGACCGGGCGCAAACACCAGATTCGTCGCCATCTGGCAGGGCTGGGCCATCCTGTTATTGGCGATCGGTTGTACGGGTTGGGAGAAGAGGATGGGTTGGACCTGCAGTTGACCGCCTATCTATTGGCATTTCATTGCCCGGTCAACGACGAGCAGGTTGAGTATCGATTGCCAATTTAGCGATTTCGACCGTATTCGTGAGGTGTGAATCAATCGTCATTGTCTCATCCGGTTGCGACCAGGAAAATTGCGCATGCGAGGCAAACACCCAAGCAGGTCAAATGAGTGGCTGCTCTGACACTTGGCGAGTTCGTTCCTTCAACAGTTATCCCATTTTCGGACGTTTCCGAGTCGTACAATGCCACGACGATTCGCTCTTGCTCGTTCGAAACTCGCAAATGCTTACGTGTATCGCAGCGTTCCGTCGCGGCTCTCGATATCCGCCGAATGGACGACCTGCACGTTGTAGTCTCGCGATTCAACATTGCTTACCGTCACGTAGTCTGCATGCGCACCGTCGTGATCGATCTCGAGCCGAATAAATCCACGGTAGTGGCCCTCGGTCCACACCACTTCCTTGTTATCGGCAGCACTCGCTGCATCGAAACGACTGAGGCCTTCCTGCCCTAATGACAGCAGCGATCGCGGCGAGGTGATACCGGTCGCGCCTAGTTCAACACCCATCGAGTCACCGGCGTCGTCGTACAAAGCGTTTTGCCAGTAGCTATGGCTGTCGCCGGCAAGTACCAGCAAATCGCGAGCACCGGCATCCTTGCAAATCTGGTAGAAATTCTCGCGAGCTTTGGGATAGCCGTTCCACGAGTCCAGGTCGGTAGGCAGACCGAGGTCGCCGAGCAGTGTCAGGCTATCGAGCGTGTTTCTCGCGTCGCTGTTCAGGTCGTTGCCCAGCTTCTTGAAAAACGGATCACTGAGCTTCGGTGCAATTCGCTTGGCCATGACGGATTGGTTGCCGATGATGCGCCAGCGGCGATTCGCCTGTACGGATTCCGAAATTTCGTCGGCGAGAAATTGCTTCATCTTGTCGGACAGCAAGTTGCGGCCCGGCGCGCCAACGACTGCATCGATGAATTCCTGCGCATCGGTCTTGCTCTTGATGTCCCCCACGTGGTCTTCGTAATCGATCTGTTTGCTGCGACCGGTGTGCCGGCTTTCCAGTGTGATCAAACTCGCAAGATCACCGAATTTGTAGTGGCGCCAGTATTCTTCACGAGTACCACCATTGCGCGGATCCCGAACGGGCAGCCACTCATAAAAGGCCTGCAGCGATTGTGCGCGCCGCATTTCCCAGTCCCCTTCGTCATCCTGGTGATTCGCCGCGCCGCCCATCCAGGGATTGTTGGCCGTCTCATGGTCATCCCAGATCACGATCAATGGATGCCGTGCATGCATCACCATGGAACCCGCATCTGTTTTGTATTGTGCGAAGCGTTGCCGATAGTCTGCCAATGTCAGCGCTTCGTGTG
This sequence comes from Pseudomonadota bacterium, assembly GCA_022563505.1. Taxonomy (GTDB): domain Bacteria; phylum Pseudomonadota; class Gammaproteobacteria; order Steroidobacterales; family Woeseiaceae; genus JAADHU01. Next base: position 21,844 of record JADFNG010000030.1, on the reverse strand, counting down.
CTGGTGCGTGATTTCGCCCGATACGTCGCCCGGTTTCACTGCCATAGCCATCCGTGCCATGCTCATAAATGTAGTCGCCCAGGTGCACGACGAGATCGATGGTTGGATCGTTGGCGATGACTTCATAGGCATTGAAGTAGCCGAACGAATAATTCGAACAAGTTGCGATGGCCAAAACCAGCTGATCGACATGACCGACAGGCAGGGTCTTCGTCCGGCCGGCCGGGGAGTGAATTCCGTCCACGTCAAACTGATAATAATATTCCTGACCGGGATTCAGTTTGTCGACGACGACCTTGACCGTATGGTCGCGGCTCGCATCCGTTCTGTATTGGCCGCGCGCGACAATGTTTTGAAAATCACTGTCGGTCGCGACTCGCCAGCCAACGTCGGCGGCGTTGTCCGAGTGACTGATTCGAGTCCAGATCACGACGCTCGTTGCATCCGGGTCTCCACTGGCAATGCCGTGCAAGAACGCGGCATTGGAAGCCGCATCGGGCGCTATACCAATCTGGCTACAGGCCGGCAATAGTAATGTGGATGAGACGCCGATCAGCGCCTCCCTGCGTGTGAATTTTCTGATCATGCTTGGCAAGCCCCTATCGTTAGCTGGCACGAACCGCAGCCGCGTTCGTCACGATGAATCGTACCAAAGGCGGTGCTTTCACGCACCGCAACTTCTGCCAGATCAGGCAAGCCCAGTTATAGCGTCTGGATTTGACCGAATCGGCCCGCTGTAGTTGAATGGTTCCACGTTCCATCGCCTGGACGCACAAGCGTGTCCGAGGTGCAGCAGAAAAAAAGGGACATGGCCAACCAACTATCAACAACGATTGCGCTACTCGGTTTACTCGCTGTGGCTGCAGTGACCGCACAGGCGGATGACGAGGTGATCGCCAGGGCGGTCTTGCCACTGCCGGAAAGCATGCGGGGCTGATGCGCGAAGGCACGTCTTCTGCGCACCTCATGATTCCGATCAATGGAACCGAACTCTCAAACAGGTACTGACGGGGAACAAAAATTTGAAAAAGAAGTCTGAACTCCTGCGAATCGGCCGGTCTGTTTGCGGCCGTGGACATCTTCCTGATCTGGCTCTCTTTCGCAGGAAAGACAGCCGGAGTGACTTGGGCGGGATCGATATGAAGATAGAAGCTGAAACCCTGACGCATGATCCAATGACGATTGTCTTCCACTTGTTCGTACTTGCGCTATTTCTGCTCATATCGGCGTGCTCAATGGCGCCTATGACAGAAGAAGAGATATATGCGCGCGAGACCGCGAGAAATGAACTGGAAGATGAATACTTGATGAAACAGATGGCGTGTGACGATATAGGCGGCGTCATGGTCTTTGATTACCACAGCATGCACCGGAAAAAACGGCAGCTGACCGCTTCGCAAATGAAGTCGGCGCATTGCTTGGGGTCTACGACGAATCTCGGCGGCAGCATTTATTGACGCGAATCGCGTCAGCCGCTTAGTTCTTTGATTGCGCGGACCAGCGAGTCGAGTTCGCTGGTCGTTGTGTACACATTGGGCGTTATCCGCAGGCCCCTGACGCCGGGGCGATTGATCGCCACCGTCCAGATTTGATATTTGTCGAGCAGTGTTTTGGCCAGATCGGCCGGCTCGATTCCCTCGATACCGACATTGCCAATACCGCCATGACGGCTCATTTCCACGGGCGTATTCACAATAATCCGTGGAAGTTCGCGTAACTGGCTCGTCCAGTAGTTTTGCAGATATTTGAGCCGAGCCTCTTTGCGCTTGAGGCCGAGGGCATTCTGATATTCGATCGCATTGAGAATGCCGAGGTCAGTGTGTACTGGATGGGTGCCAATATGATTCAGTCGATGAATATCGTTGGGTTCAAGATCGCGCTCGGCCTGAAGCGGCCATACGCTGTCAATTTTTTCCTTTTTTACATACAACATGCCCGCACCCAAGGGTGCGCTCAGCCATTTGTGCAGGCTCGCGCCATAGTAATCGCAATCGAGGTCTTTCATCTGGAAGGAAATGTGCGAGTACGCGTGCGCACCGTCGACCATTACTTCAACCCCGCGAGCGTGGGCCATGTCAGTAATCTTACGAATGGGCAATACCTGTCCGGTGATATTGACCATGTGACACACCATCAATAAACGGGTCTTGTTCGTAATTGCAGCAGCATAGACATCAACAATTTCCTGATCGTTTTTCGGGTGATTTGGGACTGACACCAGCTTGTTCACAGTGCCGAAACGTTTTTCTATGAATCGAAAATGGTTGAGCATGGCTCCATAGTCCTGCTCCGCCATCACCGCCTCATCACCCGCATTCCAATGTATGCCGCCAATGATGGTGTCGAGTGACTCGGTGGCATTGCGAGTAATTACAACCTCTTCTCCGGAGCAGCCAACAATTTCCGCGACCTTGCTGGCGACCTTGTCCTTGTTCTCCCACTGCACTGTTCGGAAGTAATACGACCCCTCGTAGTTAATGTGACGCAAATGTTCGATCGTGCGTTCCATCGTCTCCCTGGGCATGAAACAGTAGTATCCGTTCTCAAGATTGATGTAGTCGGGTTTGAGATCGTAGCCGCCACGAACGCGCAACCAGAAATCCTCGTCGCTGGCTACCGTTGACAGATCAAGGCCTTTGACGCCGGCAACAGCCTTCTCCAGTTGAATAAAAGTCAGTGGCGCGGCGAGACTCATCATGCCAACGCCCTTCAGAAATGATCGCTTGTCCATGGACGAACCTCTGCATGCTTGCTTGGTAGACTGCTGCGGCACAATGCGCGCAGGCAAGAGGTTGACAATATCAAAGATTAGAACCTATTGTGAGGCGGTATCCTGACTAACTGGGCAAGCCTGAATTGAAATTGGAAGACGACACGGTAATTCAGGCGGTAAAGCAATGGCTGGAGTCCGTGGTGGTGGGCCTGAATCTTTGTCCATTTGCCAAGCGGGAGTTGGCAAAAAACCGGATTCGTTTTTCCGTAACGGAAGCGAAAACGGAAGAGCAGTTATTGACAGCGCTGGAAACCGAATTGGAACTGCTGAGCAGTGACTCATGCATCGAAACCACGTTGCTTATTCACCCACGAATCCTGGCGAACTTTGACGACTACAACCAGTTTCTGAATTATGCTGACGGCCTCCTGGTGCAGATGAAACTGGAAGGCATTTATCAAATCGCCAGTTTTCATCCGAACTATCAGTTTGACGGAACCGGTCCAGATGATTCCGAAAACTATACGAACCGGTCGCCGTATCCATTGTTGCACCTGATTAGAGAGGAAAGCCTGGAGCGGGCGATCGCTGATTTTCCGGATGCCGATCAGATTCCGGCGCGAAACATTAAACTCATGCACAGGCTCGGACGAGACAAGCTCCAGGCACTGCTGCAGTCCTGCCTGGAGGGTGCTGAAAAAAGCACATCGTAAGACGTATTATTTTGATCCCTTCTGAAAGCGGCGCGACCCGTGTAAGCTGCCTGCCACCCGATCTGTCCTCTCATCTGCCCAAGGCTGACTTCGTTGAGCCAGAATTCATTTTCGTCCCTCAATTTGCGCCCCGACTTGCTGCAAAACCTCGAGTCCCTTGAGTACAAGGTCATGACGCCGATTCAAGCGCAGAGTTTGCCACCTATGCTTGCGGGCCAGGACGTCATCGGTCAGGGCAAGACCGGGTCGGGAAAGACCGCCGCATTCGGCCTTGGCCTGTTGTCCAAACTGGATGTAACGAATTTCCAGATTCAATCGCTTGTTCTTTGCCCGACACGGGAGCTGGCCGACCAGGTTGCCAAGGAAATTCGCCGGTTGGCACGTACGATCGGGAACGTAAAGGTATCCACGATTTGTGGCGGTACGCATTTCCGTGTCCAGGCAGAGTCATTGGAACATGGTGCTCACATCCTCGTGGGAACTCCAGGGCGAGTTGAAGATCATTTGCGGAAGGGCACGATGAACCTGAGTGGTCTGACTACGCTTGTTCTTGACGAAGCGGATCGAATGCTGGATATGGGGTTTCAGGACACGCTGGATCTCATCATCGAACAAATACCCAGGGAGCGTCAGACGCTGCTTTTCAGCGCGACGTTTCCGGATGAAATTCAATCGATCGCGGAGCGAATCATGATTGATCCGGTCATGGCAAAAGTGGCTTCCACACATGGCAGTGACACGATAAGACAGCGTTTTTTTCAGGTTTCTGATGACCAGGATCGCCCGACGGCGGTGCGTTTGATACTCCTGAAGTTCCGGCCAGAATCCGCCCTGGTGTTCTGCAACACGAAGCGTGAGGCTCAGGAGGTCGCAATCAATCTTCGCGAACACGGTTTCGCTGCACTTGCATTGCACGGTGATCTCGAACAACGGGATCGGGATCAGACACTGCTGCGTTTCACTAACAAGAGTGTCACTGTGTTGGTTGCGACCGATGTAGCAGCTCGCGGCCTCGACATTGATTCTGTGGATGCCGTCATCAACTATCACATCGCCTCCGATGTGGAGGTTCATTTGCATCGAATCGGGCGAACGGGCCGTGCGGGCAGCAAAGGATCGGCCTACTCATTAATCAGTGAGAAAGAAAGCTACAAAGTGGCTCTGCTGCAGGACTATCTGGAGCAGATAATCGTTGCCGAACCGTTGCCGCCGATAGCGTTGCTTAAGGGGTCGGCGCCCAAGCCGGTCATGGCAACTATCGTGATTAGCGGTGGAAAAAAACAGAAAATTCGCCCCGGCGATATTCTCGGCGCGCTAACAGGAGCGGGCGGTATCGCCGGGGCGCAGGTTGGCAAGATAAATATTTCCCATGATCGTTCGTATGTTGCTGTGCATGTCAGTGCTGCGAGGCCTGCACTCAAGAAACTGGCGGATGGAAAACTGAAAGGACGATCATTCAGGTCCAGATTGCTTCGAGGCCATCCCGAGAAGAAGCGGGATAGCTGGAAGCGTTGACTCCCGCCCGATGGCAATCAGGCGAATCGCCGTTTCAAAGGTTCGCATGACAGTACTTCAACGCTTTCAAAGCCGTGGTTTTGCAGATTAGTTGATGACGACTCGAAAAGTAAATTCAGCCTGCGGCGATCCCGATCCGGTGTCCGCAGGAAATACCCCTTTTGGTCGAATTCTGATGTGGGTAATTGCAGGGTCACAGCCGGAGGCGTTGGCTGTCGGGGAATAGGTGAAACTGGCACCATTGTCGCTGGAAAATTCCAGGTCATCAGTGGCGCTGGTCAGGCCCGAGAATGTATAACTCAAGTTGCTGCTTGGCGATCCGTCCTGAAACGCAACCGGCCCGGAACCGGCAGCACCGAGATTGGATACTTTCATACATAGATTTGTGCCGATGGCGTCCGTGACGACAACCGAATCGTTATCGACCAGTCCCTCGCCCTGATTTGCGATCGTTATTGTATACAGCATCTCTCCGCCCGGGATGGCCTTCGGGTTAGTCGTGTTGTTGATTGGGTCTTCGATGGTGACGGCCTGTTTTGTCACCAGCAGCTCTGGAGCCGGCACAATAGTGATGACATCGGTGACGACATCATTGGCCAACGGTTGGAAATCAGATGCCGCTGTTGTCACGAAGGTAGCAATGTCGCCGCTCGAAACGCCAGCGGGAATAGCATAGGTAATAAGGATTCCGATTGATGAGGAAGGAGCCAGTACCGGTGTTTCGGGATTGCCATCGCCATCGGTATCCGTCAACAGGACATCGACACCCGTCAAGGAACCACTGCTGTCCGTATCATGGTAGTAAGCAATCGTCGCCGTGAAATCGCCGCTATCCGCTGAACTCAGGTCGAAGAAGTCGTCGGCATTGCCCGTATTCGTAATCGTGTGTGCAGCGATGATCGTCTGACTATCGAATCCAGGTAAAGCGCGATCGGGTGTAAATTCGAGGTCGGAGATAACGGTCGAACCGACACCGCCACCGCAGCCACTCAGGTTGTCGTCGATTTGTGATGTGAAACTGTTCGCGCCGAGAGCCGCATTCGAACTGGCAACATGAAACGAAAATGGGCTGCCCGAGGCGAGTCCAAGCTCTGCCCAGGTAATATGAAACTCCATTTGCAGTCCGTCGCTTGAACCCCACTGGCCGGAACGATTGGGGTTGCCCGTCGCGGGAACATTCGCAAATGAACCAGGCAAGGTATAACCGTCACCAAAACCATTGCTGTCCGCAAGCGGGTCACCCGCAGATGCCTGGGCGACATAGTTGTAGGTATACACATTGATCCTGCGATTGCTGCCACGCCACGTGACGCCAATCACCGGTTCGCCGGTTTCCATCAAGCCATTGTTATTGGTATCTGCGTAGTAGACGAAGGATTGAGTGTTACTTGCGGAGCCAAATCGCTCCGTAAACAGGTAAATATTGGTCGCATCCCACGTGTATGCAAAGTGCGTAAGATCCCGTCCTGTCGATTGCACCGGCGAGTCGCGGTCGGTCAGGCCGCCTGACGGTCCATCGCATACATTGTTATCCGGATCAGCCAGTACTGCCGCCCAATCGGATACGTCACCGTCAAGCGTTATTGAAGTTAGCGTGAACAGACCATCCTGAAAGCCGCAGACACAAACTGCCCAGGTTGCTACGGGTGCGACGGTGGCCAACACCAATATCGCTGCTCGCATTAGCAGTGGACGGGTGTGTGGTCGGACAGGTACAGCGATCAATGCATGTACTCCGGAAGGAAGAACCATTCTATCCTGCAGGAACACGAGCGTAAAATCCGGAACTGGCCGGGATAAATGCCGGTGAGCGGACGACCGGTGTTGCGCCCGGGCTTGCCGGCGACTTCGTTGAAATAGACTATCGTGCTGGTGGCTGACTAATCCAATAACACGTCGCTTAGCACATCAATGATGATATGTGTGGCGATCTCGATCAGCAGTATTTTCCCGGCAACGATGATGCGCTCGTGACCATCCATGACGGGCGGCAGCGCTCGAATTAAATCATAAGGCAGCGATCGCTTGGCGATTCCAGGTGGCAATGGTTTTCCGCGTGCGAGATTCTTCGCGATGCCAGGGGGCAATCCCTTGTGCTTTCCCTTTCCCCGGTGACTGTTTCCACTCTGAGAATCATAGTGGGCACGGATAATACGAATTTCGTCCGTCGAAAATACAACCTCAATTTCGAAGGAACTGGTTTGCAATCCCGCCGCAACCGAATCGCCGGAGAATATTAATCCGGGTATCTGAAGCAAAATTACCGCCAGGAAAATTGTCGCAATGCGCATGGCCGTCTCCGACTATCCAAGATAGACTAACTTTAATGGCTGGCGCGCAATCTGCGTGTGATGTGACTCACAGATCCAGGGCAATGCGAACCTGTGCTCCGCGGCCCGGACAGGGCACCTAAGCTTTGTTCGACTGTCACGTTTGGCCGGTACCCGCTAGTGCCAGCGGTTAAAGATTATCAATCAAATAGCGACACATTGATGAGAATTGCGTGATCTCCGCGTGATAATTGACACGAATACTCACGTCCGTATGCATTTTGCTTCGTATTCAAGGAGATTCACCAAATGAAAGGGTCAATTCGCGCGATGCTTGTATTGGCGTCACTGTTGACAGGGGCGGTTGCTTCGGCAATGGCGATATCGGTTGGGGTATTTCACTTGCTCCACTAGCCCGGTAACTGCGCCATCTGAAGACCGTACTTGTGTCCAGCATCGCTCAGTGTGATGTGCACCGCGTAAGTCGCACAAAGCGCGGATAGTAAATTAGATTGTCTGTCAGCGACTTACCGCAAAGACAACTGTCTGTTACCCATCGGTATGGACAAAACTCTCGTTCCGGGGACGATTCAGCAGCGACTCACGCGACATTAACTTCTGAAAATCGGCTTTCCTAATGATTCGGCGGGCCCAGGTATTTGTCCAGCCACGCCAGTGTTTCACCGATAACAACCGTCGGTTTTGAAAAATGTCCCGTTGGCTCCACAACATGCTTCTTGTCTTCGGGTGGCGTTCCCAGGAGATCGAAGAAAGGTTTCGCGTCTCTCTCGTAGAGGAAATCCGTATCAAATATCCCATTGAACTGGAGAACAGGTACTTTGACCCTGGGGAGATAATTCACAACATCAAGTTCTGCAACAACGCCAGCCAGCAGACCCGCCTGGTTGAGGATGCCTACACGTAGTCGCGGCTCGATAGCAAGCACCAATGCGCCGAGTCGTCCGCCCCAACTGAAACCGTAAAACGCCAGTGTCCTGGTGTCAATATCGGCTCTCGTATCCAGGTAGTCGATCGTGCGGCGAAGATCTTTTACTTGTTGAATGCCAAGATCACGATCTGCGATCGTTCCCCATGACGGCGGCTGATGATAGCTGTCGTCGTACGTCCCCTCGAAGACCGGAACAACAACCGCGCGGCCATTCTTCAATGCGAATTCGAGCGGGGCACTCGTTTGATCAAATGATTCCAGAATAAAGGCATCGGCACCCGGCCAGTAAACGATGGTTTGAAAACGCGAGGTCTCACCGTGTGGCAGGTATAGATACAACGCAAGCCGATCCCCGTCGTACGCCGCGTCAATTGATATTTTTTCACGGGTCCAGTTGCGCGTAGATTCCGTTGCATCGATGGTTGCGTTGAGAGGCGTCGGATCGTAGTCGAATAACCTCAAGTACGCAGCGAACACATCATCAGATACGGGGTCCCGGCTTGGCACCTGCATCGGTTCAGCAACCGGTTCTTTCGCCCATGCCTTGACGGTGGGCGCATCACTGGTCATCGCCAGTCGAAATCCGTTGGTCACTGAGCGGTCAAAAGGACCGATACGCCCGGGGTCTGCAACGGTCCTCGCGGCCATGTAGAAGGCATCGTTCCATCCACCGCCGACTATGGCGCGCTCATCACCAACCGCATTCAGGCACCATTCCCGTACGTTGCCGATCATATCGAAAGTACCCGTCCAGCCAATTCCCTGATATTGCCCAACAGGTGCCAGTTCATTATTTTCGGCATTGCTGGCCGGTAGCATCCATGCCAGAGTGCCTATGGCAAATGCCCGGCGCCAGTGGTGAATCGTCGGCAGTTCCTTGCCGGAATAACGTGCGAAGGCGGCAGCTTCGTACCAGCTTATCCCTGCGACAGGATAGTCATCATTGCCATCCGGATAGTTGCCTGCCTCCCATGGTGCCGGTCCCGGCCGACCGGTGGTGTCCGTGAAAACGGCCATCGCATCTGGCCAGGACATCGATTGCTCGTTGAGGGAAAACTCGTATTCCCACAAGTCCGGGCGTGAGTAGCCACCGTCAGCAACGAATTTCTTGAATTCCTTGTTGGTCACCTCAAATCGGCCAATAAAGAAATCGCCGAATTCGATGGCACCATCGGGGGATGCTTCAGTCCATCCAGGAACTCGCACCATGCCATTGGGCAAGCTTTCTTCGGTATCGAATTTGTAGCGCTCCGGATTGATGTTCGCGAATCCGGCCCAGGGTTTTTCTTCGACGGGCAGGTATTTTTCGGTGTGCAGACCCCCACCCAGTACACGCAATAGAGGTGGGTGATCATCGAGTTCGAGACGGATGAGCGAGAGTCCGAATGGAATATGTATGTCATGCAGGGGTGTCGTGCCAAGTTCTTCCCACTCTGCTTCTGTTGATGAGTAAGCACGGCGAAAGACGGTCGCGCCGGTAGGATCCGAGGGAATCGTGGTGATCCAGGAAAAAGAGCTCCATAACTCAGCCAATCTCGGCTCGTCGGAAATGACTTTCTCTACCTCTCTTGCGAGCAAATAGGCGGCCTCCCAATCCCCTGCATCGATGTACGCTTCGATCTGTGGGATCGCCTCGTCCGTCGCCCAGCGAACGTCCTGGCCCATGTACCAGAATCCGCCGGCACCCAGAACCACGAGCACAAACACCACGGCAACGATGGCCGCGTTATTTTTCGCTGTGGCAGGCTTCGAGTCTGCTATTGGCTCAGCTTCGCCGGAAGGTTTGATTCCGTCGGCTGTCAGCTCAAAAGCCCAGGCGAGTATGAGCGCCGGTATAAAGCCGACTAACAACAACAGCAAAACCAGTTTGGGCGCCCACTCCGGTAACACCAGGATCGAGGAAATGACATCCGTGACTTGAAGCAACAGCCACATAACGACCAGATAGGCGAGGCCGACCTTGAATACATTGCGGCGTCTTAACTCTTTAATGATTTTTCTCATTTAGTGCCGCTGATTCCAGAGTTTACACAGGACCCGGAATGCATTCACATTCAGCCGCCTGTCATCGATGAATACAGTATCATAAATGCTAAAATCCATATCACTCTGGAGCACGGATCTTGTACAGATCAATATGCTTGGCGATTATCGGTTGCACCTTTTTTGCGGGTGCAGTGGCACAGGATTCGGTGCCTGTCTCCACTGAAGAAATCATTGTAAGTCATGTTGATGAAGAGACGACGCGTGCTCTTGCGTTGTTGGAAACCACGGTCAACATTAACAGTGGCACGATGAATCTCGACGGCGTGCGCGCCGTCGGCAGGATATTCTCGGCGGAACTGGATGACATAGGGTTTTCGACGGAGTGGATCGACGGGGCACCGGTAGCCAGAGCCGGCCATCTTGTGGCTCATCGGGGCGATCGTGGGCCGAAAATATTGCTCATCGGTCATCTTGACACGGTTTTCGCCGTCGACAGCCCGTTTCAAAAATACGCAGTCGTTGATGAGCATTATGCGGCAGGGCCTGGCACTACGGACATGAAGGGCGGTGATGTCATTATTATTCATGCATTGCGAGCGTTGCAGGCTGCCGGTGTGCTCGACGAAATTTCAATAAAAGTCGTCATGACGGGCGATGAAGAAATGCCCGGCAGGCCCCTGGAGATACGCAGCGCTGCGCTGCTCGAAGCGGCAAAGTGGGCGGACTACGCCATCGGATTCGAAGATGGGGACAGCAACCCCAGGACCGCGGTTATCGCACGACGCGGGACGACGACCTGGACGTTATCGACGAGCGGAGCTCGCGCACACTCATCACAGATTTTTCAGCCGGACTACGGTGATGGCGCAATTTACGAAGCGGCAAGAATACTCAATGCGTTTCGTGAAGAGCTGTCTGCAGAGCCAAACCTGTCGTTCAATCCAGGCACAATTCTTGGTGGAACCATCATTGATCATGACGATGCTGCCAGCAGTGGTACTGCCTTCGGCAAGACCAACATCATTTCCGGCGTCGTACGCGTACGCGGCGATCTGCGAACGATCTCCCTGGATCAGAGGGAGACGGTAAAAACGCGCATGCAGGAAATAGTCGCGCGGCACCTGCCTGTGACCGACGCCAGCATTGAGTTCACGGACGGCTACCCTCCCATGGCGCCCAGCGATGGAAATTATGCACTGCTCAAACTGTTTGACCAGAGCAGCCGGGACCTGGGGTTCGGAGAGGTGGCTGCGGTCAATCCCCGCAAAGCGGGCGCGGCTGATATTTCATTTGCAGCCGACTACGTGGAGATGGCAATGGATGGCGTGGGTCTGATGGGTTCAGGTGGCCACACGCTGGACGAAGTCGCAGATTTGCGTACCTTGAGCATGCAGACCAAACGCGTCGCCGTATTGTTGTACCGCTTGTCGCAGCAACAGTAGGCACGCCCAGCAATCGGGGCTGGACTGCCGGTGATTCAATGCTCCGGTTGCAGGTGTTCCAGCATCAATCCCTGCGCCGTGCCTTGGCCGAAACCTTTCCAGTACGTGTGTTTTTCCGACGGCCGTCCATCGTTCATGGAGTAAATGCCATCGCGGGCATTCGGCAATAGCTCCAGGTAAGACTTTCGCTCCTGGATACCTTTCAAATGGTAATCAAACCAGGCCGTGGCGAAGTGATCCATGATGTTGTTCATGCGTACGGTGTCCCAGACCGGGTCCGTATAGTGCCCGGCACCCGTCTTGTCTTCGCTGTTCATTATTTCCAGCGGCAAGGGAATGGGAGCACCAGCGTTGTGACCCGCGTTCTGATAGGTCAGCAGGTAGCGATCGCTGTTTATCGCGTTCTCAAATATGGCGCGCGTTCCATTCTCGTAGCCCGCCACGCTATCGACGCTTCCCGCCAGGTAGAACGTCGGCACTTCAATGCCGTGCAAGTCTTCCGCTTGCCAGATCGCAGCATTCATGCCCCAGGGTGCCACGGCAAATCCGGCCTTGATTCGGCCATCAAGGTTCTTGCGATAATCCGGATTGCTGCTTGCATGGCGATGCAACAGCCTGTTTGACGGTGCCATGTCGTGACCGACAATGCCGTCGCTGTAACCGCCGCCCATATTGTTGACCAGCCCGTAACCGCCCATTGAGTAACCGACGATGCCGGTGTTTTCGGCGTCAACCATGCCGCTCAAAAAACCGTCCGATCCTGCCGACAATTCTGCCATCTGCTGCAACACAAACAATTGATCGAGCGGGCGGTTGTACAGCGTGCTGGAAAAATCCGTCTGGTCATCGTACGTGCTGTCACGGTGATCGATTGAGGCAACGATGTAACCCTTGCTGGCGAGATTCTCGCCGAGATGGCTCATCAGATACCGGTTGCCAGGGTAACCGTGGGACAGCAGGACGAGCGGAAATTTTCCCTTGGTCGTCATCGGCGCTGCATCCCGGACAGCGGCTCCGCTCAGGATTGCGGTAATAGCGGGGTTTCGGGTTATCGTCGTATATCGACCGCCAGGTTGTTGGTCGCTTGCCAGCAGGGCTGGATACCAGACTTCAACGACCAGGCTCCGATCATAGTATGCGGTTTCTCCGCCGGCGGCGGTGTTAAGGATATCTACCCGGTGTTTGTCCGTGACCTCAATGGTGCGAACACCGATGGTGTAGTCCCCAAAATAGGCAAGCTCCGGGGCATCGTGGCGGACGATATTGATTCGGTTGCCTTGTGCCTGGGCGCCCGAAGAGGCGACGATTGCTAGTAGTACAAGCAGGAGTTTCTTCATTTTTTGTGCGCCGAGACTAGTTGAGCAATTCATGATCAGCGGGCAGCTGGTGAGAAACCCACATGGCGAGTCGGTGTTTTATGCTGGGCAGGGAGATCTGGTCAATTTGCAAAGGTACGATTTTTTTATCGTGAACCAGCAAGCGGTACGCGTATTCGATTTTGAGATTTCGAGAATCGGTGGCTTCGAATTCGACCACGCCACGCTTGACCGCATCGTCGATGATCATGCGCAGCGCCTCTTTCAGGAGTCCCGGCTCGTTCTTGAGTTTTTTTGTCATCGTGCTAGCCATGCGTCAGAGCATGTTTGTAGTCTAGCAGCCCGGCAGGGTTCTGCGGGAATGGCTCGGCAAGAGTCGCATCGCGGGTCATTTTTCCCGCATTTCGCGCCGATTTGCTACTACAAAACCAAACCGCCGCCGCTTAGTGTAGACAGCCTTTGTTACCTGTCACCGGTATACTCCTGAAATGACCCAAACGGCCAAAGAAATTCTGCGCGATGTGTTCGGCTATACCGAATTTCGAGGCCATCAGGAAGAAACGATTGCTGCTGCTCTGGCTGGCCGGGATTCGCTGGTCCTGCAACCGACCGGTGGCGGCAAGTCCCTTTGCTACCAGATTCCCGCATTATTGAGCGATGGTGTGACGCTCGTGGTTTCACCGCTCATCGCCTTGATGCAGGACCAGGTCTCTGCGCTCGAGCAACTGGGTATCGATGCGGCTTATCTCAATTCCACGTTGACGGCCGTTCAACAGCGGCAAGTGGTGGAGCGCCTCGAGAGCGGTCAGTTACAGCTCCTGTATGTCGCACCGGAGCGCCTGATGCAGGAGCGCACGCTCGAACTGTTGCAGGCAAATCGAGTCTGCCTGATCGCCATTGATGAGGCACATTGTGTTTCTCAGTGGGGACATGATTTTCGTGAAGACTATTTACGGCTGGGTGAGCTCAGGCAGCATTTTCCCGGAGTGCCACGGATGGCACTGACCGCAACGGCAACGATGCAGGTCCGTGCCGAGATTATCGAGCGCCTCGAATTAGCGGATCCGGCGCAGTTCGTCGCTGGATTCGATCGAAGCAATATTCGCTACCTGGTGCAAAGCAAGCTTGATGCAAAACGCCAGTTGCTTGATTTCCTGTCGGCTCACCGGGGCGATGCCGGCATTGTTTACTGCATGTCGCGCAAGAAAACGGAGGCGACCGCGTCCTGGCTGGCAGCTGAGGGCTTCGATGCTTTGCCTTACCACGCTGGTCTCAGCGCGGCGATCCGCTCTGAGCATCAGCGACGCTTCTTGCGGGACGACGGGGTGGTGATTGTTGCGACAATCGCGTTCGGCATGGGCATCGACAAACCCGACGTACGCTTTATTGCTCACCTGGACCTGCCAAAAAGCATGGAGTCGTACTACCAGGAAACCGGTCGCGCGGGGCGTGATGGCGAACCATCCACCGCCTGGATGGTTTACGGGTTGCAGGATGTCGTGCGTCTGCGCCAGATGGTCGACGGGTCCACCGCGAATGAAACACACAAGCGCAATGAACGAGTAAAACTCGATGCCTTGCTGGGTTGGTGCGAGGTCACCGAGTGTCGCCGCCGGTCGTTGTTGGCCTATTTTGGTGACACGCTGGATGAGGACTGTGGCAACTGTGATGTATGCCTGACGCCACCAGAGGTATTTGATGGTCTGGAAGTTGCACAGAAAATTCTGTCCGCAGTCTATCGCACTGGCCAGCGATTTGGTGCGGTGCATGTAATCGATGTTCTCCTGGGCAAAGATAACGATAAAATTCGCCAGCATCGCCACAATGAACTGAGTGTATACGGTATTGGTGGTGAGCTTGGGCAACAGCAATGGCGCTCTATTCTGCGCCAACTGGTGGTGCTTGGATTGCTGTCGGTGGACACCGCAGGCTATGGGGCGATCCAACTTACGGGCAAAAGCGGGCCACTGCTTCGTGGTGAAATGGATTTGCCGTTACGGCGAGACCTTCTGCTTGCCAGGAAGGCGGCGAAATCGAAAACGAAACCAAAAATATTGGCGATCGCTGAAGAAGACCGTGATCTTTGGGAAGCGCTGCGCGATTGCCGCAAACGTCTTGCTGACGAAAACAACGTACCGCCCTACGTTATTTTCCACGATGCGACGTTGATGCAAATGGCAACGGAAAAACCGCAATCACCGGAGGATCTGCTGGAGATATCCGGTGTCGGCCAGACCAAACTGGATCGCTATGGACCCAGGTTCCTGGAGGTTGTGCGCTTGGGATAGAGATCACGACAAACCTTTTGCGATTGCTAGCACGACCTCTGCAAATTCCTCTACATCCGAGAAACGTGTACGCCAGTTCGAGAATGCCGGCCTGAATACGATTCGGCTACCAATTCTCGAAGTGCCGACCAGGAAGCGGCCATCTGCAAGCACGGCCTCGCCAAGACGTTCATTCAGTTCGTTCAGTTGCTCTTCTTTGAGTCCGCCCGGATTATAGCGAAACGCAACGATGTTCAATTGCACATCATTCATCAATTCAAGTTGCGCAGCATTTTTGACTTGTTGTGAAAAATGCTGCGCAAGATCAAGGCAGTGTTCGACAATCCGGCGATGACCCGTACGACCATATGCTTTGATTGTGGCCCATACTGCGAAACTTCGCGCTCGTCTTGAACTCTCGGGGCCAATGGCGCCCGGTGTCGGACGATCACTGTGTTCATCCGGCAAATAATCGGCGGAATAGCGAAACGCCCGGGCTAACAGGTCGTAGTCGCGTACGAACGCATACCCAGAGTCGTAAGGCACGTTTAACCACTTGTGCCCGTCGACGGTGACCGAATCGGCATCTTCGACGCCCTCCACAAGATGTGCGGTACGCGGCGAAAGACGGGCGAAAAGCCCAAATGCTCCATCCACGTGGACCCAGCAGTTGTGTTGGCGGGCCAGCCCGATCATCTCTTTGACCGGGTCAAATTCTCCGGCATTGACCTCACCGGCGTTGACGATCACAAGTGCAGGCTGGCCCTTGAGGTCGATCAGCGCTTGCTCCAGCGCAACAAGATCGAGCCGACCAAAGTCATCACGTGAAAACTGTTGCACATTGGCTCGGCCAATGCCCTGAATAGCCATAACCTTAAGTGTGCTGGCGTGCACGAAGCCCGACGTCAGTACCGGCATCTGCGGCCTGCCCGACAGGCCGGTTGCGGACACGTCGAAACCGAGTTGTTCGCTCCACCATTGGCGCGCTGCGGCCAGACAAACGAAATTGGCCATCGTCGCGCCGGTAACCATGACGCCGGGCCAACTGCGTGGCAGGCCGAACATCTCCTTGAGCCAGTCGAGAGCCTGCAACTCCATGCGGACACCCACGGGCGAGAGCAGCCAGGTATAGGTCACCGCCTCGTAAGCGGTTGCGAGGAGATCAGCGGCCATCGCGGCTGGCGTACTGCCGCCGATGACAAAATGGAAGCAGCGGGGCCCGCCGGTATTTCCTCCCGCTGCCTCATTCAGCTCAAGCAGGCGTTCAATCGTCGCTGTTGCCCCGCAGCCATGCTCCGGCAATGCCTCGCTGAATTCGGCCAGCGCCGACTCGGATCCCGGTGGCAAGGCAATGCGGTCATCCGTTGCAAGGATCACATTGGACAATGATCGGGCCAATGGTCCGATCAGGTTTTCCATCTCCTCGCGAAGCTCCTGACCTAAACTGGATTCATTCACCGGAATCGGGCCTCACTGGTTGGAATTCCCTGTTGCGGAGCGCTCAGAGCCGCAATATTGTAGTGGAATGCTGATCACAAGGCATTAAGCGGCACAGCCGCTGGATTGCCGCATGGTTGCGACGATTTTGCCGCATGATGCATCTGTGAATGGAATTGAAACCAATGTTCAAGGGGATTGATAACGATGAACGTATTGAAAGTGACATTCGCAGTGGCCGCGCTAATGCTGGCGAGCTCGGCCATGGCTGAAATAGACATGCAGATGCATATCAAGATTGCTATCGATGATGGCAGTGGTGGTGAGGGTATTTTCCTGAATCTGGACAGCGAAACGATGGGCTTCGCCTTGCACGATATGCAGGTGGGCGAGATTCAGTCGGTTGTCGATGAATCCGGGCGTTCGATCCTGATTACTCGAGAGGCCGACGGAATCAAGTTTGAAGTGGATGGCAAGACCATCAAAATGCCGCTGTTCGGCGGGGAGCACGAAGCGATATGGATCGATGATGGCAATTTTGAAGACATCGAGGTGCAGGTCCATCGTATTGGAGACTTTGTCGGTAACGAAGACTTCGGCGGCATCATGATCATCAGTGGCAAGACGATCGATGACGCTACGCAGGAAAGCATCAGAACATTGCTCCTGTCGTCAGGATACGACGATGGCGTAGATTTCATGAGTGGTGGCGAAACAGATGGTCGAATGCACAAGACGATTATCATCAAAAGAGATATAACGACGACCCTGTAAGAAATTATCTAACGAACCTCTGATTTATTCTGGACCCAAGATACGAGTTCACGAATAGATCAGAGGTTCCCTGGAAGGTCCCGGGGTCCGTCTACACCATTCTCGTGAAGACGGACCGCCATGACGCACATCTGGCTGGCCTTGCAATCACAACGCACGTACCAGACACTGGGAAACGGTGTTCTAAATCGTGCGGTGATTGTTGAGAGGCCAGGAAGATGCTTACAGTATTTCCCTTGAAATGGCCAAAATGCTGCAGTCCGATCAGCCATTGAAGCAAGTCGAGGAGATATAGAGTGGCATTTGAGCAATTCGAAGTAAGACGGAATAGCCTTACCGAGACGCGCGTGGTCTCCGGCGAATTGCCAACCCTGGCCGATGGCGAGATTTTGACCAAGGTCGATCGTTTCGCCTTGACTGCCAACAACATCACCTATGGCATCGTGGGTGAAAGACTCGGCTACTGGAAGTTTTTCCCGGTCGAGAATGGTTGGGGCATTATTCCCGTGTGGGGCTTCGCGGATGTTGTTGAAAGCCGGCATCCAGAGGTGCAAAAAGGAGAGCGATTGTACGGCTATTTTCCGATGGGTACGCATCTCGTCATGCGGCCTGGAAAACTCAAGGGCAGCCGTCTCATCGATACAGCGGAGCATCGTGCAGAGTTGCCGCTGGTATATAACGCGTATGTACGCACAAGCAAGGAAACAACCTTTGACGCATCAATGGAGGACGAGCGAATGCTCCTGATGCCGCTCTACGCGACGTCATTCTGCCTGTACGATTTTCTGCAGGACAACGACTATTTCGATGCTTCGCAAATTATCATTCCGAGCGCCTCTTCCAAGACCGCGATCGGACTCGCCTACGCGCTTAGCGAGGATGCCGCGCCGCGCGTCTGCGTAGGACTTACCTCGACAGGCAATCGAAGCAGGGTGGAAGCGCTGCAACTCTACGATGAAGTCGTTACGTATGATGACCTGACTGCGATTGATGCGACGCAGGCGACCGTTATTGTTGATATGTCCGGCAACGGCACGGTGTTATCCGATCTTCATGCGCTCTTGGGCGACAATATGAAGTACACGTCGAATGTTGGTGTGACGCATTACGACGATAATGAAATGGGGCCGCACTTCATTCGCGAACGCAGCGCGATGTTCTTTGCCCCGGCCCATATTCAGAAGCGCACCGAGGAGTGGGGGCCGGGTGAATTCGAGAAAAAAGCGTATCGATTCTGGTTAGACGCATCGATAAAGAGCCGGGAGTGGCTCAACATTGAGCGCCACGATGGCATGGATGCGCTGGCTAGCGTTTTCAGCGTGCTACTGGCGGGAAAAGTCGCGCCAGACAAGGGCATCATCGTCTCGCTTTGAAAAATCGCGATTCGAATCCAGCCAGGACAAACACCCCCACTGTAGCATCTCCCGAGGCGCGACCTCCATTCCAAAAGGCCCCATAAATCCGGATTTCTCCCACATCGAAAACGCCCCCACGTCCCCGCGGGGACTTTCCGCCGTATCCCGAATAGTCGCGCCGGCGCTGCAAGATCCCAAAACTCGTAAGATTCCGGAACAGTGCAGAGAGCAAGAACTTTGTATTGCCAGGAAAAACCCGGATAGAGGTGGCAACACGCCATAAGCGACCGGTGGTCTCACGCACTCTCGGACTCCTCGTTTTCGTCCGAACCTGCCCGAAGTTGCTGCCACGCTATTCGAGAATTCCGGCATCAATTGCCCGGTCAGCCGGTCATACTTGGTTCTAGCCGATAAAACCAAGCTTGCTCAGATCGAGCTTGTTGATGAAGGCATCCACGAACCGCATTGTCTTGAGCAATGTAATCATCAAGCTTCTCGGGAAACAGCGTGCTCTGGGATCGGTCTTCACCTTCAATGAAACGCTTCATGCAGCTCGCCCTGATGCTAAGGCGCTTACATTATAATGAAGACAGCATTTTCACACAGCCTCGGCCACAAGCGGATGTGCAGCCATGACCTGCTTACCTAAGAAACCTCAACTTTCGCTTTTGCATCTTTCCAGGTATCCGAGAAATTCGTCAGAAAGGACGCGCGTTCTTCTTCGCCACATTCCCCGGTCAATATCGTGAAGTTGGCACACGACTTTTTCCCATCGAGACCATTCAGAATCTCCAATTATTCCTCTTTGTCGACCAAAATAAGCGTTTTCGTACATCCCCCATAGCGGATTCATAAGGGGTCGGCTATATAACGTCAGGTAATAGGGGACATAGAAATCGGTATTTCCTTGTGTAATTCGGGCTCGGTAGCATTCCTCGTTCCGTAATCGCTGTTTTGAGAGATTCGCAATGTCTGCGACCAATGAATTATTGGCGGCCAACCGAAGCTACGCCGAGACTTTCACGAAAAGTGGCAAGCCTATGCCACCGGCAAAGAAAGTAGCTATCGTTGCCTGCATGGATGCCCGAATTGAGACCGGTCGTTTGCTGGGGCTGGAAGAAGGCGATGCTCACGTGATCCGCAACGCGGGCGGCGTGGTTACTGACGATGTCATACGCTCACTGGCAATATCGCAGCGGCTGCTTGGTACCACGGAGATCGTGCTGATCCATCACACCGACTGCGGCATGCTGACTTTCAAAGACGACGGGTTGAAGGCCCAGATTGAGGAGGATACCGGACTGCGCCCAACATTCGCTCTCGAAGCGTTCTCGAATCCGGAAGATGATGTTCGCCAATCGGTCCGACGCATCGAGGCGAGTCCGTTTGTTCCCTACAAGGACAACATCCGTGGCTTTGTCTATGACGTTGAGACTGGCCGATTGAACGAGGTCGCTGGTTAGGATAGTCCCATGAATAAGCCACCCCAGATTCGATTAGCACTCAATGTCTGGATTCCCCAAAAGCGGACGTTGGAATTAACTGAATCAGCTTGATTTTAGGGTCCGCTTACGGCCACACACAAGCGGACGGTCACTCTCGGATCGCGCCCGCAATCGCCTCAAATAACGCCTCATCCCATGCCCAATCAATTTCGTCGTCGGCGAGAGGCCGTGCGCTGTGTATGGCAATGACCAGATCTTCGTTGTGATCTACGTAGATGGTTTGTCCGAAGATGCCAAGGGCGGCGTATGTACCCTGCCCATAAAGCCACCAAAAATAACCATAGCCGTCGTAGCTTTCTGACGGCGCAGTGGATTCTTGCATCCACGTCGGCGGCAAAACTTCCGTTCCATCGGCCAGGCGACCATTGGCCAAGGCAAACAATCCAATACGGCCGTAATCTCGCAGCGTCGCGTTGATACAGCATCCACCAAACTCGCCGCCGCCCGGCTCTGTGAGATTCCACGACGCATCAGACTCCATTCCAAACGGCTGCCAAATTTTCTCTGAAAGGTAGGTTGATAGATTGTTGCCGACCGCGGATCGCAGCAGCGTACCGGCAAGGTTCGTCTCGGCGGTGTTGTAGTTAAACGCCTCGCCCGACTCTGCATTACGTGGCTTGTTGCGTAAGAAATCATATAGTTTAATCGTTTCCCACGACGCGGTGTTGACGTCAGACTTCGGATCGGCGTAATCCTCATTCCATTGCACACCGGATGCCATTTGCATGAGATTGGCAATCGACGACTGATCGTATGACGATCCTTTCAAGCGCGGCAAGTATTGTGTGACCTTCTCATTGACACTTGCGATATAGCCATCCTGAATCGCAGCGCCAATCAACATTGCAACGACGGATTTCGCGACAGAAAATGAGACCCACCTGCTATCCTCGGTGTTACCAAGTCCGTATCGCTCGTATAGAATCCTACCGTTTTTGATTATTCTTATTCCATTCTTAACCGGATACGCCGGTACTACTCCGATCCAAGGTATCGCGCCCAAGGAACGGGCCGACCGCGAGACTTCGACGGACTCGGCGACACGTCTGGAAAAAACGACGCACTCCGAAGTGCGAAACGCGAAACGGCTTACGCTGGCGCCGGTTGAGATCGGGACGGAACTCGCCCCGGAAGCTCTCGATGACCCACCCGCACCCAAGAGCGCACTCAGCCGGCGTACGGCGGGGGGCGTGGCGGTCGTAACCTTCGGCCCCTTCATCAGCAGACAAGTCAACGTGGACGGTGCGGGCAACAATACGATCGGAGATGCCGCCAACGAACCCTCGCTGGCCATCGATCCGACCAACCCCAACCGGATCGTCATCGCGTGGCGCCAGTTTGATACGATTGCAAGCAACTTTCGCCAGGCCGGTGTGGCCTACAGCCATGACCTCGGGCTTACCTGGACGGCAACCACGTTGGACCCGGGCCAATTTCGCAGCGACCCGGTCCTCGGGACGGACAACAACGGGACGTTTTTCTTTTCCAGCCTCAGTTCGATTACGACCATCGAAATGTTTCGGTCGCTGGACGGCGGCGTAACGTGGTCCTTTCCGCCCGTGCCGGCATTCGGCGGCGACAAGCAGTGGATTGCGATCGACC
>JADFNG010000029.1 GCA_022563505.1 Pseudomonadota bacterium | reverse complement strand
ATGTGTGAAAGCCACATAAGTCATGCATACACGGAAAATTGCATGAGACGAAGAGTTAATTTGTCAGTACGGGCCACAAACATGGCTACCGTATCGGGTTCGGCGGGCAATATCGCGAGCCCAATGGTTCCACACCAGGACTCGAACTGCTGCCAATCGCTGCGATAGGCTAGCCAAGTACTTTTCGCTCGGCTATGTCGGGCGTACCGGCGAGCAGCATCGAAAGCCCGCTCAAATTCATAATTGACCAGCTGCTTTCCAGAAACTGTTACAAGAACAGGCATACCGGATATCTAATTGAAAGAATCATCGATCAGGAGCAGCAAGATCGATTTCTGGTAAAGCCGCACATAAAGACACTCGGTGTATTCTGAGCCGAGGAACGGTGCTCTGATTCGCTTTGGAGATTGCGTTTGTTGAGTAAACCTCTGCACATACTTGAATGCCTTAATCGCCACTTGGATCTGGTTCTGAAATATATTCATTGGACTTATATGGATTCAAAAGGATTACCTCATGCATCACAGGAGAATTTGGCGGCTCCCCGACGTCATGGCTCAAACGGGATTATCTCGGTCCACCATTTATAGCTTCGTCAACCAAAAAAAATTTCCCGCTCAGATTCACCTTGGCCCTCGGTCTGTTGGGTGGGTCGCAACCGAAATAGAGGACTGGATTGAGGCGAGAATCGAAGAATCTCGTGAGCGTAATCGCCAGCCAACCGATATGAGAATTATCTGACATTACGGCTCCTATTTTCATTGGACTTCCGGCCGCGTCGGCATAAATTGGAAATTACTAGCGATAATTGTGCTTCCCGTTACTGAGCCGCGTTGCCACTCGTCTATCCAATTCCTGCCGCGGATGTAATCGCTAACGCCATGCTATTTGTGAGCGACCGGCATTTGTTGTTCCTATGATTGGCCAAGCTTCGTAGCGTCGATCGCATTCGTTTTTTTCAATCCGTCAAGGTAGTCGGCCCAATGCTGCATCATTTCCCGGCGCTGGGGCAGATACTCGGCATGGTTGTAACTGGCTTTGACCTTATTGCCCTCGACGTGGGCCAGTTGTCGTTCAATGTGCAGGCTTGGGTAACCCTGCTCATGGAGTAATGTGGATGCCATACTCCGGAAGCCGTGAGTCGTTATCTGGTCTTTCGTATAGCCGATGCGCCGCAGCGCGGCATTGAGCGTATTTTCGGATAAGGGTCGGCGCATTGATCGAACAGACGGGAATACGTAGCCCTTTGGGCCAGTCAGCGGGTGCAGGTCATCAAGTATGGCCACCGCCTGGCTGCTCAACGGTACGATATGCGGTCTGCCGCTCTTCATCCGGTCTGCCGGTATATTCCATTGAGCGGCCTCTAAGTCGATTTCCTCCCAGTCGGCGCCGCGCAATTCGCCCGGTCGAACGAACACCAAGGGGGCCATCTTGAGGGCCGCAACAACTGTGGTGTGGCCGTCACAGGCATCAATCGCCCTTAGCAGTGGCCCTATTTCCTTCGGCTTCGTCATCGTCGCGTAGTGCTTCGGCTTCACCATCGTCAACGTGCCCCTGAGCGATTCAGCAGGATCGGTGGCAGCCCGACCTGTGGCAATGGCGTACCTGAACACTTGTCCGCAAGCCGTGCGAATTCGTTGTGCTGTCTCGAACGTCCCGCGGGCTTCGACCCGACGCAGCGCCCTCAGTAGCTCAGGCGAGTCGATATCAGCAATGGGCCGCTTGCCAAGCCGGGGATAGATATACAGCGTGAACCGTCGTCGCATGGTCTCGATTGTGGACGTGTGAGAATTGGACTTGGACATGTATTCTTCGGCCACCGCCAGAAAGCTGTCCGCCTGCGCCTCTTTTTCCGCAAGCCTCTTTGCGGCGGGATCGATATTCTTAGCCAGCAGCATACGGGCGACGGCGCGCTTGTCGCGGGCGGTCTTAAGGTCCGTGTCAGGGTAGGTGCCCAGCGAAATCATGTTGGGAATGCCGTTATGGCGGTAACGGAAACGCCACCATTTCGCGCCTGATGGCTGTACGAGCACAACCAAACCGCCGCCATCTGACATTGAATACGCTCGCTCTTTGGACTTGGCAGCGTCGAGTTCTTTTTGTTTCAGTTTATTGAGTTGCCCTGCCATTGTGTATAGCCAGATTCTGAGTCTCAGGTTATACGCAATATTATACCCATTGGACCGTTCTGTCCAAGGAGGGCGGAAGCAGTCTAAAAGCGTCTTAAGACGTTGGTATATAAGGGGTTTAAGGTGGATTTAGAGGGGTTCGCTAGACTTTATTGAACCCCTCTAAACCCGGTGCTGGTGGAGGCGGCGGGAATCGAACCCGCGTCCGCCAGTCCTCTGCCCTGAGATCTACATGCTTATTCCGTCATTAATCTCATCACCGGCTACCCGACGGGCAGGGAAGACCAGCAACCAGTTCAGTTCAGGTTTAACGGTCCGAGCACTGAACAAGCTCTCGCCGCGGTCCTGTGTAAGTGACTCCTGGGATCCGGACGCACAGGCACGATCCGGGCAGAAGGCTCTAAACCGGTTTTTAAGCGGCTAGTGCGTAGTTGTCGTCGTTGGCAACTATAAGTGTTACAGCTGGATTTACGAGGTGATCTGTGCCTCGGCATGCACCCAGAGTTTCGCGACCCACGTCGAAGCCATGTCGCCCCCTGGAACGTTTCATTGCGGGTTTCACGAGCAACCCACCGTGACCATAGTGTAGGGGCCAATCGGCAAAAAACAATCAACTATGCAATGTTTTTGAGTGTTTTTGTGATGTTTAATACCTGCATGAGCAATACCCGTCTGAGCCGCTAAAGGCCAGTTGGCAGCTGATCAGAGTCATGCACATTAGTTATAAAATACATTAGCTAGTTAAAATAACTAATTGAATTAAAAACTAATTAAGAGTGTTTTAGTATGCGTGCTTTTTGCCGCTGCCAGTCCCGATCCTTGATGGTTGCGCGTTTGTCCGCCTGTTTCTTGCCCTTGGCGAGCCCGATATCCAGTTTCGCCCGACCGCGCGACCAGTGCAGGTTCAGCGGCACCAGCGTGTAGCCCTTGCGTTCTACCGCGCCGATGAGGCGATCGAGTTCATGGCGATGCAGTAACAGCTTGCGCGTCCGTGTGGGATTGGGCGAAATGTGAGTTGACGCGGTGTTGAGTGGCGAGATATGGGCGCCGATCAACCAGCCTTCACCGTCTCTGACGTGCACATAACTCTCCGTGATTTGTGCCCGTCCCGCGCGCAAACTCTTCACCTCCCAGCCCTCGAGTTGCAGTCCTGCCTCGTAGGTATCCTCGATGAAGTAGTCGTGGCGAGCCCGCTTGTTACGGGCGATCTTTGCGTCTGCAGCGGTCGATTTTTTTTGTTTGCTCATATAGCGAGGCAAGCCGATGGGTGATCGCAAGGGAGGGCGATTATACGGCAGTCATCGCCGTGTGTTGTGCTGTATTACGGTTGTCAGCGCTGCGGATTTCATCCAATATTCGGCTTCAAGCGCCATCCAGAGAACAATAAATGCTCAGTCAGGAAGCATCCAATCCCGGTCGTCGCATATCCCTGCATGGAAACTGGTCGTCACGAACGACGTTCATTCTTGCGGTCACGGGCTCTGCCGTGGGTCTCGGCAATATCTGGAAATTTCCCTACATAGCCGGACAAAATGGCGGCGGAGCATTTGTGCTGGTGTACCTGTTCTGCGTGTTTCTGATCGGCATGCCGGTCATGATGTCCGAAATTCTGATCGGACGCCGTGGACGTCGCAATCCCGTCGCAACCATGGAACTCCTCGGTGAGGAAGAGGGCAGTTCGCGGCGCTGGAAGTGGGTGGGCGTGCTTGGCGTCATCGCCGGTATATTGATCCTTTCCTATTACAGCGTGATTGCCGGATGGACGCTGGCCTATGTGGAAAAGAGTGTCACCGGGCAGTTCGTGGGAGCTTCGGCAGAAGAAATCGGCCGGCTGTTCAGTGATTTTACGGGGAACTGGGTGTCCGTCAGTATCGCCCACACCCTTTTCATGGCGCTGACTGTGGTGGTGATCGCACGGGGGGTTGAGCGCGGTCTTGAACAAGCGGTGCGCTTCATGGTGCCCGCCTTACTGGTGTTGATGTTGGCATTGCTCGGCTACGCCATCAGCTTCGGCTCCTTCAGTGAGGGTGTGTCGTTCATGTTTACACCGGATTTCGGCGCACTGACCTGGGACGGTGTCCTCGCAGCGATGGGGCAGGCATTTTTTACCCTCAGCATCAGTATGGGAGCGATCATGGCCTACGGTGCGTATCTGCCGGAGGAAACGTCGATTACCGGTGCATCCATCGCGGTGGTGATTGCCGATACAGGCATTGCCATTCTTGCCGGTCTCGTTATATTTCCACTGGTGTTCGCTAATGGCCTTGATCCGGCCGATGGTCCCGGGCTCGTCTTTGTCACCTTGCCACTGGCATTTGGCCAGATGGCTGGCGGAACGTTTTTTGCCACGATATTCTTTGTGCTGCTGACGTTCGCTGCCTGGACCTCCGCTCTGGGCCTGCTGGAACCTGCCGTGGCATGGCTGGTGGAGCGGCACTATCGCAGCCGTTTACAGGCATCGATCATGGTGGGTGGCCTGATATGGTTGCTGGGCTTTGGCAGCGTACTGTCTTTCAGTACACTGGCCGATTTCAGGTTTTGGCGCGGCACCATTTTTGATAATGTCGATTACCTCACCAGTAACATCATGTTGCCGCTGGGGGGTATTTGCATCGCCGTATTTGCCGGTTGGGTCATGTGCCGAAACTCCACTTCGGAGGAGTTGGGCAGTAGTGGAACGGGATATAAGTTTTGGCGTTTTCTGGTGCGTTACCTGGCGCCTGTTGCCATTATGTTCGTGTTCTTCCAGGCGATTGGCCTGTTGTAGGCGGGTGTTGCGAAACACTGGTTTGATCATTGACAAGCGTGGTTTGAGTTATGCGAAAAGTAAGTCGTAGCGCTCTGGTTCCCTATTCGGCGCGGGAAATGTTCGTTATTGTGGACGATGTCGAGGCGTACCCGGAGTTCCTGCCGTGGTGCAATGATGCGCAGGTGCGCAACCGTTGTGACGATACGGTTGAGGCGACGCTTGAGTTGCACAAGGGGGCGCTGAGCAACCATTTCACCACGCTCAATACGCGTCATGAATTCACCGCCATTGATTTATCCCTTGTGGGCGGGCCCTTCAAGTATTTGGAGGGTGGCTGGCAATTCAAGGATCTCGGCGACGACGGCAGCAAAGTGATCCTGGAGCTCGATTTCCAGTTCAAAAGCATGCTCGTTGACATGGTGTTTGGCGCCTTCTTCGAAGACACCTGCAATTCCATGGTGGATGCTTTCGCTCGTCGGGCTGTGCAGATCTTTGGCGAACGCCCGGCTGGATATGCTTCTTAGTGTCGAAATCGTCTATGCCACGGAGGATCGGCAGGAATTGGTCGCGATTCAGGTCACTCAAGGTACGACGGTTGCCGCGGCGATTGAATCGTCGTCGATCGCCAGTCTGTTTCCGGATGAAAGGTTAGACGTCTGTCCCGCCGGGATTTGGGGTCGACTCGTCGAACGATCGCGGGTGCTGCAAGAGGGCGATCGGATCGAACTGTATCGGCAATTGCAACAAGATCCGCGCGATGCGCGCCGTGCGCGAGCAGATGCCGGTCAGCGTTGAATCGAGCTCCTGGCCCGGCGACAGGACTCTGGCAGAGGTTTAAAGATCCGGGCCGAGTTCCTGATCCTCGGTTATCTCACTGACTCGATCATCGGTGAACTGAATAGACACCCAGCGTTTGAAGCTGGCATCCTGGCGGCCGATTTTCAGGAAATACACGTAGTCCCAGCGATCTTTGTGGAACGGGTCGTCGATCATCGGTGTGCCAAGCAGAAAGCGGACCTGAGACCGCGTCATGCCCACTTCGACCTGGTCGAGATCTTCCTGTTTTAACAGGTTTCCCTGCGACATGGGGGGCTGGTAGACACAGCCGGACAGGGCGCTCAGTGCCAGCAGGACGACGATTGATTGGAGCAGTTTACGCATACAGTTTCAGCTCTCGCCAGTTCTCGATCCGGGTTGCCATCATTGCTTCAGACGCAAGTGAGATTGGATGAGTTTCATACAATGGTTCATAATAGGCGCGAATCATACCTATTTGATTTGCGCGGTGGTAGCCGAGCGACGTATCCCTAAACGAGATAAGAGAAATGCTGCAGCCACAGGAACTTCGGAAGGTCGGGCTGAAAGTCACTCAGCCACGCTTGAAAATCCTCGAGATACTCGAAACCAATGCGCAGAGGCACTTGAGTGCGGAGGATATCTACAAACTCTTGCTGGAGTCGGGCGACGATATCGGCCTTGCGACGGTCTACCGGGTGTTGACCCAGTTCGTGGTCGCCTCATTGGTTACACGCCACAATTTTGAGGGTGGTCACTCTGTTTTCGAACTTGATGAGGGCCATCATCACGATCACATGGTGTGCGTTGAAACGGGCGATGTGACTGAATTCGTAAACGAAGAAATTGAATCGCTGCAACGCGCGATTGCGAAGCAGCACAATTTTGAGCTGATCGATCACAGCCTGGTGCTGTACGTAAAGCCGATAGGAAAAGACACAGACACCTGATCGGCCGCACGAAGGGACGTGCCCGTATCTGCTTATCGAGCGGCGCGTTTCCGGGCAACGGTCTTGCGGCCACCCTTCGCCAGCATTTCTGCGGCATGCTCTCGGGTACGTGCGGTGATTTCAACGCCGCCGAGCATCCTCGCCAACTCCTCAACACGTTCGACCTTGTTCAGTGCCGTTACGCTGATGCGAGTGGATTTCCCATCCGTCATTTTGTTGATGCGGAAATGATTATCTGCCTGCACCGCAACCTGGGCCAGATGGGTTACGCACAAGACCTGGCGGTCGGCTCCCAGTTCGCAAAGACGTCGACCGACCATTTCGGCGACACCGCCGCCCACGCCGCTGTCAACTTCGTCGAACACCATCGTCGGTATTGGGCTGCCATCGCTTGCAATCACCTGGATGGCAAGACTCATGCGTGATAATTCACCGCCAGACGCGACCTTCGCAAGTGCGGTGGGTTTCTGCCCGGGATTGGCACTGATCAAATAATCGATCGCGTCCATCCCCCACGCACGCGCATCTTCAGGTGTTGCCGATTGGACGGACACTTCGAATACGCCCCCGGGCATGCCAAGACCCGCCATGGCGCTGGTCACAGCGGCGGCGAACCGGCGGGCAGCGCGCTGCCGCTTGGTGGATAAATCACTGGCGAATTGCAGATACTGCGCTTGCGCATCGGCCACATCTTTGCCGAGCTGTGCGCTGCGTTCGCCGGCATTACGCAGTTCGTCGAGCTGTGTGCGGAGTCGGACATGCATTTCGCCCAGCTCTTCGGCTGCAACTTTGTGCTTGCGTGCGATTGACTGAATGGCATCCAGTCGTTCCTCAATCCATTCCTGTCGATGCGGGTCGGCGTCGAGTCCGTCGCTGTAGCGACGCAGCAAATCGGTCGCTTCCGCTACCTGGATGCCGGCTTCCTCGAGCAACTGTCGCGTTGGTTCGAGCGTTTCGTCGTACGCGCTCAAAGACGACAGTGTCTGGCAGGCGGTGGCCAGGAGACTTTGCGCGGTCGCTGTCTCACCGTCATACATATCGTTCAGGATCCGGCTCAAACCGTCTGCGAGTCTGCCGCTGTTTTTCAGTTTCTGACGCTCCGCTTTCAGGGACGGCAATTCCCCGGTCTCAAGGTCGAGCGCGTCGAATTCCTGCAGCTGGAATTCAAGCAGTTCAAGCCGTGCTTCGCGATCGGCATGCGCGGCGTTTACCTCCGTGAGTTCGTCAGCCAGCGTTCGCCAGCGAGAGAAAGCCGTTGCGCAGTCGCGCAGAAGCGATTGCAACCCGCCGAAATGGTCGAGGAGGTTGCGCTGAACATCGCGGCGTCCCAGTGATTGGTGAAAATGCTGTCCGTGAATGTCGAGCAGCAGCTCTCCCAATGCCTTCAGGCTTTGCAATGACACCGCGTTGCCATTGATGAACGCACGTGATCGCCCGTCTGCCGCAATGACGCGACGCAAAATGCATTCTTCATCCATGTCCAGGGCTTGTTCTGTCAGCCATTGGCGGGCTTCGCGATGTTCCGAAAGATCGAATTCGGCGCTGAACTCGGCACGTTGAGTTCCCTCGCGAACGATGCCAAGT
The DNA here is from genome assembly GCA_022563505.1 of Pseudomonadota bacterium. Classification (GTDB taxonomy): domain Bacteria; phylum Pseudomonadota; class Gammaproteobacteria; order Steroidobacterales; family Woeseiaceae; genus JAADHU01. The sequence continues at coordinate 18,275 of JADFNG010000029.1, read as the reverse complement.
CCACCGCGCTCGCCGAGAACGAGTCCAAGTGCATCGACAAGAATTGACTTGCCGGCACCGGTTTCACCCGTCAGTACCGTCATGCCGGGCGCAAAATCGACATTGACCTCGTCGATAATGGCGAAATTACGCACCTGCAAACTCTGCAACATCAGCTTTGTCCCCCGGTGTCCGCTTCACTGTGTCGAATGCGGCCATCCAGGCCCCAGTGTAATTTGGATCGAAGAATTTCGTAGTAGTCGTATCCGGGAGGATGAAGCAACGTGATTCGCTGCTCGGATCGGGATATCAACAAACGATCGCCGACGCTGATCTCACCGATGCTTTGACCGTCAATTGTGACCTCTGCCCGGGTATCGGCACGCTCAAGCAGGGTGACTTCGATCTGCTGATCCGCCGGTATGACGATGGGTCGGTCGCTCAGGGTATGCGGGCAGATCGGCACGATCACCACGGCATCCAGCGCCGGTTCCATGATCGGTCCGCCACAGCTTAACGAATAAGCCGTCGACCCGGTCGGTGTGGCCACGATCAGGCCATCGCCGGAGTGGGTATTGACATATCGATCGGCGATGCAGGTGCGGAAGTCCAGCATGCGGCCGGGTTCACGTCTTTGCAGGACAACATCATTGAGTGCCACGGCGGACTGTGTCTTGCCGTTTTGGTAAACGATACTGGCGCTGAGTAACAATCGGGATTCGCGCTCGTAATTGCCATCGAGTACGCGACCGAGACTCTGCAGCATTTCGTCCGGCGTAATATCGGCGAGAAATCCCAGGCGGCCGCGATTGACGCCCAGTAATGGCACAGCCCGTCGTTGGGCCAGACTCGCAGCGTAGAGCATCGTGCCGTCTCCGCCGACCGCGATCATCAGATCGGCTTCGTCAGCCAGCTCGGCTTCCGCCACTTCGCGCAGGGGAGTTCCCGGGGAGAATCCGGGTGCCGCGATAACGTCGCAGCCGGCTTCGGCCAGGTAGGCGGCGAGGAGTGCCATTGGCTCAGTGACGCGCGGATCATCGTCACGCCCGAGGATGGCTATGGTGTTGAATTCGTTCTTCATATCCTGCGAAAAATTGCGGGCTCAATGCATGCGCCTGCAATACAGGCAATTTGGACAAGGCGTCGATTGTTGCAAACCCTTGACCGCTCGCCAAGCCGTTGCTAGCGTCTGAAATCAACAGTAGCACAGTCGACTTCAAGCCTGATTCTTCATTTTTCCATGAAATGACAGCAGATGCCGTAACAACATTGCCGAATGAGCGCGCTCAGTATTTGCTGAAAGTGCTGATACAAAGGCATATTCGCGATGGACTGCCCGTGGGTTCACGCACCCTTTCCCGTGATGCCGGCATCGACCTCAGTCCCGCGACCATCCGCAATGTCATGTCCGACCTCGAAGAAATGGGGCTGATTTCCGCGCCGCATACCTCGGCCGGCCGTATTCCCACGCCGCGCGGCTACCGTATGTTTGTCGATACACTGGTACGCTACCAGGCGCCGAACGAGCAGGACATCCGGGAGCTGGAGTCCGAATTTGGTGATTTACAGGACGATACGAGCACGCTGGTCGGTAAAGTGTCGGACATGCTGTCGCGAATAACGAGTCTGGCAGGGGTGGTAACGGTACCGAAAGGCAAGCAGGCACTGTTGCGCCAGATCGAGTTTTTGCCGCTTTCGGACAATCAGGTGCTGGCCATATTGGTCATTAATGATCGCGAAGTACAAAACCGCATTCTGCGCACGGAAGACGCGCATACGGCCAGCGAGCTGCAGCGGGCCGCAAATTTCATTAATGACAATTACGCCGGCGTTGAATTGAGCGACATTCATTCCCGGCTGATTGAAGATCTCGAAAAAACGCGGCACTCGATGAATCAGGCCATGCTCGACATCGTTTTGGTTGCACAGTCGGCCATCGAGGGTGCAACCGCCCAGCGCAGTGACTTTATTCTGGCCGGTGAACGCAATTTAATGGATTTTGCCGAGCTATCGGATATCGGCACGCTGCGGGAATTGTTTGATGCCTTTGCGAAGAAGCGCATGATGATCGAATTGCTTGATCGCAGCATTAATGCGAGTGGCGTGCAAATATTCATTGGTGAGGAATCCGGTTATTCCATTCTCGACGATTACAGCGTGGTTACGGCGCCCTACAGAGTTGACGACAATCAGATTGGCGTGCTCGGCGTGATCGGACCGACGCGCATGGCCTACGATCGAGTCGTGCCCATTGTTGAGGTCACCGCCAGGCTTCTCGGCTCGGCACTGGATTTCCACGAATAGTCTCGCGGTGAATTCGGCCTACGGCCTTGATATTTTCCATCAAATCCCCACACTCCCTGCATCATTTTCAGGCGGCCGCCGGATTCTCGGTCGAGCCCGCCATTCTTGACTGGAGCAGGTAACAGATGAGCGGACAGCCCGAGCGGGAGGACAACGAATTGTCGAGCGAAGAAACAACGTCGGCAGCCAGTGAATCGGCGCAGCAGACGGAGGCCGCGGCAGAGGCCGAAGCGGGCAGCGACGACGCCAGTGAGGATGATCCGTTGCAAGTGATGCAAGCCCGGGCAGATGAAAACTGGGAGAAATACGTGCGGGCGGCAGCCGAGCTGGAAAACACACGCAAACGAGCGGTTCGGGATGTTGAAAACGCACACAAATATTCGCTGGAGCGATTCGCGCGTGAACTTCTTGGCGTGCGAGACAGTCTGGAAATGGGTATTGAGGCGGGAGTACAGTCCGGCGCAGAGGCCTTGCTCGAGGGCAGCAAGGCGACCTTGAAGTTGCTGGAGACGATGATGCAGCAGTTCGGTATTGCGGAACTCGATCCACACGGCGAACCGTTCGACCCGGAATTGCATGAGGCAATGACGACGCAGCCCTGCAGTGATGTTGAGCCGGGATCCGTGATGACCGTGATTCAGAAGGGCTATACCCTGAATGATCGATTATTGCGGCCGGCACGGGTTATTGTGGCCCAGGAACCCACTGAAAACAACGAAGCCGACTGAAAAACCACTCATTTAAGGGTATTCCGGCGCTTGAAAGTTTCCGTCGCGACCCCAAGTATCAGCAAGTTTTGACTTAAACCCAATTTCGAATTTGGAGAACAGAGATCATGGGCAGAGTAATTGGAATCGACCTGGGAACGACAAATTCCTGTGTCGCCGTGATGGAAGGCGGCAAGCCGAAGGTAATTGAAAACAGTGAAGGTGATCGCACGACCCCGTCGATTATCGCCTTCACAAAGAACGATGAAGTCCTGGTCGGTCAGTCCGCCAAGCGGCAGGCCGTCACCAACCCAGGCAACACCTTGTTTGCGGTTAAACGGCTCATTGGCCGCCGCTTCGAAGACGACGTTGTGCAACGGGACATGGACATGGTGCCGTATAAGATTGTCAAGGCAGACAATGGTGATGCCTGGGTTGAGGTAAATGGCAAGGCCATGGCACCGCCGGAGATTGCGGCGCGCGTTCTGATGAAGATGAAAAAGACGGCGGAGGACTACCTGGGTGAAGAAGTCACTGAGGCGGTTGTGACGGTACCGGCTTATTTCAATGACTCACAGCGTCAGGCGACGAAAGATGCCGGCAAGATTGCGGGTCTCACGGTAAGACGCATTATCAATGAACCGACAGCGGCAGCGCTGGCCTATGGCATGGACAAGAAACGCGGCGACAAGAAGATTGCCGTTTACGATCTGGGTGGCGGTACTTTCGACGTATCGATCATTGAGATCGCCGAGATTGATGGCGAACACCAGTTTGAGGTGTTGGCGACCAATGGCGATACATTTTTGGGCGGCGAAGACTTTGATCTGCGCATCATCATGTACCTGACCAAGGAGTTCGAGCGCGAGAGCGGCATTGATATCAGTAAGGACCCGCTTGCCATGCAGCGACTCAAGGAAGCTGCCGAGAAAGCGAAGATCGAACTGTCGACGGGGCAGCAGACTGAAATCAACTTGCCTTACATCACCGCCGACGCGAGTGGGCCCAAGCACCTGACGATCAAGCTGACACGGGCGAAACTCGAATCCCTGGTCGAAGACCTCGTGGCGAAGACCATTGAACCGTGCAGGATCGCACTTGAGGATGCAGGCCTCAGAGTTAACGAAGTGGATGATGTGATTCTCGTTGGCGGCCAGACGCGCATGCCGAAAGTGCAGGAAGAAGTGCAGAATTTCTTCGGCAAGGAACCGCGTCGGGACGTTAATGCGGATGAGGCGGTTGCCAGTGGCGCGGCCATTCAGGGCGGCGTGCTGGCAGGCGATGTGAGCGATGTACTGTTGCTGGATGTTACGCCATTGTCACTGGGCATTGAGACACTGGGCGGCGTGCTGACGAAGCTTATCTCCAAGAACACCACGATCCCGGCCAATGCCGAGCAGGTCTTCTCGACGGCCGATGAAAATCAGTCGGCGGTGACTATTCACGTGCTACAGGGTGAGCGCGAAAGAGCGTTGGACAACAAGTCCCTGGGTCGATTCGACCTGACGGATATTCCGCCTGCGCCCCGAGGTATGCCGCAGATTGAAGTCACCTTTGATATTGATGCAAACGGTATCCTCAATGTGTCTGCCAAGGACAAGGCGACCGGCAAGAGCCAGAACATCGTCATCAAGGCTTCCAGCGGACTGGCCGAGGAAGAGATTGAGAAGATGGTGCAGGATGCTGCCAGCCACGCCGAAGAGGATAAGAAGTTTCGTGAGCTCGTTGATGCGCGTAATCAGGCGGATAGCTTGATCCACACGTCTGAAAAAACCTTGAGCGAGCTGGGCGAAAAGGCGACCGGCGAGGAACGTCATGCGGTTGAATCGGCGATTGCCGATTTGAAGGCCGTCCTGAAAGACGGTGACAAAGCCACCATTGAAGCAAAGACCGGCGCGCTCGCTGAGGTTTCCGCTGGCGTGGCACAAAAGCTGCACGCCGAGCAGGCTGCGGGGGATGGCGGTGATGCCTCGTCAGAGAGCCATGGTGATGATGTGGTCGACGCCGAGTTTGAGGAAGTCGATGGCGACAGCGATGAGAAAGACAAAGAGGCCTGATCCCTGGTGGCAGGGGTAAGGCTGGGGTACTGGAAGATCACCGGGCGCCCGTAAGGGCGCCCGGCTTTTAACGGCAAGCTGCACTATGGCCAAACGCGATTATTACGAGGTACTCGGCGTATCGAGAAGTGCATCGAAAGATGAAATCAAGAAGGCATATCGTCGTCTGGCGATGAAGCACCATCCGGATCGTAATAAAGATGACAAGGTGGCCGAGCAAAAATTCAAGGAGGCAAAAGAAGCTTACGAATCGCTGAGCGATGCGGACAAACGGGCCACCTACGATCGATTCGGCCATGAAGGACTGCGGGGCGCGGCTGGCGGCGCTGGTGGCTTTAGCGCGGAGGGCTTCGGCGATGTTTTCGGCGATGTTTTCGGCGACATATTCGGTGGCGGAAGACGGGGTCGCAGCCAGGTGTTTCGTGGCGCAGATCTCGGCTATGAGCTGCGACTCGACCTTGAGCAAGCTGTCAGTGGTGATGCAGTAACCATTGAGGTTCCGACCCAGGTTACCTGCGGCGAGTGTGACGGGAAAGGCACGGCAAAGGGCTCGGAACCGGTCAAATGTACGACCTGCGGTGGCGCCGGCCAGGTGCGCATGCAGCAGGGTTTCTTCTCGATTCAGCAAACCTGTCCGTCCTGCAAAGGCGCGGGAACAATTATCAGCAATCCCTGCAAAAATTGCCACGGTCGCGGTCGTGTGGCGAAGACGCGGAAACTGTCCGTGAAAGTTCCGGCGGGTGTCGATGACGGCGACCGGATTCGTTTGTCGGGTGAAGGTGAAGCGGGTCGCAATGGAGGGCCGTCGGGCGACCTGTACGTTGAAATTCGGGTCAATCCGCACAAGATATTCGAACGGGATAGTGCTGATTTATCCTGTGAGGTCCCCATCAGCGTGGCGACCGCGACCCTCGGAGGGAGTGTGGAATTGCCGACACTTGACGGCAATGTTTCGCTCAAGATCCCGGCGGGCACACAGTCTGGCAAAGTATTCCGGTTGCGGAACAAGGGTGTAACGACGGTGCGCGATCACCGTACAGGTGATCTGTTTGCCCGGGTGGCGGTGGAGACGCCGATCAACCTGACTGACGAGCAAAAAGAGCTGTTGCGTCAGTTTGATCAACTGGTGATCCGCGGGGGCGAACAGCACAGTCCGCGCGCAGGTGGCTGGCTGGATACGGTGAAGCGCTTCTTCGAGCGAATCAGTTAGCGGCATGCACGGTGATTTGCAAGATAATTGCTGCTGGCTCTGGCGGGCCAGCGCAAGCTTAAGTAAACTACGCCGAATCGCGGGCTTGCCGGCGAGACCACGAGCGGAAGGCATTGTCCTTCCGCTTTTGTGCATCTAAATACAGGACTTGCTCATGCACGATTTGCCGGGGAGTCCTTTGCGTATCAAGGAAAGCGGTTGAGTACGCCCGCAATACTGGCATTGGAAGACGGAACCATATTCCGCGGTGTATCTGTCGGATGTGACGGCAAGACCATCGGTGAAATCGTATTTAATACAGCGATGACAGGCTATCAGGAAATCCTGACCGACCCGTCTTATTGCCGGCAAATCGTCACTCTGACGTATCCCCATATCGGCAATACCGGTATCAACAGTGAAGACATGGAGTCGTCGAAAATTCACGCCTCGGGGCTGGTTATTCGTGATTCATCCATGCTGGCCAGTAGCTGGCGTTGCGAACAGAGCCTGAGTGAGTTTCTGCGGCGGGCAAAGACGGTCGCCATTGCTGACATCGATACGCGCAAGCTCACGCGCATATTGCGTCAGAAGGGGGCGCAATCCGGGTGCATCATGACCGGCGAGACGCGTGCTGAGACGGCGGTTCAGCACGCGCGAAAATTCCCCGGGATAGCCGGCATGGATCTCGCCAAATTCGTGACAACGCCACGCCGGTACCAATGGTGCAATCGTTCCAGTTTCGGCAAGACCGGTCGCATATTGAGCCGTCGTGTCGCGCCCTATTATGTGGTCGTTTACGATTTCGGTATCAAGCGCAACATATTGCGTTTGTTGTCCGATTTCGATTGTCGCATGACGGTGGTTCCGGCAACCACCCCGGCAGCGGAAGTACTGGCGCTTGATCCGGACGGCGTCTTCTTGTCGAACGGTCCCGGCGACCCTGAACCCTGTGATTATGCCATTGCCGCCATCAAGGAGATTGTCGATACTTCTATGCCTGTTTTTGGTATTTGCCTTGGGCACCAGCTTTTGGCGCTGGCAAGCGGTGCCAAGACGGTCAAGATGAAATGCGGCCACCATGGTGCAAATCATCCGGTACAGGATATTGCCAGTGGGCGGGTCATGATTACCAGTCAGAATCATGGCTTTGCGGTGGACGAGGAGAGTTTGCCCGAGCACGTGCGAGCAACGCATCGCTCGTTATTTGATGGCACCTTGCAAGGCATCGCCATCAACGACAAGCCGGCATACGGTTTTCAGGGACACCCCGAAGCAAGCCCGGGTCCGCACGACGTGCTGCCGCTGTTTGAGCGTTTCATGCAGGATATGGAGGCCGCCAAGCAGGGCACGTTGGGATGAAAAATCAAGAAATATTATTATATAAAACAATTAGTAATTTTATTAAGTTAATTTAAAAGATCATATAAATTCAAGCTGCGGAAGATCACTCGAAAAAGCATTCATGCCAAAACGAACTGACATAGAAAGTGTACTGATTATCGGTGCGGGGCCGATCGTGATCGGTCAGGCGTGTGAATTCGACTACTCGGGCACGCAAGCGTGCAGGGCGCTAAAGGAAGAGGGCTACCGGGTCATTCTGGTTAATTCCAATCCCGCCACGATCATGACCGATCCGGAAACGGCCGATGCCACCTACATCGAACCCGTCAACTGGGTTGCCATCGAGCGAATTATTGCCAGGGAACGCCCCGATGCTTTGCTGCCGACGATGGGTGGCCAGACAGCATTGAATTGCGCCCTCGACCTGGTGCGGGAAGGCGTTCTCGAAAAGTACAATGTGGAGCTCATCGCCGCGTCTCGCGAAGCGATTGATATGGCAGAGGATCGTGAATTATTCCGCAAGGCGATGGGCGATATTGGTCTGGAGGTGCCCCACGCCGAGATCGCCCATTCCCTGGAAGAGGCACTGCGGAAACAGGTATCGATCGGCTATCCGAGCGTCATTCGCCCGTCCTTCACCATGGGTGGCACAGGCGGTGGCATCGCCTATAACCGTGAAGAGTTTGAGGAGATCGTGTCACACGGTCTCGAAATGTCACCCACGACGGAGGTTTTGCTGGAAGAATCCGTCATTGGCTGGAAAGAATTCGAAATGGAGGTGGTGCGGGACAAGAACGATAACTGCATCATCATTTGTTCGATCGAAAACCTCGACCCGATGGGCGTGCATACCGGGGATTCGATTACCGTCGCACCGGCGCAAACACTGACGGACAAGGAATATCAACGCATGCGGGACGCGTCGATCGATGTCCTGCGGAAAATCGGCGTCGAAACGGGCGGCTCGAACGTGCAGTTTGCACTGAATCCGGAAGATGGCCGATTATTGGTTATCGAAATGAACCCACGAGTTTCCCGCTCGTCTGCGCTGGCTTCTAAAGCAACCGGATTTCCCATCGCCAGGATCGCTGCAAAGCTCGCCATCGGTTACACGCTTGATGAACTCAAAAACGAAATTACCGGAGGAGCGACCCCGGCATCGTTTGAGCCAAGCATCGATTATGTCGTCACTAAAATTCCTCGTTTTACTTTCGAGAAATTTCCGGGAGCGAGCGACCGCCTGACCACGCAAATGAAGTCGGTGGGTGAAGTCATGGCCATTGGCAGGACTTTTCAGGAGTCGCTGCAAAAGGCGATGCGCGGATTAGAGACGGGTGTCGACGGTCTGGACGAGATGATTGGCCCGTTAAAAACAGAGTCGGACAGGCAGGCATTGTGCCAGGAACTGCGGCTCCCGGGCCCGGACCGCTTGTGGTATGTCGCGGATGCAATGCGCAACGGCTTTAGCGTGGAGGATGTTGCCGGCATCTCGGGCATCGATCCGTGGTTTCTCGCACAGATCGCCGATCTTGTGGATGAAGAACAAGCCCTTGCCGCGGCGGGCTTTCCGGGGCTGGACAAGGACACATTCAGGCGATTGAAACGCAAGGGATTCTCGGATGCGCGCATCGCCAAGCTCGTGCACAAGGATGAATCTGCCGTCCGCCGGCATCGTCTGCAGCAGAAACTGCGCCCGGTTTTCAAGCGGGTGGATACATGCGCAGCCGAATTTCCGACCACCACGGCGTATCTCTATTCCACTTACGAGGAAGAATGCGAAGCGCTGCCGAGTGACAAGGACAAGATCATGATTCTGGGCGGTGGTCCGAATCGGATCGGGCAGGGCATTGAATTTGACTATTGCTGCGTGCATGCGTCGCTTGCGCTGCAAGAGGCGGGTTACGAAACCATCATGGTCAACTGCAATCCTGAAACCGTTTCGACCGATTACGACACCTCGGATCGACTGTATTTTGAGCCGCTGACTTTTGAAGACGTCATGGAGGTCATTGAAAAGGAACAGCCGAAAGGAGTCATCGTTCAATACGGCGGGCAGACGCCGTTGAAGCTTGCGCGTGCCCTGGAAGCGGCCGGTGCACCCATCATCGGAACGTCGCCGGATTCGATTGACCTGGCTGAAGATCGCGAACGTTTTCAGAAGCTGGTGCAGCAACTCAATCTCAAGCAACCGCCCAACCGCACGGCGCGGAGTAAGGAAGAGGCGCTGGCCCTGGGTTCCACTGTAGGCTATCCGCTGATTGTTCGACCGTCCTATGTTTTGGGTGGCAGGGCGATGGAGGTGGTGCACGGCGACGAAGATCTGGCCGCTTACATGGATGCGGCAATTGAGGTATCCAACGACAGTCCTGTGCTTCTGGATCGATTTCTCGATCATGCGACTGAGGTGGATGTCGATATCGTTTGCGACGGCGAGCGCATACTCGTTGGCGGCATCATGGAACACATAGAACAAGCCGGTGTGCACTCAGGGGATTCGGGATGTTCGCTGCCACCCGTTAATCTCTCTGCGGAAATTCAGAAAGATCTTATCGACCAGGTTGAAAAACTGGCCAAGGGGCTGAATGTTGTTGGGCTGATGAATACGCAGTTTGCGATTCAGAATAATGTGATTTATTTGCTGGAGGTTAATCCTCGGGCATCGCGCACGATTCCCTTTGTTTCCAAGGCCACTGGCGTGCCGCTGGCGAAAATCGGGGCGCGTGTTATGGTCGGCGAGATGCTGGCGCAACAGGGTTTTGTCAAGCAACGGGTACCGCCGTACTACTCGGTCAAGGAATCCGTGTTTCCGTTCAGCAAGTTTCCCGGTGCCGACCCGATCCTGGGCCCGGAAATGAAGTCAACGGGTGAGGTGATGGGTATTGGCCGGTCCTTCGGCGAGGCGTATGCGAAAGCACAGCTCGCATCCGGGGTGGTGTTGCCGCAAAAAGGGACGGCGCTGATCAGCGTGCGGGATCGGGACAAGGAAGGCGCCATAACGTTGGCAAAAATCCTGGTCGAGCGGGGATTTGATATTGTGGCAACCCACGGTACGGCGGCAACGCTTGCCGCAGCCGGCGTGTCCTGCCGCCGGGCGAACAAGGTGAGGGAGGGCAGGCCGCACATTGTGGATATGATCAAGAATGACGAATTTTCGCTGATTGTGAACACCACTGAGGGTAAGCAGGCCATTCAGGAATCGTTGTCGATTCGTGCGGAAGCGGTGCGTCGGTACGTAACGTATTACACGACCCTCGGTGCAGCGATGGCGACCTGCACGGCATTGGAGCATATCGACAATATCGAGGTTAACCGGCTGCAGGATTTGCACAAAGAGGTAGTAGCGTGAACAAAGTACCCATGACCGTCAGAGGCGCTGCACTCTTGCGCGATGAATTAAAGCGACTCAAGTCCACCGATCGACCGGCGGTGATCCAGGCGATTGCCGAGGCACGCGCGCACGGTGATTTGAAGGAAAATGCGGAATATCACGCAGCGAAAGAGCAGCAAGGTTTTATTGAAGGGCGCATCAAGGAGATTGAAGGCAAATTGTCAAACGTCCAGGTGATTGACGTGACGACAATTGATGCGAAAGGCAGAATCGTGTTTGGTTGCACGGTCGAGCTGCTGGACGTTAATGCCGATCAGCAGATCGTCTACCAGATTGTCGGCGAAGATGAATCCGACATCAAGACAGGCCTGATATCGTTTTCGTCACCGATTGCAAGAGCTTTGATCGGCAAAAATAAGGGTGACGAGGTAAGTTTTTCGGCGCCGGGCGGCGAGCGCGAATACGAAGTTATCAGGGTCCGTTACGAATGAGTGCCGGTTTGCGTTTATCGCGGTAGCCTGATCGTTGGTTTGTCTTCGTTCTTGCGGTAGACAAGGGCAACGTTGCCAATGCGTGTAATCAGGAGTGCCGCCCCTTGCTTGCAGAGATCGGCAATCAGGGTATCCCGGTTTTCCCGATCGCCGGCACGCACACGGACTTTGATCAACTCATGGTGGGCAATGGTTGTCTCGAACTCGCGCAGTACGGCCTCGGACAAGCCGGCATCGGCGATGATCAGCGTGGGTTTGAGTTGATGGCCCAGGCCCCGCAAAAATTTTTTCTGGGATTCTTTGAGTGTCATGCGAACAGATTGTAACAGCCCGGGATCGGTATCGGTCTTTCGCCAGTCATTGAGCCGAGCCCAGTGAGTGGACTGCGGCGCAGCGGCGGATCGTGGCGTGACCGGCAGGAGCGCGATCCCTATGTATTGCAGGCTCGACGCGAAGGCTGGCGTTCGCGCGCCGTCTATAAACTGGCGCAAATCGACGCGAAAGAGAAGATTCTGCGTCCCGACATGATCTGTGTCGATCTCGGTTCCGCACCGGGGAGCTGGAGCCAGTATGTCACCGAGCATTTGCAAAACCGGGTGCGCATCATCGCGCTGGATCTCTTGCCGATGGACACGCTGCCGTCGGTGGAATTCTTGCAGGGAGATTTTACCGAGGAAGCGGTATTGAACGAGTTGCTGGCCACCCTGGGCGATTCGCGAGCGAACCTTGTAATGAGCGATTTGGCACCCAATATCAGCGGCACAAAAGCAGTGGATCAGCCGAGATCGATGTACCTGGCGGAGTTGGCGCTGGATCTTGCGACACAAGTCCTCAAGCGCAACGGTGACTTTGTCTGCAAGCTGTTTCAGGGCGAGGGTGCGGACGCATTCATTGCCCAGGCCAAACAGTCCTTTGGGCGCGTTCGTGTCATGAAACCCAAGGCATCGCGGGCGGGCAGTAGTGAGGTCTATCTGGTGGCGAGAAACTATCGACTGTAGTAATGTCTAAAGTATTAGACACAGTCTAAATTGTGGCAGAACTTGCTTGCCACACATGCATTAGCCGAGGATGATCCAAGGCGACTGTCGGAGCTAAAAGTATTGTGAACGACCTGACCAAAAACATACTGGTTTTTATCGTAATCATCGTTGTACTCCTGTCTGTCGTGCAGGGCTTGAGCGGTGTCAGTGGCCCACCGCCCGAGAAACTGGATTATTCCGAGTTCCTGCAACAGGTGCGTGCCGGCAGGGTACAGCGTGTTGAATTTCAGGGTGATCGCATCAGCTTCGGTGATCGCGTGCCTTTGGGGTTTTACACCATCAGCCCCGAAACCGATAACAACACATTGATCGGTACTCTCGAAGACAACCAGGTTCGTTTCACGGGCGAGGAACCGGAGTCACAGAGCCTGATCGGACAGCTCTTGATCAGTTCTTTCCCGATTTTGCTCCTGATTGGCGTCTGGATCTATTTCATGCGGCAGATGCAAGGTGGTGCCGGTGGCCGCGGCGCCATGTCATTTGGCAAGAGCAAGGCGCGCTTGCTGGGTGAAGATCAGATCAATGTCACGTTTGCCGATGTTGCCGGTGTGGAAGAGGCCAAACAGGAAGTGGCGGAGATTGTCGATTTTCTTCGTGATCCCAGCAAATACCAGCGCTTGGGCGGCAGGATTCCCAAAGGCATATTGCTGATCGGCCCGCCGGGAACCGGCAAGACGCTGCTCGGGCGGGCCATAGCCGGTGAAGCGAAAGTGCCGTTTTTCACGATTTCCGGTTCGGATTTCGTTGAAATGTTCGTCGGTGTCGGCGCGTCGCGTGTGCGTGACATGTTCGAGCAAGCCAAGAAGCAGGCGCCGTGCATCATCTTCATTGACGAACTCGATGCGGTCGGTCGCCATCGTGGAGCCGGCCTGGGTGGCGGTCATGATGAGCGCGAGCAGACACTGAACCAGATGCTCGTGGAAATGGACGGTTTTGAAGCGAACGAAGGCGTTATCGTCATCGCCGCGACCAACCGTCCTGACGTTCTTGATCCGGCCTTGTTACGACCGGGTCGCTTCGATCGACAGGTCGTCGTGCCGTTGCCGGACATTCGTGGCCGTGAGCAAATTCTCAAAGTGCACATGCGCAAAGTACCGTTGAGTGACGATGTGGATCCGTCCATCATTGCACGCGGTACGCCGGGTTTTTCAGGCGCAGATCTTGCCAACCTCATCAACGAGGCGGCGTTGTTCGCAGCGCGGGAGAACCAGCGCGTTGTGACCATGGATGAATTTGAGAGAGCGAAAGACAAAATCATGATGGGCACGGAGCGGCGTTCCATGGTCATGAGCGAAAAAGAAAAACTGAATACCGCCTATCACGAAGCCGGCCATGCGATTGTCGGCTATCTGGTGCCGGACCATGATCCGGTGCACAAGGTCACAATCATTCCGCGGGGTCGAGCACTCGGTGTCACATTGTTTCTCCCCTTAGAAGATAAATACAGCATTTCCAAAGAAAAACTCGAGAGTACTATTTCTGCGCTGTACGGCGGCCGTCTTGCGGAAGAGATGACGCTCGGCCCTGATGGCGTAACGACCGGTGCCTCGAACGACATAGAGCAGGCGACGGAAATTGCCCGCAACATGGTCACCAAGTGGGGTCTATCGGACAGACTCGGGCCGCTGACTTACAGTGAGGAGGAGGGCGAGGTATTTCTCGGCCGATCGGTGACCCAGCACAAGCAGGTTTCCGATGTGACGGCGCATGTGATTGATGAAGAAGTGCGCAAGATCATTGATCGCAATTACAATCGTGCCAAAGCCCTGCTCGCCGAGAATAAAGACAAGCTTGAAAATATGGCCCAGGCGCTGATGAAATATGAAACCATCGATCACTCGCAAATAGTCGACATTATGGAAGGGCGTGAACCGCAACCGCCCGAGGGCTGGGAAGACCCGGGTGGGCGCAAGAAAACCGGCGGTAAAAAGGCGAGCAAGAGAAAGGCGAGCAAGAGAAAGGCGCCCAAGCCTATCGGCGGTACCGCCAGCGAACACTAGACGGGGTTTCCCTGGCCAGGGCTAGCCCGGGCTAAGATATGACGGCAGCCTTCGGGCTGCCGTTCTTGATTGCGAGGACGGATGAACATTGCCATGCACCTCAATCTCGGTTCACGCACGCTCGATCTGGGTTCACCGCAGGTCATGGGCGTTCTCAATATCACACCGGATTCATTTTCGGATGGAGGTCACCTCGCCACTGTGGATGATGCAGTGGAGGCCGCTCGGTCCATGGTGGAGGCAGGCGCCTCGATTATCGATATCGGCGGCGAGTCGACGCGGCCGGGTGCGAGCGGCGTTCCTGAGCAGGAACAACTGGATCGGGTCATGCCGGTCATTGAAGCTGTCCGCAGGGAGTGCGAGGTGATTGTGTCGATCGATACCGGCAACCCTGCTGTCATCCTCGCTGCGACCACGGCAGGCGCGGATATCGTTAACGATATTTTCGCGCTAACCCAGCCTGGCGCGCTGGCTGCAGTTGCGGCCACCGATGTGGCGGTATGCATCATGCACATGCAAGGCGTGCCCGCTACGATGCAGGATAATCCCGTGTACGCGGCACTGCCGGGCGATGTGATCGAATTCTTGCGGCGGCGTATTGCGGCGTGTCAGGACGCGGGCATCGGAGCCGAGCGGCTCATCATTGACCCCGGCTTCGGCTTCGGCAAGACCCACGAACAAAACCTCGTGCTGCTGGCGACCCTGGGACAATTCGGTGCCCTCGGACGACCCATACTGGTGGGCTTGTCCCGCAAAGGCACGCTGGGCCACCTGACCGGCCGCGCGGTGGATGAGAGACTTGCGGCCGGGCTGGCCGCTGCCGTTTTGGCCGTGGAGCGCGGTGCAAATATAGTCAGAACCCACGATGTCCCGGCCACCGTGGATGCGCTAAAAATTGCGTGGGCTGTGATGCAGCAAGAGCAGTCATGATCGTATTGACTTATGATCCCATCAACACATGCAAGGATGTAGGCAATGAGTGGCAGGCGATATTTTGGAACTGACGGCGTAAGAGGGGAAGTTGGCAAAGACCCGATGACTGCGGATTTCGCGTTGCGCCTGGCGAGCGCTGCGGCACAGGTTCTGGTGCCGGAAGGCGGTACCGTACTGATCGGCAAGGATACGCGCCTGTCAGGCTACATGTTCGAATCGGCGCTGGAGGCTGGATTTGTTGCCGCGGGCGCGGATGTCCTGTTACTCGGACCCTTGCCGACGCCCGGAATCGCCTATCTGAACCAGGAATTCAAGGCGGATCTCGGCGTCGTCATCAGCGCGTCGCACAATCGTTTTTATGACAACGGCATCAAATTTTTTGATGGAGCCGGCGCAAAGCTGACAGACGACGTCGAACGTCAAATCGAACACTATCTCGATCAACCGGCAATCACGCTTGAATCTGCGAAGCTGGGAACTGCAAAGCGTATCGATTCGGCGCGCATTCGGTATCAGGAGTTTTGTGCCTCCACGTTTCCCGAGGGGCGCAACCTGGAGGGCATCAAGATTGTTTTCGACGGTGCGAACGGGGCGGGTTACAAGGTGGGTCCGCGAATTTTGAGTGACTTGGGTGCCGAGGTTATGCCGATCGGCTGCTCACCCAATGGCCGCAATATCAATGATGGTTGTGGTTCCACTGAACCCGCGCTGTTGCAGCTCACCGTGCCGGCGCTGCGGGCGGACGTGGGTATCGCGCTCGACGGTGATGGCGACCGTGTCGTGATGGTCGATGAACTCGGCGGGATTCTCGATGGCGATCAACTGCTGTACGTGCTGGCGCTGGCACGCAAAAAGGCCGGGAAATTAAGGGGACCAGTCGTTGGTACGGTGATGAGCAATCTCGGCCTGGAGCATGCATTGCGCGCGAATGACATTGAGTTTCGCCGCGCTAAAGTGGGCGATCGCTATGTTCTGGAGGCCTTGCACGAGTCCGGTGGCATTATCGGCGGTGAGACGTCGGGTCACATGATTTGCCTGGACAAGACGACGACCGGTGACGGCATCATCGCCGCACTGCAAATACTGGCCATTATGGAGAGCAGCGGCAAGCCGCTGTCGGAACTGGCGGTGGGCATGACGAAGTACCCGCAGAAAATGATCAATGTGCGCACCGAGATACGCTTTGATCCCGCATCGTCAGCCGCAATCCAGGATGCGGTGGTTGCAGCGGAGCGGGAGCTTAGCGATGCCGGGCGCGTTGTATTGCGTGCATCCGGCACGGAACCGGTCATCCGGGTGATGGTCGAAGGCGAGGATGAACACCTGGTGCTGCGTCTCGCGGAGCGTCTGGCGGCCGTGGTTGCGGAGACAGCAACCTGATTTTTCTCAATTTGTTGTGAAATCTCCGTTGCTTTGCCGGGTTCGCCTCGGTATCCTTGCGCGCCTTTTGGGTATACCGATTTGAGAGCGGCTAATGCGTAATTTCCTGATTGCTGGCAATTGGAAGATGAATGGCTCTACGGCCATGAGTACCGAGCTATCGAATGGTATTGTTGCCGACATGCCGGCGTCTGACCGCGTGGAATTGCTTGTTTGTCCACCATTCCCGTATTTGCGGGCGGTTGCGGCGCAGCTCGCGGGCAGCGGGCTCAAGCTGGGTGCACAGAATGTGTCCGCGCACGCAGCGGGCGCATACACTGGCGAGACTGCGGCAACGATGTTGAAGGATATCGGTTGTGAGTATGTGATCGTGGGTCATTCAGAGCGGCGCGCGATGATGGGCGAAAGCAGCGAAGTCGTTGCGGCGAAGTTTTGTGCGCTATTGGCTGCAGGACTGAAGCCCATTGTGTGTGTCGGAGAGACGCTGGCAGAAAGGCAAGCGGAACAGACCAATGCGGTCATCAGTGAGCAACTGGAGGCGGTGGTCGAAATGGCCGGCATTGACTCGTTTGCGAATGCGGTTATTGCTTACGAGCCAGTCTGGGCGATCGGCACCGGCCAGACGGCGACGCCGGAGCAAGCGCAGGAGGCGCATAAACATATCCGTGATGTGCTGGCGGCGAAGAATGACGCGGTAGCGGGTGTCGTGCGGATTCTGTATGGCGGCAGTATGAAGGGCGATAATGCTGCTGGATTATTGTCGATGGCGGATATTGATGGTGGCTTGATCGGTGGCGCGTCTCTTAACGCAGCCGATTTTTTGGCGATTGCCGACGCGGCAATCGCGCAGAGTTGAGGATTAAATGAATACGATGCAAACAGCGGTCTTGATCGGCCATACGATAATCGCGATTCTGATTATCATCCTGGTGCTGCTACAGCGAGGAAAAGGCGCTGATGCGGGTGCCGCCTTCGGGTCCGGCGCGTCGGGCACCGTTTTTGGTGCGAGTGGCTCTTCGAATTTCTTTTCGCGGGCGACCGCTGTAATGGCGACCCTGTTTTTTGCCTCCAGCCTGACCCTGGCCTATATGAGTGCACAGCACGGCGCCGATAGGCCGGACAGCTTGCTGGAAAATGCGCCTGTCGCAGAAACGGTTCAGCAAGAGCCGAGTACGGCTGAAAGTTTGCCGGATATTCCGGAGCTCAGCGATGCGGGCTCCACGGCGACGAATGCGGACCTGCCGGCGCTTGATGTCCCTCCTGAGGGCGATGCCGACGAGCGCAACGAGTAAGCCTGCCTCGCTTAAGGGCAAGAAAAATCCGGGTTACAGATACAGCCGATGTGGTGGAATTGGTAGACACGCTGTCTTGAGGGGGCAGTAGCTCACGCTGTGCCGGTTCGAGTCCGGCCATCGGCACACCGCCAAAGTTCGAAAAGATCGAGTTCTCAACCGGTTGCCTCTTGAACATGGATGGTTCGGATTGTGGTTGAGACCGTGGCCCGCATGGACGCGGGCCCCGAG
>JADFNG010000028.1 GCA_022563505.1 Pseudomonadota bacterium | reverse complement strand
TCGTCAGGCCACCGAGGAACACGCCCGCCATCAGTGTCAGGACGCCCCACAAAGCCAGCGTGATCGCACCCGGAATGATGCGTGACAACATCCAGATTGCGAGGCCCAGCATCATGAAGCCGAATGCATTTTTGACAGCGACCATCCACGGTCCCGCCTTCGGCAGCAATTTTCCGGCCGATGCACCAACCAGCAGCAGCGGTGCACCCATGCCCAGGCTAAGGGCGAAGAGGGCGGTGCCGCCGCGCAACATGTCTCCGGACTGGCCGATGACAGTCAGAGTGGCAACCAGTGGTGGCGCGACGCAAGCCGTCACGATGAGCGAGGAAAGCGCACCCATGATGAAGGCGCCGACCACGGTGCCGGTCTTCTGATTACCGCTGATTTTGGCGAGACGGCCCTGCAATGCGGAGGGCATCTGCAGCTCGAACATGCCGAACATGCCCAACGCCAGAACCACAAAGAGCCCGGCAAACAACGTCAGAACCCACGGAGCATTAAATATTGCCTGCATCTGGACACCGACGGCTGCCGCTGCAATTCCTGCGGCGGTATAGACCAGCGCCATACCCATGACGTAACTCAGTGCCAGCGAAAACCCTCTCGCCGAG
Source organism: Pseudomonadota bacterium (assembly GCA_022563505.1). GTDB lineage: Bacteria > Pseudomonadota > Gammaproteobacteria > Steroidobacterales > Woeseiaceae > JAADHU01. The sequence goes on along the minus strand of JADFNG010000028.1, from coordinate 26,296 downwards.
CTCACGTTATCACCCTCACCGGCGATGATGCCGGACAGGATGGGTACCATTGGTAGTACGCAGGGCGTGAATGCGAGTAACAGGCCAGCGCCAAAAAAAGTTGCGATCACCAGATAAATGCTCGAACTGGAAATAAGCTGAGCCAGTCTCGCCTGTTCGGATACGGGAGCCGCTGTCGCGGCAGCGAATGCCGTTACGGTAGTAGCGGCAGGCAGCGACACTGTCAGCTTACGTACTTGTGGCGGGTAGCACAGGCCACCGTCCGCACAGCCCTGGTAGGCCACCGTTAAGGTCAACTCCATCGCGTCGGGTGTGCCACGCGCGATGGGCAGTGTTGCGAACACATCGTCGTGGTAGACCTCCATTTCACCGAACCACTCATCGAATTTTTTCTCACCCACCGGCAAATCAAGTCGACCGAGCTGCGCAATTGTGGATTCAGTGCTTACCGAGAGCTTGTCTTTGTAAAGGTAGTAGCCGGGGGTGATCTGGAAAGCGACATCAATGGTGTTGCCGTCCACTGCAATCAGGACCGGTTTGAACGCCTCGTCAACCGGCAGGAATTCAGTCGTGCCACCCAGGTTGCCCAGTGACAGTTTTGCCGCGGTTGTGGTGCGGGTGGAGATCAGGCGTACGTCGCTGGTCCAGGTCTGGGGTGGGTAGCAGATGCCAATGTCGGCGCAACCCTGGGATTTAAGCTGCAGCTCCATCTCCGCCGGGCGCGCGCCAACGATCTCATAGGGGATCGTGACGAAAAAGCGCTTGCGATAAATCTGTTGCGCACCAAAAAACTCGTCTTCATGGTGCAATCCCTGCGGGAGTTGATAGTCGCCGAACTGCACTGATTCGGTGTTGCTTTGAAAGGACAGCTTCTGTCGGTAAAGGTAATAGCCCTCTTCGATGACCCAGTCGATTTCGATTGCCGAGCCGGTGTCGCTGACGGCATAACGGTAAGCGTCCTCCGGATGCAGGATGTCATCATCCTGCGCCGCGAGGGGTAAGCATGAAAGCAGCACGGCTGCGATTGCCAGGAGTCTCTTTGCGATTGTGGGGGTTTGCATCGTATTTTGTGGTTCCTCGTCTTTCTTCGTCGTTCCCAGGGCCAGTTGGTTTGCAGGCTAAGGATATCAGTCAGACCTGTTTTCGCAGCCATTTGTTACCGGTTGCATGAACAAAGCATCCACTGGCAGCTTCTGCCGGGCAGGCGTTCGTCATGCGGCTGAAGGATACCGGCCGGCCGGCTTCCTGTCATTGATCCAGGGTCCATTTTCACTGCCCTGCCCTGCCCGTGTGCGCGTAATCTCGTGATTGCATGCCCGCAGCCCTTGAAATTTATCTCGCCGCCCCTATCATTGGCACTCCTTGTGGTCGAGTGCTAACAATTCTCGGCACAGTAATTGCAATATTTAATATAAATCAATCATTTATAGGAGATCTAACTAATGAAGATTCGTCCGCTTCATGATCGAGTAATCGTAAAGCGCATGGAAGAAGAGCGCACATCCCCCGGCGGCATCGTAATTCCGGATGCGGCTGCTGAAAAGCCCATCAAGGGTGAGGTCATTGCTGTTGGCAATGGCAAAATCCTGGATTCTGGCGAGCTGCGGGCCCTGGATGTAAAAGCCGGCGACAAAGTGCTGTTTGGCAAGTACAGCGGCACCGAAGTCAAAGTAGATGGTGAGGAGCTTCTTGTTATGAAGGAAGACGACATCATGGCCATCATTGAAGGCTAGGCGTCCAAATCCATCCGATTTTGAAGAATTTAAGCTAAGAGGAAAAGCAAATGGCTGCTAAAGAAGTTCGTTTCAGCGACGACGCGCGCCAGAAGATGTTTGCAGGTGTGAACATTCTGGCCAACGCGGTAAAGGTGACCCTGGGTCCCAAAGGTCGCAATGTAGTGATCGATAAGAGCTTTGGCGCTCCGACCGTCACCAAAGATGGTGTCTCGGTTGCCAAGGAAATTGAGCTGGAAGACAAGTTTGAAAACATGGGTGCACAGATGCTTAAGGAAGTTGCTTCCCAGACCTCTGACATCGCAGGCGACGGTACAACCACTGCAACGATTCTGGCCCAGGCGGTTCTCCGCGAGGGTTTGAAGTCTGTTGCTGCTGGCATGAACCCGATGGATCTGAAGCGCGGCATCGACAAGGCGACGATCGCAATCGTCGATGAGCTGAAGAAGCTTTCCAAGCCGTGTGAAGACCACAAAGCGATTGCACAGGTTGGCAGTATCTCCGCCAACGCGGATGTCGAGATCGGCGAAATCATCTCTGATGCCATGCAAAAAGTAGGCAAGGAAGGCGTTATCACGGTTGAAGAGGGATCGGGTCTGGCCAACGAACTGGATGTCGTGGAAGGCATGCAGTTCGATCGTGGCTATCTGTCTCCGTACTTCATCAACAATCAGGAGAGTCAGACCGTTGAGCTTGAGAATCCGCTGATTCTTCTGTTCGACAAGAAGATCTCCAACATTCGTGATCTTCTGCCGATCCTGGAAGGCGTTGCCAAGTCAGGACGACCCCTGTTGATTATCTGCGAAGACGTTGAGGGCGAGGCGCTTGCTACGTTGGTGGTGAACAATATTCGCGGTATCGTCAAGGTCGCTGCCGTCAAGGCACCGGGTTTCGGTGATCGCCGCAAGGCGATGCTGCAGGATATTGCCGTGCTGACCGGTGGTCAGGTAGTTTCGGAGGAAGTCGGACTGTCTCTGGAGAAAACTGCGATTGAAGACCTTGGTGAGGCAAAGAAAGTCCAGATCACCAAGGAAAATACCACCATCATTGATGGTGCAGGTCGTAGCGAAGACATCCAGGGCCGTATCGATCAGATCAACGCCGAGATTGAAGAGTCCAGCTCTGACTACGACAAGGAAAAACTGCAGGAGCGTGTTGCCAAGCTTTCCGGCGGTGTTGCCGTCATCAAGGTGGGCGCAGCAACTGAAATCGAGATGAAAGAGAAGAAAGCGCGCGTCGAAGACGCACTGCATTCAACTCGGGCAGCCGTTGAGGAAGGTGTTGTTCCTGGCGGTGGTGTTGCTCTGATTCGTGCGATTCAGAACATTGCCAAGCTCAAAGGCGATAATCCCGATCAGGACGTTGGCATCGGTATCCTGCGTAAAGCTTGCGAAGAGCCACTGCGCCAGATCGTCATCAATGCCGGTGGAGACGCCAGTGTTGTTTTGAACGCGGTTATGGCAGGCAAGGGTAACTACGGTTACAACGCGCAGACGGAGGTGTACGAGGATATGATCGAAGCCGGTATCCTGGATCCAACCAAGGTTACGCGCTATGCGTTGCAGAACGCTGCTTCAATCTCCGGATTGTTGTTGACCACGGAAGCGATGGTTGCAGACGCACCGCAGAAGGATGCGGGCGGCTCGGCGATGCCTGACATGGGCGGCATGGGTGGCATGGGCGGCATGATGTAAGTCATTCGCTGTTGCGAAGTAGTACCAGGAAAGCCCCGCTTCGTCGGGGCTTTTTTGTGCGTGAATTAAGTGCGTGTTGGGGGGGTTGAGGTGCTGTGGAGCCGTGTGGTGAGGTTGGTCTCTGAGACACGCTGCAAGTACGTCCCTGTAAGCTCGGGCCCCGCGCCCGAAGCAGAGGACGACACATGGCGAAGCAGGATGGGTCATTCACTTGCTGCCGCGGGAAAAACCTTGGCCGCATGCGTGAGAAATTAGAGGCTCCGGCAGCCAAGCATGCAGTGGTGACACTATGATGGTATGAAACTGACAACGATCAAGCCCTTTTCGTGTGCGCATTCCCGCTTATATATACGCGCCTGTTTCTATCGGCTCTTCCTGAATCTTCGCCACAGACGGTAACCCAGCAGAGCGGCCAGCACGGACGCGTAAATCAGGGGTTCTCGAACATCGAGTTTCACCTGCCACCAGTAATGCCAGACGCCCAGCATGCCGACGATGTAAATGCTGTTGTGCAATTGTTGCCAACGGCGTCCCAGTCGGCGTCTCATTGCCAGTGTCGAGGTGCCTGCCATCGACAGCAGTAACAGCAGTGCCGTGAATCCAATGGTAATAAACGGCCGCTCGACAATGTCCTCCAGGATTGCAGACATCAGCAGTCGTTGATCGAGGAGCAGCCACACCAGGAAATGTGTGCATACATAAAAGAATGCGAACAGACCGAGCATACGGCGAAAGCGCGTGAGCCAGTTCCAGCCACTCAACTGACGAAGTGGTGTGACAGTCAGTGCGGCCAGGATGAAACGCAGGCCCCAGTTGCCAAATCGATCCTGTATTTCCTCGATCGGGTTGGCGCCGAGGCGGCCGGTGATCTCAAGGGCATCAGTCAGCACTAAAATGGCGGGGATGAGACAGGCGATAAATACCAGCGGCTTCCAGACAAAGCGGATTTGGCTGAGGGCGTTCAAGGTAAAAGCGGCGGTCGTTTTAGAAGTTTCGCCGCAGGTCGAGGCCGGCATACAAATGCGCGACCTGCTCGCCGTATCCATTGAACATCAGCGTGGCTTGTTTCTCTGCGAAGAAACCGGCCCCGATGCGCCGTTCTCTTGCCTGGCTCCAGCGCGGGTGGGCGACGTTCGGATTCACGTTCGCATAGAAACCGTATTCATGGGATGCGGCCATTTGCCAGCTGCTGACCGGTTGGCGAGACTCGAAGCTCATCTTGACGATGCCCTTGATGCCTTTGAAACCGTATTTCCACGGCACGACCAGCCTTATCGGCGCACCGTTCTGGTTGGGCAGCGCGTGACCGTACAGGCCGACCACGAGCAGCGGCAGGGGATTGGTCGCTTCGGCAATGGTCAGGCCTTCGCGATACGGCCACTGCAGGCTGCCGCGCCGTTGTCCCGGCATTCTGGCGGGATCGTGCAAGGTCTCGAAGCGGACAAATTTCGCAGCCGACGTCGGCTTGAATCGCTTGATGACGTCGACCAGCGGAATGCCGACCCACGGAATGACCATGGACCATGCTTCGACACAACGCATGCGATAAATACGTTCCTCAAGGATGTGCGGCTTGATGAAATCTTCAATGTCGAAAGTTCCGGTAATGTCGGCATGGCCGGCGACTTCAATGGTCCACGGCCGCGGCTTGAAATCCTGCGAGTTGTTGACGGGGTCGCTCTTGCCGGTGCCGAATTCGTAGTAATTGTTGTAGGTAACGATGTCCTCGACGCTGTTGGGCGCTTCGGTGGTGCTGTAGCCGCCCGCAATGACCCCCGGCAATTCGGCCATGGGGCTGTCTGGCACGATAGCGCTCAGCGCAGAGCCCGCCAGTAAAGAACCGCCGGCAAGCGCACTGGTACGCAGGAACTGGCGTCGATTGACGTAGTTCGTTTCGCTGGTTATCTCGTACGAGCGGATGTCGGGCGGTTTGCGGATCAGCATGCACGTTCTCCTGAAAAAGACACACCGGTTCAGACCGTGTCTGATAGTAAATTATTTCGAGCGAGCATTTGTCACACCGTGTGATAAATCGTCACTGCGCGCGACGCGCAGGTGCAGAACAGGGTCGCGATCCTTCAGTAAGTTCCAGGAAAATAAAGTGAAAATTAACGAATATCTATTAAATTGTCGAAAATTCCATAAATTTGTGGAACCCGATGATTTTTTCGCCACCACCATGCGGCAGACGAGTAAAACTTCTACATCGATTAAGCCTCTAAGCAGCAAGGCTCTCGCGCGGCATGGGCCGCCCGGCTTGAATTGCGACGCGATGGCCGCATTGATGCACCATAGTGGAGGATACTGATGATTGATCCTGGCATCATAAATATTGCACAAAGCGACGACAGCATGGCGGTCGCGGCATTGCGCGTGGATATCATTGCCGATCTCATCTGCCCGTGGTGTTACCTCGGCAAGCGCCGCCTGGATGACGCCTTGCTTGCCGTGCGCGGACCCTCGGTGGTCAACTGGATTCCGTTTCAGCTCAATCCTGACATGCCCGCCGATGGCATGGCCTTTGATGATTACCTGCTGTCCAAATTTGGTCACCGCGATACCATTCAGCCCGGTCTCGATTATCTCACTGAGGCCGGCAGGGCCGAGGGCATTCACTTTCGCTTCGATCAAATAAAGCGTGTGCCGCGGACACTCGAAGCGCACCAATTGATGCTGCTGGCGGACCAGGAGGGTGCAGACACCTCGGCACTGGCCGAACGGATTCTGCAAGGATTTTTTGAGCAGGGCCTCGATATTTCCGCTCGGCAGGTTCTGCTGATGATGGGCGAGCAGCATGGATTATCTGCTGACGCCATCAATAAAGCACTCGATGACATTTTGCTGCGCCAGCGGGTGCTCGAACTGGAAGCGCAGGTTCGCAGGGGCGGCGTGACCGGCGTGCCGGACTTCCTGATTAACCGGCGCCTGTTTATCATGGGGGCGCAAAAGACGGAGGTTCTGGTCGACGTTTTCGATCGCGCGATGTTCGGCGAAGCAAGCGATCAGCCGGTATCTCCCACCATTAACTAAACGCCGGCCGCCGACGGCCCAGCGCATGTTCCCGCGGCGCAAATTTGCCGGAAACCCTTGTGTTTTCGTCGCGCCGGCGCTAGTTTCCTGTCCAAGACGTAGAAGGGGACGAGTAAGCGGTCAGGTCCGACAGGAGCGAACGAGGAATGGTGCGAGCCTCGTATCGGAAGCCGCTGAAAATCACCCCGGAGTTGCTGCCCGAAAGGCCCCTTTGGCCGAGTAGACGCAGTCGGCTGGCCGCCGAGATCGGGCACAATGAGGCGAAAGCGCAGGCTTTCGTGAAACCGGGTGGTACCGCGATTGAGAACAACCATCGCCCCGGACGCAGTGATGCGTTCGGGGCGTTTTATTTTGGGCTTGTCGTTTTGAGAATCGGATCTTTGAGAAATGAGTTTTAAGGAAGTCACTGGTCGTTACAACGGTCCTGCGCTGGAAGCCGAAGTCCTCGATTTCTGGCGCGAGAAAAAAATATTTGCAGAAACGCTCAAGCAGTCGGAAGGTCGACCGCTTTTTACGTTCAATGATGGTCCACCGACGGCCAATGGGAAGCCGGGAATTCATCATGTTCTCGCGCGAGCGTTCAAGGATGCCTTCCCTCGTTACAAGACGATGCGTGGCTACCATGTGCCGCGCAAAGCCGGCTGGGATACCCATGGCCTGCCGGTCGAGCATGAGATTGAGAAAGAACTCGGCATTTTCGACAAGAAGGAAATCGAAGAGAAAATCGGTGTGGCCGAATTCACGCGGCGTTGTCGCGAGTCCGTGATGCGATACATTGAAGACTGGCAGAAGATGACCGAGCGCATGGGCTTCTGGGTCAACATGGATGAGGCCTATTACACGCTCGATAACAACTACATCGAAAGTGTCTGGAATCTGCTCAAGAAAATCTGGGACAAAGACCTGATCTATCGGGGCTACAAGGTCGTGCCCTACGATCCGCGCATTGGCGCAACGTTGTCCTCTCATGAGCTTGCGCTAGGCTATCGCGACGTTGAAGACCCGTCCATCTATGTGCGCTTTCGGCTGCAAGGCGAGAAAAACACGTCATTCCTTGTCTGGACCACGACTCCGTGGACACTGCCGTCGAACCTGATGCTTGCCGTGAATGACGACATCGATTACGTCTATGTCGAAACCGACGACGAGACGTTCATCGTGGCCGAGGCGCTGCGGGAATCAGTCCTTGGTGACTTGCCGCACAAAGTGGTGCGGATCCTGAAGGGCGCGGAACTTGTCGGCATGCGCTATGAGCGACTGTTCGACTACCTCAAGGTAGATGCCGACGCATTCGAAGTGCTGTCAGCGGAGTTCGTCAATACCGAGGGTGGCACGGGAATCGTGCATTGCGCGCCGGCGTACGGTGTGGACGATCTCGCGCTCGGCTTGAAACACGGTCTGCCGATTTTGCATGGCGTGGGGCAGGACGGAAAGTTCCTTGCCGAGGTCGAGCCCGTCGCGGGAATGTTCTTCAAAGATGCGGACAAGCCGCTGATTCGGATCCTGAAGGAGCGCGGACTCATGTTTCGCTCCGAACGCTACCGGCACAGCTACCCGTTTGGCTGGCGGACGGGCGATCCCATCATTTATTACGCAAAAAATGCCTGGTACATTCGCACATCGAATTTTCGCGACCGCATGGTGGAACTGAACAAGACCATCAACTGGGTCCCTGCACATATCCGCGATGGCCGTTTCGGCAAATGGCTGGAAGACAATGTCGACTGGGCGCTGTCCCGGGAACGCTTTTGGGGCACGCCATTGCCGGTCTGGACCGACGGCGAAGAGAATTACATTTGCGTCGGTTCGCTGGCCGAACTTGAGGAACTTACGGGCCGGAGCCTGACGGACCTCGACCTGCATCGACCCGCCATCGATGACATCACGTTTGAGAAAGAGGGCAAAACCTGGAATCGCGTTCCCGAGGTTATCGATTGCTGGTTTGATTCCGGTGCCATGTCCTATGCGCAGTGGCATTATCCGTTTGAAAACGCAGATACGTTTGCTGACCATTTTCCGGTGGACTATATTTGCGAGGCGATCGATCAGACGCGTGGCTGGTTCTATACATTGCACGCGATTTCCACCCTCGTGTCAGACAGTGTCGCTTATCGGAATTGCATTTGTCTGAGCCATATCGTCGATAAAGACGGCAAAAAGATGTCGAAGTCGGTGGGCAATGTTGTCAATCCCTATGACGTTTTCGATACGGTGGGCGCGGATGCGCTGCGCTGGTACTTCCTTGCGCGTTTGTCCCCCGAGGTACAGAAACGCGTGTCGGTCGAGATTGTGGCGGACGTCGCGAGTTCCTTCATCAATACGTTGTGGAACACTTATGTATTCTTTGTGCTCTATGCGCGTCTGGACGATATTGACTTCGACACGGAGCTGCCCGTTGCAGATCGACCCGAAATCGACCGCTGGGTACTTGCCTTATTGAACCAGACAATCCATCAATGCACTGCTGCGATGGATAACTTCGACGCCAGGTCCGCGGGCGGTGCGATTGAGTCGTTCGTGGACCAGTTGAGTAACTGGTACGTGCGGCGAAATCGGCGCCGCTTCTGGAAGTCGACCGATCCGGAAGACAAGCGCTCCGCCTATCTGACGCTGTACGAATGCCTGAGTGTAGTGCATCGCCTGATGGCGCCCTTCGTTCCGTTCCTGGCTGAAAACATGTATCAAAACCTCGTGCGCAGCATCGATGCAAAAGCACCGATCAGCGTTCATATGTCCGCCTGGCCGGAGACGAATCCGGAGCATGAAGACGATGCGCTTTTGTACGAGATAGAGGTGGTGCAAAAGGTCGTTGGACTGGCGCGTGCCGCGCGCGCTCAATCGGGCGTGCGCACTCGTCAGCCATTATCGCGGCTGCTCATCCGGGCACCGGACGATCGCGCGGCGAAAGCACTGGCACGGCACCAGGAGCAGATTCTGGAAGAACTCAACGTCAAGGCAATCGAATTTATTGCGCGCGATGCAGGCCTGGTGAACTACCGCATCAAACCCAATCTGCCCCGCATCGGCAAGCGCTACGGCAAGCTGATACCGGACATTCGCAAGGCGCTGGAGGCGGCGGACAGTGCGGCGATTGCCGCTGCTGTGGCCCGCAACGAGTCTTTTTTAATCGAGCTGCCGGATCGGACCATCACCTTTGAAGCCGAGGATGTGCTGATCGAGACGCGTTCCGCCGAGGGCTATGCCTGTGGTGAGGACGGGGGGTACCTGACAGCGCTTGATACGACGCTCAACGACAGCCTGATTCTCGAAGGGCTTGCCCGCGAGCTTGTCCGGACCGTGCAGGAGGCGCGTAAGCAGGCCGGTCTGGAGGTCTCTGATCGCATTGTTCTGGGCGTGTCCGGGTCGGCCGGCGTGGAAGCGTCACTGGCGGCGTACCGGGATTTCCTGATGGCGGAGACTCTCGCGCTGGAATGGAAGACGGGGCAGACAAAAGTGCTCTTCCAGGAAGAACGGTCTTTGGACGATGAAACGTGGTTGATCGAGATCTCAATAAGTTGACAGACTTGCGCGCACTTCCACTCATCTGCTATAAGAACAGGACGCAGGTATTTGATTGACCAAGAGTACTCAACAGGAGGATTGACGAGGCAATGCCACGGACTACAGGAGGTAGTCAGCTTTAAAAGCGTAAATAAGCCGCGCAGAGGTGAGAAATGCGGCCGCTAACAATAAGAACGCTGGAGAAAAAATGTACCATCACGCCAAAAGCTTTGGTGCCGCCGTGTCGGCGCTAGTGCACCATAGTCATATAAAACAAAGACTTGTTGAAGCATACGAGAAAAACCTGGCAGGCATAGCGGAAGACGATCTGCCCATTCCGGTGCAGCGAGCTTTCGCCGATCTGCGTCGCAAAATGACGTCGGTAGCACCGCTGAACGGCGAAGGGCCGATATGCGCATCGGTGCGGAAGATGTCGATGGAGCAGGCCGATCAATGCGCGCAACTGATGGTTGATCTGTGCAGCGCCATGATTCGTTACAGCGAAGACGTTCAGGAATCACTGCCACTGGATGTCGTTGATCAGTCGACGGTACCGCCATTTCTGGTCAAATCTGTCTGAAGCAGGCGTTTGGCCTTAGTTCTCCCCGGAAATCGGGTAGAAAATGTGCGTGATGAGTTCCGCTTCGGTCGTTCGCGTCGGGTCACTGACATAAGACTCCCAGGCGTCGCCGTTGCGACTGATGCCGAGCGCGGCAAGATAGGCCGCGATCTTGTTGTGGGTTGCAGCGAGCTGCAGATACGAACCCCGGTGTTTGATAAGGATGGCCGCTCCGCCGTACGTGCGTCCGAGCCTGACTGAGTCCTGTACGCGGGGCGTGGTTGCCACAATGCCACGCACCGGAATGCCGGCATCGAATCTCAATTCTGAACCGTCAAATGCCCGACTGATGGAAAGTGGCGCACCGGCCTCCTGCAGGCCGTGCCTGTCCATGAAATTCAAAATGGCAAAGTAGGCATTGCCCATGGCTTCCGAGATAGCCGCCGCCAGCGGTTCGCTCGATGTTTCCATGTAGGCGATGTCGGTGGCAGTAACGACAATATGCTCGACCTCCAGGTCGGCGAAGTCGGTCGGCGGCAAACTCTCGGCCATGGCCTTCAGGCTGGCCAGTCCTTGTTCGTAATCGGCGCCGACGATGCCATCAAGCAGTAGCCCGTAATAACGAGCAAAAATGTTGCGTCCGAAGTCATTCTCGTAACGCCACAGCACCGTCGTGCCGAATTCAGTTGCCGTCAACAAGAAGCTGGTATCGATGTCGCCAATATCCTGCAGCGAAAGTCGTGTGGTGATTTTTTGCAGCGGTTCGCTGCTGACAATCACCTGTGTGCCGCTGCCAATAATGTTCCCGCTCCAGGTCATTGTGGCGCCAACACCGCGAGTCGGGCCGCTGATATCGACACGCGTATTCGGGTCCGCGGCGAGCCATCGCGACCACTTGTTTACCTGATGAAAATCGTTAAGCAGGGCGAAAACCGTGGCCGGGTGCGCATCGATGGCAAGCTCGCGCTCAACGCGCGCTGTCGGCGGCAGAAAGACACCGATCGCAAAGAACAAGACGCTGGCGCCGCCGATAGCGCCGGCAATTTTTCGCGTGAAACTCATATCCGGAACGGAAATACCGAGGCCAATGACTGAAGCCGGTAATTCTGGCATCGGTGCCGCAAGGAAACCAGTCATGAATCTCCACACCGATGACAATCATCGCTTTCCTGTTACCGTGAAACACGCTTGCATGTGCAATAATTCCGCTCTTCAGGAAATATCGCGTGGAGATACAAACGTGAACATGATTGCCTCAATTCGCCGTTTGGGCGTGTTTTTTTTGCTGGCCGCATTGCTGGCCGGCTGCAACAGTGCGCAGGACGAGGGCGCAGACACCCGTTCGCTGGCGACTGCGCCAGACGCGGAAATCCTGCAACCCGCAGCAATGGCGGTGGCGCCGAGACCCGGTATCTATGCCGAATTCGGGCTGACCGCTGACCTGTCCGGGTTCAGCGATGACCAACGTCGAATGATTGGCCTGATGATCGAAGCGTCGCAGGTCATGGACGACCTGTTCTGGCGCCAGGCCTATGGCGACGATTATCAGAACTGGCTTGCCGGTATCGGCGTCGATTCGACCCGCCGGTTTGCGGAGTTGAATTACGGTCCATGGGATCGCCTGGATAATGAAGCGGCCTTCATGGAAGGCGTTGGCGAGAAACCGCTGGGGGCAACGTTCTATCCGCGCGATATGAGCAAAGAAGAGTTCGACGAGGCAGACCTGGAAGGCAAAACGGGGCTGTACTCGATGCTCCGCCGGGATGACAGCGGCGCCCTGGTGGTCGTGCCGTTTCACGTCGAATATGCGGCGGAGCTCGGCCAGGCGGCTGACCTGTTGAGACGCGCAGCGGAGCTTGCAGAACATGCAGGGTTTGCCCATTATCTCCGTCTGCGTGCCACAGCACTGGAAACGGATGAGTACCAGGAAAGTGATTTTGCGTGGATGGACGTGAGAAGCAATCCGATCGAGCTGGTCATTGGGGCCATCGAAACCTACGAGGACAGGCTGTTTGGCTATCGTGCTGCGTACTCATCGTATGTGCTCATCAAGGATCTCGAGTGGAGCGAACGCTTGTCGCGTTTTGCGGAATTTCTGCCTGAATTACAGCGCGGCCTGCCGGTGCCAGACGTATACAAAGCAGAGATCCCCGGAACCGATTCAGACTTGAACGCCTACGATGTAATTTATTACGCGGGTCAAAGCAATGCTGGTTCGAAGACGATTGCCATCAACTTGCCTAACGATGAAGAAGTCCAGTTGCAAAAAGGCACGCGGCGTCTGCAGCTGAAAAATGCGATGCAGGCCAAATTCGAGAAAATACTGGAGCCGATTGCCGGCGTGCTGATCGATGAAGAACAGCGCGGGCACGTCACCTTTGACGCCTTTTTTGCCAACACGATGTTTCATGAGGTGGCCCATGGGCTGGGCATCAAGAATACAATCGACGGAAGCGGTACCGTGCGTGGGGCGTTGCTCGATGTGGCCTCGAGCATGGAAGAGGGAAAGGCAGATATTCTCGGCCTGTACATGATCACGAAACTGTACGAAGCAGGAGAGTTAGGCGAGATTGATCTGCATGACAATTACGTCACGTTCATGGCGGGAATTTTTCGTTCGATCCGCTTTGGTGCAAGCAGCGCACACGGCAAAGCGAATATGGTGCGATTTAATTTCTTCGAGGAACACGGAGCCTTCTTGCGCGATCCGGAAAGGGGAACGTACAGCGTCAACTTCGACCGTATGCAGGAAGCTATGTCTGCATTGTCGGAATTATTGCTGACCCTGCAGGGCAACGGGGACTATGAAGGTGCGCGCGCGTTAACCGCAGATGGCGTGATCGGCTTACAGTTGCAGGAAGACCTGGATCGACTGACGCGGGCGAACATTCCGGTGGATATCGTATTCAAGCAGGGTTTTGGCGAACTTGATCTGAACCCGTAGTTCAACCAGCCAGGTTTGATGGACTACCAGCCGTTCATTGGTCGGCCAGGTTCGCCTTGTCGAAAATGGCGAGTTTGTGGCCGAACAGCGTGGATAGATACAGATTCTCCCGGGTTTCATAGACACCGGTGATTGCCGGGAAGTGAGCCGCCGTATCCTGCAGGTTCATCAGGATTTCTCCGTTTCCGCTGATGCTGATGACATGTGACGATGGCACGGCAGCGGGGCGGATGAATGCAGGCAGTCTTTGAATGACTTTTCGGCCCAACGGGCTGTCGGCTAAGACGTCGATCAATTCATTTCTTGGTGCGACGAGACCGATCCAGAAGCGCCCATCGAGGCCGTTGTTAATATTGTCGGGAAACCCGGGGATATTCTCCATGATGATTTCTCGGCTACCGGCGTTGGCGCCCTGAAGCCAATAACGCCATACACGATAACTCGCCAATTCAACGATCAACAAGTATTGTTGATCGTTGCTTATTGCAATGCCGTTCGCGTAGTTGATGCCTTGCATGATGGATTTGGCAAGACCCGTTGCCGGGTTGTACTCAAATACGTCGCCGTGACCCCCGTGCTCCAGAATATCCAGCAGACTGGCGTCGTAGAGGCTGCCTGAATTCTGCGGTGTGAACTTGCTGGTCGACTGTGTGACGTAAATTTTTCCGTTTGTCGCGACTGCAACATCGTTCGGATAGACAAACGGATGGTTGTCGGTCCTGTCGAATAACAACTCGATTTCACCCGCAGGTGACACGCGTTGCAGACCCAGCATCGAATTGGCGACCAGCAGGTTGCCAGCCTGGTCGAATTCCAGGCCGAGCGGGCGTCCGCCGACATTGACAAAGGTCTCCAGCCCCTGGCCGTCGGCTTGAAAACGGATGATGTCGCCATTTGCGGTCGATGCATAGATGAGCGAATCCGGACCGCCGGCAATATCTTCCGGTCCTTCGTGGGCACCAAGGTCAATGATGCGTGCGGATGCGAGGACATCATTGGGTGCGAATGAACCGGTAAGACCCTCATTCCTGGGGGCATTCCAGGCCACCGGATCGATTGCTACGGGCCAAAACAGGAGGTATAGCACCAGCAGTGCCGTCAGGAGCAACAGACTCCGGCCACGTGAAATGAAATCAGCAGTCATGGCTCAGGCTTGCGCTACAAGACCGCTACGAACTCTTGCCGATGATCTGCAGGAATTCAGCCCGTGTACGTGCGTCCTTGCGAAAGCTACCGAGCATCTGGCTGGTGACCATGGTTACACCGGGTTTGTGCACGCCACGGGTGGTCATGCACTGGTGTGTGGCAGACACGATGACCGCACATCCCTTCGGTTTGAGTACGTCCTGGATGCAATGCGCAATTTGCGCCGTCATTTTTTCCTGAACCTGAAAACGACGCGCAAACGTTTCGACAACGCGAGCCAGTTTGCTGATGCCGACAATCTTGTTGTTTGGCAAGTAGCCGATATGTGCTTTGCCAATGATCGGCGCCATATGATGTTCGCAATGGGATTCGAATGCGATATCGCGCAGCACGATCATCTCATCGTAGCCGTCGACTTCTTCGAAAGTGCGCCGCAAATAAAGCAGAGGATCATCTTTGTAGCCGCTGAACCACTCCTGGTAGGCGGCAACCACCCGTTTGGGTGTATCGATCAAGCCTTCCCGATTTGGATCTTCACCGGCCCACAGGAGCAGCGTGCGTACGGCTTCTTCCGCTTGTTTGCGTCCAGGCTTGCGTGGCTTCCTGGAGGTTGCTTTTTTCTTCAAGAACGACTACTTGCTGGCTGATGGAACGAATTCCCATGATATCGCAAAAAACCCGCTCTCCGGCAAATTCAGGGGGCTTTCAGGTTGTGGTCAGCCCCTGCGGGCAACTCACACCGGTTCCATCGATACTGCAATAGCCGCCGGTATTTTTCGCGAGGTATTGCTGATGGTAGTCCTCGGCGTAATAGAAGTGAGCGAGCGGCTCGATTTCGGTGGTGATAGAGCCGAAATCTGCGTCATCAAGTGCGTCCTGGTAAGAACGCAGTGATGACCGTGCTGCCATTAACTGTTCCTCGGACGTCGTATAGATCGCCGAGCGGTATTGTGTGCCGACATCATTGCCCTGCCGCATGCCCTGGGTTGGATCGTGCGATTCCCAGAAAAGTTGCAAGACTTTCTCCAGGCTGCACTTGTTTGGGTCGAAGACGACCAGGACGACTTCCGCATGTCCGGTGAGTCCGCTACAGACCTCCTGATAACTCGCATTCGGCGTACTGCCGCCCGCATAGCCTGTGGCGGTGGAAAACACGCCGGGCGTTTCCCAAAAAATACGCTCCGCCCCCCAGAAGCAACCCAGGCCCAGTACGATTTGCTCAAGATGCGCAGGAAACGGGGGCTGCAAGGGATTGCCATTGACGAAATGGCTGGTTGGCACTGACATGGGCTCGCTGCGACCCGGAGCGGCGCTAGCGCTGCGTTGAATCTTGATGGACATGTTTTGGTCGCCTAGTTCGTCAAGTGGTAACGGCCACTTGCCCGCTCGCCGCTCGCCTGGCGAAGGGGTGTCGCCTGATATCGTCCACCACGTCGCGTGCGTTCAATGGTGCCGTCGGCCGTGTCAAACTGTACCTCAATTGACTGCGTTTTCCCCCAGTCGACCGCGCGATAGACGGCGAAATGCAGATGTGGAATCGTCGTGTGCCCGGTATTTCCTGATAATGCAATTTCCTGTCCGGCGAATATACGATCGCCAACGTCGACTAATGCCCCATCGCGTTGCAGGTGATAATACTCGCCGGTCGTGCCGTCCTCATGAAGAATGATAACGAAATTGGCATGGGCGCCACAGCCGGCGCGCCAACAACCCACCGTATTGGCTTCCTCAAGCCGAGCGACGATCCCACCGCGTGCGGCATGTACCGGCGTGCCTTCGGGCATGAGAAAATCGGTGGCGAATTGCTCCAGCCCGGTATGGCTGAAACGTGAGCCGTAACCCTGAATGACGCGATAGCTCTTGCCGCTGGCATAAGGCATGCGATAAACGTATTGATCGTCATGCACTGCGTGCTGGTTACCGATGGTCCAGTCATAGTCATAACGGTACTTGCCGCGCGCATTCTTGTGCTTCTTGCTTAGCGTCATGATCAGGTGGGATTCATGTGCAAGCAATGTTCGCGTGACCGTTTTTGGCCTGCCCGAGGTCATGTTGCGGGCACGTACTCTTAGCGAATAGGTGATGGGGTACGGACTCGGGTTTTCGGCATGCAATAAAACCCGATCAGCGGTTTTTTCCTCATGGATGCAAAGGAAATCCTGGTCACACTCGGTACGTGCCGCGGTGAGTGTCAGGACGCTGCTGATTGCCAGAATGAGTATGACGGCAACTCGCCGAAACTGATTGCGCATAAACAGCCGGAATATAGTTCTCAGCATACGTTTAGTTTGCAGCAGCTTTCTCGGTGACCACGTCGCTGCCTTCATCAGCGCCCTCAAGATCCGCATCCTGATAGAAGAACTGGTGACTGAAGATCAGGTCGACACTTTCCGCAGGTTCGCCATCGACGAAACGTGGACGATGAACGATGTAGCGTAATTCGCGGCCGATTTTCTTGTACAAATCGTCCAGTCCTTTCGGGTCTGCGTCCAGCAGTGTGACTCGGGTTGCGCGCCCGCGGGTACTGACGTTGTACTTGAAGCGGACAGTACCCGACCGGTATTCCGTTAGCTCACCGTCTGTTGCAGTAACGTCCTTGCCATTCGCCATGGTCGGCGGATAGATTTTCCTCAATAGCAGGCCTGACTCGAGCATGCTTGCCCGCAGACCAAGATTGGCTTCATCCTCGGACAAGAGATCCCACACATCTCGATAGACACGGTTTGCACGTACTGATTTTTCGACCAGGATATAATAGTCCGCGAGCTCCATTTTGGTATCGACAAGAATTCGAAAGGTGGAATCCGGATTCCTTTCGGCGATTCGAACAGCCCTCTTGAGGTACGGTTCACCGGACGAGATAACCGGTTGCAGCCGTTCAGGCAGAACAATGGACGCCATCGCAAGATACGATTTTGCAAGTTTGGTTAACGGCTCAATCAGGTCCAGGCTTCGCTTGCCATTTTCTGCCTCAATGATGCGAATTATGCGTCGCCGCGTAAGACGCTCTTGTTCGTAAAATTGCATCCGCCGCTGCCAGCGGGCGCGCGTCTGCAACGCGGGAATAAATTCCAGGCTGTCAGGCTCGGTGTTGCGTGCCTGAAGATAGAAAATGCGCTTCTGAATATTGACGGCAGCCTTCGTTTGATCGACCGCCAGTAAAATCTCCGTCAGCGACATGAGTGATTCGATCTGCTCAAGATTGTGCGGGCCATCATTGACATGGCTGATGTGGATGGCTCGATCAAAGGTCTTTTTCGCCTCATCCTGGCGGTCCGATGCAAACTGGGCAGCACCCAGGCCGCGCAGCGGGTTAATCAGAGCGGCATTCAGTCTGTCTTCAACGCGCTCGATGATGCCAATTGCTGCGGTATAGTTAAGAATCGCCGCGGTATATTGTTCCAGGCCATGCTGGGCAAGGGCCAGATTGGTCAGCGCTGTCGCCGTTTTTCGACTGTCGAGCCCATTGACGCCAATGGATAATTCAACAATTTGCTTGCCGAGCGTATCGGCCTCCTCGAAACTCTGGGCGAAAACCGCTTCTTTGTAGGCAATGAACAATCGCTGCACCGTTTCATCGTAGGTCTCCGGCATGGCAGCAATTTCGGCGTTAATGTCAGCCGATGCATCGTCATAATAGGCTTCTTCAACGAGCTGCCGCGCATCGAGAACAATAGGCGCGAGCTCTTCTTCGACGTAGGTTTCATGCGTGGCCGCAATTTCGCCGTTTTCGACAGCGGATCTCTCAGCGGGATCATCGAGAACCACAGGCTCGAGTTCCAGGTCCGGCTGTTCGACCGTCTGCGCCATGGCAGGGGTGGTGGTAGCCAGCAGGCAGCCGCAGGCAAGCACTGCAACAAACCGGCCATTAATTTCGTTGCTGTAGTGTGATTTCATTGGTTATGAGTATTCTTGGCGCTGACTACACATTGTGACTGCCCGATGCTGCATAAGTTCTTGCTACGAGACCATACGTTGGCCTGTTTTAACTATACAGTTCCCCTCCGGCCCCGTGTAGCGACATCGGCGCTTTTTCGCTGACGGCCACTGTCATAATCCGCTGGACACGCTGTCTTAAGCCTCGCCACACGAATTCCTGGCACCACAATCCGTGACCAAGACCGTACGACGTACTAATTAAGGACCCGATACCCCCGCCCGCGCAAACAGCGCTTAAACACCATTTGCTTGTCTCTGTCGGCATTCAGCCCCGATCGGGTAGCCCCATAGATTGCCCCGTAACCCGCACCACGACCGGCATCTCCGCCAACGGCTCCGGTTGCGGCGCCAACGACTGCACCGCCGGCAGCCCCTTTGGCGGCGCCGGTACCGGCGCGAATTTCCTCGCTATAGCTCTTGCATTCCGCCCAGTCAGTCGCCAGTTTGGCTTCGTTGACGCCTTGCATGTCGATTATGGGGTCCGGGTGCGCGGCACAGGCGGCCAACATTGCGCTGACCACCAGACTGGCAAGCATAAGGGCTGATTTTGGCATACGTCCTCCTGAGCATTGACGATCTAACCTGCATTGTACGGCGAGCAAATCGTATCCGTCGACTTGATGGCACGGTATATAATAATTAACGCTAACGCGGCGTCCGCGTTGACAGCCTGAAACCAAATCGACCATGTCATCTGCATCTCACGAATCGACCGCCAAAGCCATCCTCTATGCATTCCTGGCGAATGCCGGCATCGCGCTGGCCAAGACCTGGGCAGCCTGGCTGACCGGATCGGGCAGCATGCTGGCTGAAGCCATACATTCGTATGCGGATACCTGCAACCAGATACTGTTGTATCTCGGTCTGAAGCAATCCACCCGACCTGCCGACAAGAAGCATCCGCTGGGCTACGGCAAGCTAAGCTATTTTTGGAGCTTCATCGTCGCGATGCTGCTGTTTAGTCTCGGCGGCCTGTTTTCGCTTTATGAAGGCTTGCACAAGCTGCAGCATCCGGAACCTCTGTCGCAGATCTGGATCGCGCTGGTCGTACTAGGCTTCGCGATAATTCTTGAAGGGTTTTCACTGCTTGGCTGCTTGCGTGAAATCCGCCATATTCGGGGTGAGCGCCCCTTTCGTGAATGGCTGCGGCACACCAGAAACTCCGCCCTGGTGGTGGTCCTGGGAGAAGATCTCGCTGCGTTGCTGGGCCTGGTGCTGGCCTCAGGATTCCTGAGCATTGCGGCAGTCACCGGGGATCCGCTTTACGATGCGATAGGCTCGATGTGTATCGGCGTCGTATTGCTCGTTATATCCGTTTTTCTAGCTTTGCGTGTTCGCTCCCTGTTGGTGGGCATGGCAGCTGACCCGCTCATCCAGGAGGCGATCGCCGCCATCATCGATGAGGACCCGGATATTGAGTACGTGTTCAATACCATCACCATTCAACTGGGTCCCGACACCATGCTTGCAGCGAAGATCAAGCTACGCTCGGGCATCAGCATAGAAGTGGCTATCGACACGATCAATAAACTGGAGAAGCGACTGAAGGAACAGGTGCCCGGTCTTAAATGGAGCTTTATGGAACCGGACATCAAGGACTGAATACGACGCTCGAATCCGCCCGGTGGGCGTGCTTTCCCGCGCCGATGGGCAGGCTGCCGAAAATCAGGGTTTCTCAACAGCCTGCCGTAGCGATCAGCTCTTGATCAGATGCACATCCCGTTGCGGGTACGGGAAGCTGATGCCTTCCTTGTCAAAGCGCTTCTTGATGGCTTCTGTCAGGCCAAATTTGACCGCCGAGTAGTCGCTGGAATTGACCCATCCGGACCGTGAAATTAACGCTGCTGTCGGCGAGTTCCGACACCGCGATCAGGGGGGCGGGATCCTTGAAGATGCGCTTGTCCGCATCGATCAGACCCTGCAATGTGCTGCGAACCTTGTCAATATCATCGTCGTAGCTCACGCCGATGGTCAGGTCCACGCGGCGCGTATCGTTGGCGGAGTAGTTGGTAATAATACTGCCCATGATGGCAATGAGTGATGTTGTCTGCACGCCTAGCTGATTTATGGCAGCGATAATGACAAACATCATCATGGCCCAGTAAGCAAGGTTGGATACAAATGACTCCAGGATCTTGTCAACCTCCTGAGACCGCATCACTTTGCGCATGCCCTTGGCGATGAAGCGTGCGACGATCCGTCCCACATAGAAAATGACCAATGCAGTAATCGCCTTGATGTCGAAGTCGATACCGAGGGTCTGCACCTTTTCGAACAGGCCCGCCCAGTCAAAGCCTGCCAGGTCCGGAAGTTGAATTGTGTCCATTATTTTTCCTTATATTTTGTTGACGATGATGGTGACGTTATTCTTGTTAGTGCGAGCCAGTTACCGGCCAGAGTAAGTGCAATGCCAATGACCGCCATCGGTCTCCATTGGTAGTCTTCAAGGAAGGTCGCCATGAATAGCGCGACAACAGGGAAAAGTACCGATGAGTAGGCTGCGCGTGCCGCTCCAATTTTCTGCAGCAGTGAGAGGTAACAACCGAATGCGATTGAGGAACCGAATATTGCCAGATAGAACAACGATAATAAATATTCGGGAGTCAATAAAAAATTGAACGGTCGGCCAAGAAAAACAGCGATTGCCAGCGATGTCAGAGCACCCCAGCCCATCGCATGTGCATTGACAGCCACCAGCGAGAAGCCCCGGCTTGTATTGATCACCGCAGTCATGTTGGCGAGTGCTGCAATGATGACGGCGAGTAATACCCAGGTCACCCCGAGCGTCGTGCGGTCCGCGAAACTGAGATGAATCACCTCGGGCCAGAAAACCAGGGAGATTCCCGCGATGCCGACAACGGCAGCAATTTGCAGTCGACGCTCGAACGGTCGTCCGAAAAACAGCCGTTCGAACAGTGAATTGAATACCACAATCAAGCTGAACAATATGGCAACCAGTCCGCTGCTCAAATATCCCGCACCGTAATAAACAAACAAATAATTGATCGAGAACAGCAGCGCGCCCATGACCATGATCAAGGGATAATGCTGGCAGGGAATAGCGAGTTTTCGCCCCCTGAATTTGGCATAGGCAAACAATGCCAACGATGCAATGGCAAAGCGGTACGCAACCGACAACTCCTCGGCGACAACGCCAAGCTGATAAGGGATCGCTGCCCAGGTGGTTCCCCAGATCAGTACAACGGCGACGTACAAGACAGCGATTGGCACTATAGATTTCCGTTGAGCAATGCTGGCTGTTTAACGCCCAGGGATGCCGTCGTGGCCGGGCTTGAAACGGTAAATAAAGTACGGCCCGTGACCCTCGATGTGTTTTCGGGCCTGGAGAACCTGATCAGGGATCGCGCTGTCGGCCAGATACAGCCATCCATCCGGACCGAACGAGAGTGCATCCGCCCAACGAATACGCGGCGACTTGAGCAGGGTCTTGAGTTGGCCGGTTTCGTTTACGATGAAGATGGCACCATGCTCTACGTCGGTTACATAGATATTCCCGTCAAGATCGGTGCTCAGGCCATCGCTCAGCGGTTTCCTGCTGACTCTTTCGACGCGGCTGGCAAGTTGTCTTGCCGGCAAAGTTCGCTCAAGAAGATCCCGAACACGAACCCGAAATAGGCTTTTGTGACTGATGGCGGCGTAATACAGCCACTCGTTGTTCGCATCGAACGCAATCCCGTCCACGCCGCCTCGCAGTGACACCAGGCCGCCGAGAAAGGTCATGTCCTTTAAGGTGTTGCGGATCAGATAATTCTCCGCCGAAACAGATGGATGCGCTTCGAGCAGTCGGCGCGAGGATCGAGTTGTGGTGTCGTAGACGATGATTGCCGGTGACTTGCGCCAGAAGCTGGCATCGGCGATGACCACGGTCTGTCCATCCGAGCTTATTTGCAGGTCCTGCAGAAAAGACCCCACGGGCGCAATATCGGCGGCAAACTTGTGATCGTGTACAAGATCCCCCGTTTCAAGATCAAAGGCCAGCAGTCGTGCGGTGCCGAAGCCGTGATTACCGTGATCAATCGTCCACAGCCGGTTTTGCTGATCGATCACCAGACCCAGCACCGTGCCCAACAAGTGTGGTTGCACCGCGCCGTTAGGGAAGGGTACCGCTGCGCCGTCGACCCATTCGAGAAGCTTGTTTCCTTGCGGTCGCGATTCCGGGTGTACCGTGAAAAAGATGCGCCCGTCGTGGCTGACCGCGACATTGCCAATCGGCTCGGGGTACGCAAGGACTTCCTCGAGTTCATCCTCGTCCAGTATCGCGGGCGTCGTCAGATCGGGATAAGCCTCGCCGCCGCCGTGGCGCACGCGCAGCGTGATCGATGCGGCCAGTAGTAGCATGAACAGTAATAAAAAGAGTTTTTTCAAGGTAGTGATGCGTTCCCGGTTGCACCGTCTTGTGGCTGGCGGATTTTACCGTCAGGCGGGTCTTTTAAGTAGTTATATTGGTCAGCGCGATGAACCACGACACGGCCAGGATCGTGATCGCGGCGATACCCGAGTTCAATTGTACGCGTTGATCGTGTAGTTTGTCGGCCACCCGAATCAACAATATTCCGGCCGCAAACCCGGCTACGAAACCGAGCAGGTGGGCGCCGATATCCGTATTCGCATCGCCGGTTCCTGTGTAGGCAAGCAATGCGATGCCGCCGACGATGGGTCCGATTCGGTACGGCCAACGGTCCTGTGCGGTCAGTTTTCCACGCCAGACGAATCCGGACACAAGGCCTAAAGCCGCAAATACCGCCGTAGACGCGCCGATGGAGCGGTGGCTGGCATCCAGCATGATGGTGTTAAGGATATTCGCGACGCCGCTGGCGAGCAGTATGCTGAGCCAGGCAACGCCGGAACCAGCGACACGTCCTGCCAACAGACCGAACAAAGCGCCAAATCCGATATTGCTCACAAGGTGCTTGAGCCCGGAGTGCAGCGTTAGTGCGGTAAAGCTGCGCCACCATTCGCCATTGCGAATGAGCGTGCCGTCAATGCGGCCTGCACCAAGCCAGTCATAGCCCCACGCGCCGATGCCGGCCAGCCACGCGACCAGGCAGACAACCACAACGTAGCCAACAACGCCCGGGATGGCATCCTGGTAAACGGGCTGGACCACGGGAGCCACCCTGTTGTCGGTCCTATTTTCCTCTTCGTACTGCCAGATTTCGAATCTGGCTTTTTCAGCAAACTCTTCGGGTACAACCACGGCGCAGCGCTCATCGAACAGCACTATTTCATGCGGGATGCTCAGTGACGTGAGCACCAACGCCCGGTCTGCGCACGGTCCCCTGCTGCGGTGTTCAAAAACGACGGTCCAGTCGTCTGGCATTAGTCTTGATCCTTGCTGTAGTCGTTGCCATTGTACGTCGCGATCACGATGCAACTATGACACCATGGCCCGTAGAAGTGGAGACAGCGATGCAAATACCCGGTTTCACGACCACACTTATTTTGCTCACCTGCCTGGCCGGTGCGAACGGTGTTCGGGCAGAGGTCATCGATGCTGCTGCCGGTGGTTTCACGACACGCTACAGTGTCGCCATCGATGGCTCGCGTCAGCAGGTTTATCACGCGCTCGTTGCCAATATTGGTCAATGGTGGAGCGATGACCATACGGTGTCCGGTCATGCCTCGAATTTGAGCATCGATGCGCGGCCCATGGGGTGTTTTTGTGAAAATCTGGGTGACGGTGCAGGTCTTGTTCACATGACCGTCACTTTCGCGAACCCGGCTGTCATGCTGCGATTGACCGGCGGACTCGGACCGCTCGGGTTACTGGGCGTCGCCGGCAATATGACCTTTGAGATTGACGAATCCGATGGTGTGTCAACCGTGATATTGCAATATGCCGTTGGCGGTTATCTGGACGGGGGCCTCGATCAAATTGCGTCGGCTGTCGATGGCGTTCTTGTTGAAGTTCTCGATCGTCTCAAACAGTTCGTCGAAGCATCGAAAGATTAACGGATAAATATTGCAAACCGGATGAGCGAGACAAAAATATCAATTGCGACCGCCCGGGCATCGTCGACGGTAGTACTCGTGCGCGAGGGTGAAACCGGTCCGGAATTGCTGTTGGTACTGCGGCACGCGAAGTCCGCATTTGGGGCCAGCTATGTGTTTCCGGGCGGCGTACTCGAGGCTGCCGACGCATGGGTCGGCAATCATGGCAGTGGCCTGGATGATGCTGCCACAAATTCTGTGCTGAACCTGCCGGCAGGTGCTACTGCCTATTTCAGTGCTGCCGTTCGAGAGTTGTTTGAAGAAGCAGGCATATTGCTGGCACGCACGGCAGGCGGAGACTGGGTCGACCCGGTTCCGTATTCCAGTTTGCGCGATGATCTCAACGGCGGGCGGCTGCTGTGGGCGGATTTCATTCGGGACAAGGACCTGCGTCTTGCTTACGATGCGCTGCACTATTTTTCTTTTTGGGTGACGCCGCGAGAAATGCCAAAACGATTCTCAACGCGCTTTTTCCTCGCCGCTTTGCCGGGCGAACAGGAGGCAGAGCATTGCGGTGGCGAATTAACCGACAGTCGATGGATGGGAGCAGCGGCGGCCATTGCCGCAAACCAGGCAGGGGAGATTGATATACCGCATCCGACCGTGTTGACGCTGCAACGCCTCAGAAAATTTGGCACGGTCGAGTCAATGCTTGAGTGGGCGACACAGTGCAGCAAAGCGGGCGTAGACTGTTATTTGCCGGCGATCGTCACCGTCTCCCGGCGCTCGTCCAGCGGCTTGTTGGCGACCACGGCGGTGTAGTGGGAGTCGTACATCGGCGGGCGGACGTTGTCGGCCATGCCGCCGTCCACCGAGACGTAGCGCCGGACGCCGGGCACGTCCTTCGACGAGCCGACGGTGTAGAGGGCGACGCCGGAGCGGGCGACGATGGAGCGGCCGGGCTCGATGAAGATGTGCGGTTCCGCCAGGTCGTGCTTCTTGCAGGCGGCCTTGATCGCCGGCACGATCGTCTCGGCGTAGTCGGCGGGCGAAGGGGCGTGCTCGTCCAGCGTGTAGTCGACGGCGAAACCGCCGCCGGGGCTGAACTCCTGCATCTCGAAGCCGTGATCGCGCTTCATCTGCGCCGCGAACTCGAAGACGACGTCGACGGCCTTGGCGAAGGGCTCGCGTTCGAAGATGGGCGAGCCGAGGTGGACGTGCAGGCCGGCGAGGTCGAGCGCCGGCGCCTCTCCTTCGGATCCGTAGGACATGAGCTTGCGGACCGCGGCCTCGCCCTGCGTCTGCAGCGGCACGCCGAACTTGTTGTCCGTGGTGCCGGTCGTCGTGTAGACGTGCGTGTGCGGGTCGATGCCGGGCGAAAGGCGCAGGAGGACGCGCTGCTTCTTGCCTTTCGCCTCCGCGATGCCGTTGAGGAGGTGGATCTCGTGGAAGTTGTCGACGATGACGCGGGCGATGCCGTAGTCGAGCGCCTCCGCCAGCTCTTCCTGCGACTTGTTGTTGCCGTGGAAGTGGATGCGCTCCGGCGGGAAGGAGACAGAGCGGGCGATCGCCAGCTCGCCGCCGGAGACGATGTCGAGGTCCATGCCTTCTTCGGCGACGATGGCGGCGAGGGCGCGGCCCAGGTAGGCCTTCGCCGCGTAGGCGACGGCTGTCTTCGGGTAGCGCGAGCGAAACGCTTCGAGGAACGCCCGGCACTGGCCGCGCAACGTCTCCTCGTCGAAGACGTAGAGCGGCGTGCCGAACTCGGCGGCGAGGTCGACGAGGTCGCAGCCGCCCA
>JADFNG010000112.1 GCA_022563505.1 Pseudomonadota bacterium | reverse complement strand
CCTCTCGGTGGAAATCGCCACTGGAAGCAATCGTCGCGTTACCCATCGTCTTGCCGCCTACTGTTATGGGTTTCTACTTGCTGATTGTGCTGGGCCCTTACGGCACCATCGGCCGCTGGTGGGTGGACGTCACCGGCGAGACGCTCACGTTTTCGTTCACCGGACTCGTGATCGCATCATGCCTGTACAGCCTGCCCTTCGCTGTGCAGCCACTGCAGAACGCTTTCGAGTCGCTCGATAAACGCGACCTCGAAGCTGCCTGGACGTTGGGTGCCAGCCGCATCGATGCATTTTTCAGCGTCGCCGTTCCGCAGTCAGCACGAGGGTTCCTCAACGCCATAGTGCTGGCATTCGCACATACGCTCGGTGAGTTCGGTGTGGTCCTGATGGTCGGTGGCAATATTCCCGGGGAGACCCGCACAATATCAATCGCTATCTACGATCAGGTTGAGTCTCTGAATTATGGCGTAGCACACCGTCTGTCGGCCATCCTGCTGGTATTCGCGTTCGTAGTATTGCTGTTCATGTTTGTAATTAATCGTCGCTGGCAACGTTCGTGAGCGCGGTAACAAATAATAGCCCGACGGTCGATATTCGCTATGCACTGCGGCGAGGCGTATTTTCTCTCAATGTCGATCTCGACATACCAATGCGAGGCATCACCGGAATTTTCGGTGAATCGGGATCCGGCAAGACGACTCTGTTGCGTTGCATTGCCGGACTGGAAACGAGGGTAACGGGCAAACTCGTAATTGGCGGCGACGTTTGGCAGGACCACGCCAGAAATGTGTCTCGTCCGGTTCATCAACAGGAAATCGGCTACGTATTCCAGGAGCCGCGACTATTTCGGCATCTGAGCGTGCGTCGCAATCTGGAGTACGGGCAGCAACGTGCAACGGCGAAACACGCTCTGATTGCATTTGACCAAACCGTTGAATTGTTCGATCTGGGGCCCCTGCTCGACCGCAGCCCGACTGATTTATCGGGCGGCGAAGCGCAGCGGGTCGCCATTGCCCGGGCCCTGCTGCGGTCCCCTCGCCTCCTGCTCATGGACGAACCCCTTGCGGCACTGGACAGTGCGCGCAAGAACGAAATACTTCCGTTTCTTGATCGCCTGCATAACGAGCTGCAGATACCTATCATTTATGTCAGCCACCATATTGAAGAAATCTGTCGCCTGTGTGATCACTTGCTGGTGATGGAGCGCGGCCGTGTAATTGCCGAGGGTGATCTGCAATCGGTGCTAGTGAGGCTGGACTTGCCGCTGCTGTCCGGCGAAGAAGCGGGATCGGTGATTTGTGGCACGATCAGCCGCTACGATGACGATTACGACCTGACTCACCTGGCATTTTCGGGGGGGGAGTTACTGGTGCCCGGTCGTATAGGTGAAACCGGTGACAAAAGACGGCTCCGAATAAGGGCAAGCGACATCAGCTTGTGCCGCCACCGTCCCGAAAGCACCACGATGCTCAATATTCTGCCGGCCATCATTGAAGATATTCAACCCTCATCAGGACCCATGCTGTTGCTGCGATTGAAGCTCGGATCAGATCGCATGATTGCAAGAATTACACGGCGTTCCTGCGACAAGCTGGCGTTGCAGAGGGGAGACGAGTTGCTGGCGCAGATCAAGGCTGTCGCCATACGAAACTGATCACACCCAAAATGACAACGGCGAACAAAGGCCTCGTGCACAATCGCGGTTGTATTCAGCGTGTGGCCCGGTCGTTCGCCAGACAGTTGAAAGTGCGCGAGCTTCTTGAGTTCGGGATAGACGAGCGAAACAAGGTCGTCAAGAGCGCCTGCCTCCCCCCGATCAATCATCGCCAGTAGCTCGGCTACCTCATTATTCTTGTTGTCCGGCTTGTCCATAAGTCGCATGCAGCCATAACTTCTGGCTATATAATCCGGGCATGTGCGGCCACAGTCAATTGCCGCAACATTCTCTAGGAATCGCCCCGCCCGGAGGAACGACCAGAGTCCCCCGTGGTCCAAGCGTTCCGTTAGTATTCACCCCTATTGCCAAGACCAACATCCTCAGCGACACTACCCGTATTCAGGCCCGTTTGGGGGCCAGACCCAGGTCAATTATGCCGCTAACCAGTCGATATCGTTTATTAGCCTTGTTGCTGATCATTTTTATCAGCTATGCGGCGTTCAATGCACATGCTGCCAGCCATACGCTAGTTGATCCGAGCGGCTGTGAGTTGTGCGCCGGGCACGGCGATCCATCACATGCCATTCCTCTGTCGCCAGCCTCGTTGGATGTCGACGCAGCGGGGTATATTGAAACCGAAATTGGTAGTGCAACGCGAGCTGCATCGCCCCTGGTGAATTTCCGACAACGAGCTCCACCCTTCCCCTCCTGAAGTATCCTGCATGCCGTCGTAATGCGGACGACGGAAATTGTTGATGATTTTGACCAGGAGACGGTGCGATGCGTATCGAACTGCTGAAGAGTGTCTTGCCGATACTGTTTATTTTGTATGCGGGCAGTGCGTTGGCCCAGGAAACCGAGATTGAATCGCTGCGCGTGGCGATTGATGAATTACGTGCTGACTATGAGACGCGCATAAACGAGCTGGAACGCAGATTGGCGGTCGCCGAGCAGAATATGAGCCAGGCGAAAATGGCAAGCCAACAAACCGTCGTCACTCCACTTGCTGCAACAAGTTCCGGCAACTCCGCCTTCAATCCCGCGATTGGCGTGATATTCCAGGGCTATGCCTGGAACTATGGCAATGACCCTGAGGACTACACCATTCCCGGGTTTCCCCTTGGGGGCGAAGCAGGGCCATTGGGGCAGGGATTCTCACTCGGCGAAACCGAAATCGATATCAGCGCAAACGTCGATGACAAGTTCACGGCATGGTTGACGGCACCCCTTGTTATTGAAGACGGCGAATCGAAAATAGAGATTGAAGAAGCCTGGCTGGAGACAACCGCCCTGCCCGGAGGCCTTTCCGCAAGATTTGGCCGCTTTTTCTCAGCCATCGGTTATCTCAACAGCAAGCACTCGCATTCCTGGGATTTCGCGGATCAACCACTGCCGTACCAGGCATTTCTTGGTGATCAATATCTGGATGACGGTGTGCAACTTCGCTGGGTTGCGCCGACCGATTTGTATGTTGAACTCGGCACCGAGGTAATGCGGGGTGGCCGTTACCCCGCCGCCGGCGCAGATCACTCCGGTTTCGGCAGCTACAGTCTGTTTGCAAATTTCGGCGGCGATGTTGGTGTGAGCAGCAGCTGGCTGGCAGGACTGTCTTATCTGGACACCACCGCGATCGAACGTCCCTCTGGCACAGAAGACGATCCTCTGTTTTTCAGCGGAGATTCGACGCTCACCGTGGCGCATTTCATCTGGAAATGGGCGCCGAACGGTAATTGGAAACAGCGGAACTTCGTTTTCCAGACTGAATTCCTGTGGCGCAAAGAAGACGGCGAGTATGTCCTGCCGGGCGGCTTGCCCCTCGCATACGACAACGATCAGCGTGGCTGGTATGCACAAGCGACCTATCAGCCCTTCCCCCGATGGCGATTTGGCGGGCGGTTTGACCGTTTGTCGTCCGATGATCCAGGATCGCTTTTCGATGGCACTGCGTTAGCCACTGCGGGCAGCAACCCTAAACGGTACAGCCTCATGGCCGACTGGTCGAACAGCGAATTCAGTCGACTGCGACTGCAATATACACGGGATGAAGCCGGCCTTGAGAGCGATAACCAGTGGGGCCTGCAATACATTCTGAGCATCGGCGCGCATGGCGCCCATTCCTTCTAGCAGCAGGACAATATGATGAGAACAATCACAACGATAATAATGGTTCTGTTGTTGCCGGCAATTTCCAGCGCCGATCTCAGAATCTTCACCTGCGAACCTGAATGGGCGTCACTGGCCATGGAGATTGGACAGACGCTGGTGACTGCCAGCAGTGCAACAACGGCCTTGCAGGACCCGCATTATATCCAGGCGCGGCCGAGCCTGATCGCGAAGGTTCGGCGCGCCGACCTGGTTATTTGCAGTGGCGCCCAACTTGAAATTGGCTGGTTGCCGGTGCTGTTACAGAAAGCAAACAACAGGAATGTCGCACCGGGAAGTTCCGGGTTTCTGGAAGCAAGCAGTCTTGTCCTGCGTTTCGAAGCGACGGCAAACGTTGATCGCGCGAAAGGCGATATTCACCCTCAGGGCAATCCGCACGTACAAACAAACCCGCACAACATTACGCTGATTGCGACGGCCCTGGCCGAGCGTATGGCGGCACTGGACCCTGACAATGCAGCGAGTTATGCCGCCGGACTGGCCGATTTCAGCGAGAGATGGGAGCAGTCAATTGATGGCTGGGAAGCCTTGGCCGCACCGCTCAGAGGTAAACGCGCCATTACGCATCACAAATCGTGGGTGTATCTTGAGCGTTGGCTCGGCCTCGAAGTCGTTGCCACTCTTGAAGCAATTCCCGGGTTGCCACCCACCGTGTCGCACCTGAGTCGCCTCACCTCCCAATTTGAAGACGGTGGCGCAGACTTCATTATTCGCTCACCGTATCAGGACAACAAGGCGTCCGAGTGGTTGTCAAAGCGCACCGGCATTCCTGCGATCATGCTGCCCATGACGGTCGGTGGCAGCGAGGAGGCAACGGATTTATTTACTCTGTTTGACGACATCATCGCGCGACTGCTGGGGGCGGTACAACATGACTGAATTGATTGACTGGACGATCGTCGGTCCCGCATTGGCGGCGGGATTATTGATTCTGAGTACGCATGTTCCGCTTGGCCAGGAGGTATTGAAACGCGGCATAATTTTCATTGACCTGGCGATCGCACAGGTCGCCGGACTGGGCGTCATCGCGGCGCACAGCATGGATTGGGACCCCAATGGTTTCGAGGTTGAAATGGCAGCCGTCAGCGCAGCCCTGCTTGCGGCACTCGGTTTGCACTGGACCGAAAAACGCTGGCCGAAAACGCAGGAACCCCTGATTGGTATCCTGTTTATTCTGGCAGCAACCGGCGGCATTCTGTTACTCGCTGGTAATCCTCACGGCAGCGAACATTTGAAAGACCTGCTCGTCGGTCAGATTCTCTGGTCAACCTGGGAATCGCTGGCACCTGTCGCGGCGCTCTATGTTGTCATGCTTGCGATCTGGTTTTTCCTGCGCAATCGATTTGGCACGCTGGGATTCTATATCACGTTTGCCATCGTGGTGACGGCTTCCGTGCAAATTGTGGGCATTTACCTGTTATTTGCAAGCCTGATCATTCCGGCGCTGGCGACCTCGAATCTTCGCAAAGGCAACCGTCTCCTGATTGGCTACCTGATCGGCGCGTTAGCCTATTTTGTGGGCATTGTGCTGTCCTCACTCCTCGATCTGCCAACCGGTGCCATCATCGTATGGTCATTGGCGGCGATAGCGCTCATTGCCGGTTTCGCGCTGTCAGAAAAGCGCAAAGCCTGATGCTGGAATCAAAGTAGCCACACATAAGCCAGGTTTTGCAGTACGCTAGGCGCTCGTCAATTTTAGCGATATAACCCGAAAGCATATGGAGGACTGCGTGAATATGAATTTATACAAATTGCGACACTGCCTGTTGGTACTGGCGGCACTGGTTTTTGCCGGCTGTAGCGGCAGTTCAGAACCGGAGCAAGCCGTTCAGGAAGAACCCGCAGTCGAGGCGATCACAGAGGCGCCGGCAGCTCACGATCTGACCAGCCTGCTTGCCAGTGACACAAGAGCCGATGCTGATCGTGCGCGCGACGCAGGCCGAAAACCCGCCGAAGTCATTGCATTTCTCGGCATCGAGCCAGGCATGAGCGTCATCGATATATTCGCGGCCGGCGGATATTACACAGAAGTGTTGTCACTGGCAGTTGGCTCCGAAGGTCACGTCGCCGCACAAAACCCTGCGTTCATATTGCAGATGCGCGAGGGCGTCAATGAAAAGGCACTGACTGAAAGACTGGCCGACAATCGGCTGGCCAACGTATCGCGCCTCGACAAAGAGCTTGCCGACATATCGGCAGCAGACGGGCCGTTCGACGCAGGCATGACGGCGCTTAATTTTCACGACATTTACAATAATTATGGAGAGGACGCCGCTATCGCCATGATGAACGTAGTGTCTGCAGCCCTCAAGCCGGGCGGAGTGTTCGGCATCATCGATCATCAGGGTATCGAAGATAATGACAACAAGGAATTGCATCGCGCATTAAAGGCCGATGTCATTCGTGTCGCGGAGGCGGCAGGATTTGTCGTGGAAGGTGACAGTGGCATATTGCACATGCATGACGATGACATGATGCAGTCAGTATTTGCTGAAGAGATTCGCGGCAAGACGAACCGGTTCTTGCTCAAGTTGCGCAAACCTGGCGGCTAGTGACGAAAACCCGACCTGGTGCGCGATCCTCCGAACGTTGATCGCGCATCAGGACACGCTCCTGCAACAGCCCGCCAGGGACGGACGGACAAGCCGTGAGCTGAAGCAGGTGTCGGTACGCAAGGGGCACAATTAATCAATGTAGCAATGGCCTCGCTGGCCGTTCGCCATCGCGAAACTTTTGACTTCAACTACGCCAACCCGAAAGAGGTCTACGTTGCTGATGTTCGATTTGGTGCGATTTTCGCAGCAAGTTTCCGGCGCTAGGTAATGGCCGGCGCTCCTTCCCCGACAAAGCGATCCCGCAAGACTCGTTTTAACACTTTACCTGTTGCATTCCTTGGCAATGCGTCGATGTGCTCGACCGCGCGAGGCACTTTGAATTTTGCGAGATTCTTTCGACAATGAGCAATGACAGCTTTGTCCTCCAGTGTCTTGCCCTCTTTCAAAACCAGAATCGCCATGCCGGTCTCTCCCCAGCGTTTGTCGGGAATGCCTATGACGGCCGCCTCGGCGACCTCCGGCAGTTGATAAAGAACATTTTCAACTTCGGCAGGGTAGACATTTTCGCCGCCGGAAATATACATGTCTTTCGAGCGATCGACGATGTAGATAAAGCCCTCCTCATCGAAGCGAGCGGCATCGCCGGTCTTCAACCAACCGTCGACAAACGCGTCGGCGGTTGCCGCCGCGTCATTCCAGTAGCCGGGTGTGATATTCGGACCTTTGATGAGGAGTTCGCCGACATCGCCCTGTGGCACGATGTTACCTTCCTCATCCACGATCTTGATTTCGGTGTGCATTACCGGTTTTCCGGCGGATCCCAGTTTACGGACAGCATCTTCCGCGTTCAGGGCTGTACCACCTGGGCTGGTCTCCGTCATGCCCCAGCCTTGAAAAACAGAAACACCTCGATCCAGCCAGGTTTTAAGGATGGTCTCCGCACAGCGAGCACCACCGACTCCGGCAATCTGGATTCTCGAAAAATCCGTGG
>JADFNG010000027.1 GCA_022563505.1 Pseudomonadota bacterium | reverse complement strand
TCGAACGTGCCGAGAATGGCTCCGCCTTGTGCACGTATCGCGCCTAGACGTTCCCATAATTCATCCTGCTGCGCACAGACCAGCGCGCCTGCAACCACATCGCCATGGCCATTCAAGTACTTTGTCGCTGAGTGCATGACGATATCGGCGCCGAGTTCGATGGGCCGCGTCAGGACCGGCGTGGCAACCGTAGAATCAACGACGACGCGTGCGCCCGCGTCTTTTGCGATTGCCACGGCCCGCGCGATGTCGATCACGTCCCAGGTTGGATTGCAAGGTGTTTCAACCCAGACAATGCGCGTCCTGCCTTGCTTGATCTTGCCGGCAAGATCGTCGGGATCCGTCGGCGAAAAGAGATCGAGTTCGAGCCACCAATTGTCGCAAAAGTGTATCAACCAATTGCGCAAACCCCAATACATGATGGTCGGCGCAACGATATGGTCACCCGGTTTCAAGGATTGCATGACGGCCATCGCCGCCGCCATGCCGGAGCTGAATAACAGCGCATCCTTGCCGGCTTCCAGGCGGGCAAGCATGCGTTCGGCCGTGCCATAACTCGGATTGTCGTCCCGACCGTAACTGTGCTGGGGCGCTATAAGCTGATAATTCTCATCACGCGCAAACGTCGTTGACGGTTGCAATGGCGGGACGACAGCGCCCGTCAACGGATCGATGCAGTGCATGCCTTGAGCGATCAGTGTTTCGATTTTCTGCTTTTTCTTACTGGCCATGAATCCCCCCGAATCTCGGCATAACCTGTCTTCCACCCTGCACGCTTACTTCTCCGCCGCGTAACGAATTTCGTGGTCACCCGCCAGAACCCATGGCGAGTATCCGGAATCGCTATTGTCTTTGGCACCGAGTGTGCGCCGAACGACGCTTTCATGCACGACCGGTGAACCGTGTTTGGCCGTATCCCAGGAGCGGACCTTTTTGCGCAACAGGCGTGCAAAACCTTTGGCGCGTGAATCATGCATGACACCATCCGGATCCGGCCGCAAAGTCACTTTGTGGCCCGCATAAATTCTCAAGCCAAAACCAACCGCCTCATCACGCATCCATGCCAGTGCTATATCCGACAACCCCTGCTCTGCATAGCCGCCACCGACATCCGTATGCACGCCGGGAAACCAAACCTGGTCGAGCGTTTGATGATCGTACAGGTGTGGCTCCCAAATCACAGGGTGAAAAATCTTTCGCTCATCGTCAATGGCCAGCGCGTGTCTTGCATGCTCAACACTCTCGCTCAGACTCAGATCCTGAAAATCATGGCGAAAAAACGGCACTGCATTGATCATGACGTTTAGAAATTTGACGGGAATACCGAGTGCCGCAACCGTATCCCAGGCACCGAGGAAACGAATCCTGCACCACATCGTATGATGCTTCCCCACAAAAACCGCCGCACGCTTGTTGCGTTTCTCCCGGTTGCTGATTCTGTAAATTCGGTAGGCCTGATCGATCAGTTCCGGGCGTGACTTAGGCAAGACGCCAAACAAGTGAATAAAACTGGACAGGCTGCGCACCGTCGTCGCACCGCGACTGAAGCCGAAGAGGAATATCTGATCACCGGCACGATACTCGTCGAAGATGAATCGATAGCACTCCTTGATGTTTCTGGAAATGCCCATCCCCGCCGCCTGTCCAGACAGTTTGCGCCAGCCCGTACCGAGACCACGGTCGTAAAATATCACCTGTTTCCCGGTGCGATTCTCGACCATGTTGAAGAGTTTGTAGACGTTGGAGTTATGTCCTTTGCCACCTTCCTGTCCGGTTCCATCGGAAAACACCACAATATTTTTTGCCATAACGCTGCCTTCCCTCATCCAACTGGACGAACCTGATGTTCTTTTTAACATAGTCTGTGACTCTAATTGGCGACAGAATGTGATGCCATTCACGGCGACCAATCGAGGCAGCGAGTAAATTAACCCACACGGGAAACGAATCAGTCTTTTTAGAGTGGGTAAAAAAATATGTCTTCGGGTGATGCGACAGAAAATTTACAGCAGGCACCGCACGACGACGACCTCCTCGATTCTGCAGACCCACGTTTCCACGACCTGACTACCGAACACATCGTCATCGAGGATGAGTTCGCCAATCCGGCCGATGATCTCAAGGTTGTTCGTGAACGCGAGTATCTCCGGAATCATGTGCAACGCACGATCACCGAGATTACGTTTTATGAGGAAGGCTTCCTGAAGATCCGCGAGGGTAACAAAAAGAAACTGCTCAAAGAACACGTCCTTGAACTGCGCTTCATCGATCCCGAACCGATCATGGTAAGACAGATTGCAATGCCCTGGTTGTGGTCATCGCTGGCTCTGGCTGTGCTGGCGTCAGGTGCCGGTGTTTTCCTGCCCGCAACACAAATTCCTCAGTACGCAGCTCCTGTGGCGGCAATATTGGCGGCTCTTGCGATACTGCTGTTCTGCGTATTCGTCTGCCGCAGCAAGATCAGTCATATCTTCTGCACGGCCAGCGGCAAAACCGACGTTGTGTCTTTGTGCGCCTCGATTGGCTGCTTCCGTGAGGCTCGCAATTTGGCCATGCAGGTTCGAAAAGCGATCGAACGGGCCGGCGAGGATAACGGTGTACACGATGTACGCTATTTGCGTGCCGAAATGCAGGCCCACTACCGGCTTGCCGAAACCGGCGTGATTACGCGCGAGGAATGCTCCGACGGAACCGCGCTCATTCTCAGTAAATTTGGTTAGGAGCCTGCGTTACAGGGTACTTGCCCCTAAAGCGGCCATACCCAGATAATCATTGGCACGGCAACCACGATGATGAGGATCTCCAGCGGCAAGCCCATGCGCCAGTAATCACCAAAACGGTAGCCACCGGGACCCATGATCAGGGTGTTGTTCTTATGCCCGATCGGCGTCAGGAAAGCACACGAAGCAGCGACGGCCACACCCATCAGAAACGGATCAGGGCTGACATTCAATCGTGTTGCAATTTCAATGGCGATGGGTGCAGCGATAACAGCCGTTGCCGTATTGTTCATGACATCCGACAACGACATCGTCACAACAATCAATAACGTCAGAACCACCACGGGTGAGGCGCCTGCGGACAATGACACAATGCCATCCGCGATCAGCGCTGTGCCACCGGTTGCCTGCAACGCACCACCAATGGGAATCATTGCACCCAGGAGAATAATGACCGGCCACTCCACCGAATCATAAACCGAGCGTATCGGCACAATGTCCAGCAATACATACATCGTCACGGCCAGGCCCAATGCCACCGGCAGATAGACAATACCGGTGCTCGCGGCGATGATGGCAGCCGCAAAAATGCCGACTGCAAGCCAGGCCTTGTCGCGCTGAATTACCTTCTGCCCCCTGTCCTTCAGTTGCAGGAATCCCAGTCGTGCAATCACGTCACTCAATCGTTCCTCAGGACCCAGCAATAACAGGACGTCACCGGCTCGAATTTCCAGTTGCCGCACATGATCACGAAAGCGCTTGCCCTGCCGCGAGACACCAACGACGGCCACGCCGAAGCGATATAACAGGCGAATAGAGGAAGTAGAATGACCAATAAGGCTTGACGCTTCCGGTACGACAATTTCATTCAGCGTCAGATGCTCATCCTTCAGCGATTTTATGCCCGACCCCACATATTCAAGTTTCATGCTGCCCAGCAGTTCATCGATCCCTTCGGGATTTGCCTCGACAACAAGAATATCCCCCGCCCTGATCTCGATTCGCCGAGCAAGACCAGGCATTCGCGACCCCTTGCGGATCAACCCGAGAATCTCGACATCACTTTCATCGGCATCGGCATCGAGATCCGATACCTGCCTGCCAATAATGCTCGAACCCGTTGACACCTTGAGTTCGGCAACGTAGTCAGCCAGTTTGAACAATTCATCGCCGGCATCACTCTTGAATCGGTCCATGGGCAACAAGCGCCAGCCGATAAGAGTGACGTAAGCCACGCCAACAGCGGCGCAAGCCAGCCCGACCGGCGCAAAATCAAACATCCGATAGGGAGCACCCAACACGTCATTGCGAAATTCGGCAATGACGATATTCGGCGGCGTACCGATCAATGTAATCATGCCACCAAGAATAGAGGCAAACGAAAGCGGCATGAGCGATAACGAAGGACTTCGTTTGGCTTTGGAAGCCGCCTGCAAATCCAATGGCATTAACAACGCCAGCGCAGCGACATTATTCATGACGGCGGAAAGTGCGGCGGCCACCGTGGACATGATCGCGATATGCGCAGCAAGCTTGCGCGATTTGTCAATAAAGAGCCGCGCAAGCAACTCAACCGCACCCGAGTTCCACAAACCCCGACTGGCAATAAGCACGATCGCAATAATAATTGTTGCAGGATGCCCAAACCCCGAGAACGCATCATGAGTGGGCACGACACCGGTCACAATGGCGACCAGCAAGGCAACAAACGCCACCAGATCGTAACGCCACCGCCCCCAAACCAGAAACACAAACACAAAAAACAAAATCGAAAAAAGAATGATCTGATCAGCAGTCATATTAATCATTACCCGGAAACTGTTGCCTGCAGCCTACGATACACGACTACCGCAAGAAGCCGGCACGGCAATCAAGGATGCACTAGCGACCTAAGGTGCACCCGCATAGGGCCGAAACGGCCGCCGGAAATAAAAGAATGACGACAAAACAAGAACAAACAACGATCCATACATCGATTGACGCCAACCCCCGGAGGCAGCTTCCACAATCTCAAACCGATCCACAAAAATAGTTTCGCATGCCCCGTTCCCGGTATCGGTTCTCACAGTACTGGTACCCCGCTTGCCGCCCCCTTCACTACCATAGCTGGCAAGCCATCCACGCACGCGAATCTGGTCACCAATCTGAATATTCATGACCTGGTCACGAATGAATTCATCGTCGGACAAGAGATGATTGTTGGACAATTTATGCATATCGAAGGCAGCCCAGGCATCGTTGTCACGAGTTTTGACGTTACAGGTAAAAATGCCGTTCCAGTAGTCGAGTTTCCGCAGGTGATCGCCGGTTGCGTTCTCACCCCAGACGACGCAGACATCGAGCATGTTGAGATGGTCGTTTGACTGGAGATGCATGCGACTGTTGCCGTCGTGATGGCGGTAGGAAACGATCATGCCGTACAGGTCGTATTCGTATTGCGGTTCGACGCGATATTCGACGTCTTCCCAGGTCACTGAAAAAACGGTTTTCTTCGTTCGCTGCTGTAACGGCTCAGCGGCGATTTGGGGCATGAAATTGATATCGGCGAGAATCTCATGCCGATTCCAGAACGACACGATGAGCCAAAGACTGCTGCAGGCAATGAGGATATTGCTGGCTTTCATTGAAAGTACTCGTACGCGCCGCTAAATGCTGACTCTTAAAGGGTCAATGCGAGCAGGAACCGGTACGAAACCACAGTTTCGCCATTTTCCGGCGAGTCCGGGCTACTATGGCGGCATGCCCGTGTTGTTCGCCGTTATTGTGCTTCTATCACTCGTTTTCCTGCCGGGACTCTGGGTCCGCCGGGTATTGGAGAGGTATTCAATGCCCGCTGATCGATATTCGCGTACAGGCGCGGATCTCGCACGCCATTTGCTGCATGAATACGGTCTTGACAACGTTAAGGTGGAAGAAACCCAGGATGGCGACCACTACGATCCGCAGGCCAAAGTGGTACGACTGACGCCGGACAGGTTCTCGGGCCGCTCTCTCACCGCGATTACGGTTGCAGCGCACGAGGTCGGTCATGCCATCCAGGATCGGGAGGGATACGGGCCACTGCGGTTACGCAGTCGCCTGGTCAAGGTGTCTCAAAAGCTTGAAAAACTCGGCGCGGGAATCCTCATGGTATCGCCATTTATCGGTATGCTGACACGGGTGCCGGGATTGGGCATTCTGATGTTTTTCGGTGGCCTGCTGACACTGGGTTCGGCAACACTGGTACATTTCGTCACATTGCCCACGGAAATTGATGCCAGTTTTGTGCGCGCTTTGCCGATGCTGGAGAAAAACAACATCTTGCACCCGACGGACAAAGCCTACGCCCGAAAAATTCTGCGTGCCGCCGCATTCACGTACGTGTCGGCGTCGTTAATGAGTCTTTTGAACATTGCCCGCTGGTGGGCGATTTTACGTCGCTGAATCCATGATGCGATTGGCAAACAATTTCTTGAAGGTTTGCACGTAGAAGCGCATTTCTTCCGGCTTCGCCATGCTGATTCGTGACCAGGTCGTGAACGGTGGAAACGGCCTTCCTGACGCGATGCCATGCTCACGCAGTTCGGCATTGAGTTCCTCAACGGGTATGCCCGTTTCAAAGAATGTAAAGTTAGTCGGTGACTTCACGTAACGCACACCGAGTTCCTCGAACATCGCCTCGACGATGGCCATGGACTCCCTGTTTTTACGCCGCGAGAAATCCTGAAAGTCCATATCCTGGTAACTCGCATAGGCCGCCTCGATGCCCAGGACATTGTTTGCACCAGTCTTCAACTGTCTGATTCTTTGAATGTGATCCGGGTGTGCAAAGCCGAAACCAACGCGAAGCCCGGCGAGACCATGAATCTTTGAAGCGGTACGGGAAACGATAATATTTCGGTGACCTTCAGCAACAAGATCGATCAACGTGCCATAACGCGGGTCTTCGACGTATTCGAAATAGGCCTCATCGACGAATACCATCCGTTCTTTCGAAACTTCGAGTACAAAATCGCGTAGTTCATCGTGGTTGAAAATTGTCGGCGTCGGATTGTTCGGATTGACCAGGTAGACCATAGCCGTATCGGCTCGAATTGCTTTACGCATGGCATCAAGATCACCCGCCATATGCTCGTCTACCGGCACTCGGATGATTTCAGATCCAGCATGTCCGGCGTATCGAACGAGGTCGTGATAGGTCGGGTCAGCGCAGACGATCGATCCTTTGTCCCAACTGGCTATCAAACCACCTGTCTTCAGGATTTCACCGGATCCGGAGGAGAGAATCACATGGTCTGCCGGCACATTGTTGATATCCGCAACCAACTTCACCAGTTCCCGTCGACGCCCAACGCCGTACTTGTTGGTGAGATCCATTGCTTCACTAATGGCCTGCAGGGCGACCCGCGACGGGCCGTAGGGGTTCTCGTTCTTGTCCGCACGAATCATATATTGCGGTCGTGCAATTTCCGCGGCGGACACGCCTCGCATGAGGATCGGCATGTAAGTCGCGCCCAGTAATGCACCGCCACCCAATAAGAGCTGTCGCCTGGTGAACTGTCCCATATCTCCCCCCGTCTGCGGCCGCTGCAAAGGCCTCGCAATTAGCAGAACCGTAGTCTCAAAAGACCACAGGTTCAACTGGCGCGCAAGCAGCTGTTGCGCCTGATGGCGGCGCCGGCCGACGATGTCCAGGGCCGATAATCCTGCCAATCACGACGGTCTGCCAGCAGCCTGCCCGGAACCACTATTTTTTCCGCTAAATCGGTGGTTTACCGCCCTTTACGCTGATATCATGCGCGCCCGACAGCCGATCGAACCGGGACTGCCCGGGCGATGCAAAACCGAATCGGCACCGACAGGCACGCCGCCACCTTGTTCGTCAGGCCCGTGCTGCTTCACTTGTATGCAAGCAAGCAACGGATGCCACGCACAGCGGGCAGCTATTCAATTTCAGACCACAGAACTTTAAAGAGCAGACATGACAGACCTTAGCCTTTACCGAAACATAGGTATCTTTGCCCACGTCGATGCGGGCAAGACCACGACGACCGAGCGGTTCCTCAAGCTCACCGGCAAGATTCACAAGATGGGTGAAGTGCACGACGGTGCAGCAACCACCGATTTCATGGACCAGGAGCAGGAACGCGGCATCACGATCCAGTCTGCGGCGACCAGCTGTGAATGGGATGGTCATCGCCTGAATATCATCGACACACCCGGACATGTGGATTTCACCATCGAAGTGTATCGGTCCCTCAAGGTGCTCGACGGCGGCGTCGGCGTGTTTTGTGGCTCGGGCGGTGTTGAGCCTCAGTCCGAAACCAACTGGCGTTATGCCAATGATTCGGAAGTTGCACGCATCATTTTTGTCAATAAGCTTGACCGTATCGGTGCCGATTTCCTGCGCGTCGTCGAACAAATCAAGAAGATTCTGGCGGCCAATGCGTTGGTCATGCAGCTGCCCATTGGCATCGAGGATGACTTCGTTGGCGTCGTCGATCTGCTCACGCGCAAGGCATGGGTCTGGGACGACTCCGGTGAGCCGGAAAATTACGAAATTGTCGAGCCGCCCGAAGACATGGCAGATCTGATCGAAGAATGGCGCGAGAAACTTGTCGAGAGCGCCGTAGACCAGGACGACACCATTCTGGAGGCCTATCTCGAGGGTGAGGAACCCTCGATTGACGATCTCAAGAAATGCATCCGCAAGGGCACAATCGCGCTGGATTTCTTTCCGACGTTCTGTGGTTCTGCTTTCAAAAACAAAGGGATACAGAATATTCTTAATGCGATTGTTGACTTTCTGCCGAACCCGACCGAGGTCAAGCCGCAGCCGGAAATTGACCTCGAAGGCAATGAGACAGGCGGCAGCGCTATCGTCGACCCCGACCTGCCGCTGCGTGCACTCGCGTTCAAGATCATGGATGACCGCTACGGTGCGCTCACCTTTACACGCATTTATTCCGGACGAATCAAGAAGGGTGACACGGTTCTGAATACCTTCACCGGCAAGACAGAGCGCATCGGTCGCATCGTCGAAATGCATGCAAATGAACGCAAGGAGCTTAGTTCGGCCCAGGCAGGGGATATCATCGCCCTGCTCGGCATGAAGAACACCCGCACGGGTCATACGCTGGCAGATCCCGACAATCCGGCAACGCTTGAGCCAATGGTGTTCCCGGATCCCGTAATTTCGATTGCGATATCACCGAAGGACAAGGCGGGCAATGAAAAGATGGGCGTTGCGCTCAACAAAATGGTGCAGGAAGATCCATCTTTCCACGTCGCAACGGACGAGGACTCCG
Source organism: Pseudomonadota bacterium (assembly GCA_022563505.1). Taxonomy (GTDB): domain Bacteria; phylum Pseudomonadota; class Gammaproteobacteria; order Steroidobacterales; family Woeseiaceae; genus JAADHU01. The sequence continues at coordinate 18,285 of JADFNG010000027.1, read as the reverse complement.
GCGAGACCCTGATCAAAGGCATGGGCGAGCTGCATCTGGACATCAAGGTGGACATTTTGCGCCGCACCCACAATGTTGATGTCGAGGTGGGCAAGCCGCAGGTCGCGTATCGCGAGACCATTACGCAGACAGTCAAAGACAGCTACACGCACAAGAAGCAGACCGGCGGTGCGGGCCAGTTCGCCAGAATCGACTACATCATCGAACCGGGCGAGAAGAACAGTGGCTACACCTTTGAATCAAAAGTAACCGGCGGCAATGTGCCACGGGAATACTGGTCGGCCATCGAGAAAGCGTTCGGCGTCTGCATGAGTGAGGGCACGCTGGCAGGTTTCCCGTTACTCGACATCAAATTCAAGCTGATGGACGGTGCCTTCCATGCCGTCGACTCATCTGCAATGGCCTTCGAGCAGGCGACTCGCGCCGCCTATCGTCAGTCGATTCCAAAAGCATCACCGCAGCTGCTTGAGCCCATCATGCAGGTCGATGTGTTTACACCGGACGATCATGTTGGCGACGTCATCGGCGATCTGAATCGCCGCCGCGGCATGATCCGGGCACAGGATACCGGTCCGACCGGTACCCGCGTTCGTGCTGAGGCGCCATTGGCTGATATGTTCGGCTATATTGGCGATCTGCGAACCATGACCTCAGGACGCGGTCAGTTTGGCATGGAGTTCTCGCACTATGCGCCCTGCCCGAACAACGTCGCAGAAGAGGTCATTAAAGAGACCAAAGAGAGGAAAGCGGCCAAATAGACCTGCCCGTTTTAAAAAAACTCAAAAGGCCGGGCTTTCGTTCGGCTTTTTTTTCGTGCGCCCGGCAGGGCACACGAAGATAAACAGGGGTTCCGGCCGATGAGGTTCGAACCCCGGTGTCTCAGGAACCCACCGGAGTTGGAATCAGCGTTGCCACCAGCAACAGTATGAACAAAGCGGCCAGAAAGCCGTTTAAGAATTTCCTCGTGGTCATGTCCACCTCCCCGCATAGCTGCAGAAGCCCGCACGCAATATCTGGGGTCATATCCTTATGACAGGGCCGAATCCGGCCTTTTCCCGACCGTACAGTGACAGTGTAGCGCAAAAATAGCGATCCGCCCGCCGTCAGGCGGACTCCAGTTCATCCGCTCGAGGTACTGCCTCCCTGCCCAGCAGCAGATTTTTGAGATCGCGAAGCCAGTGACCGAAATCAATTTGCAACATGTACAGTGATGGAATCAGGAACAAGGTGATGACGGTCGCGAAAATAATCCCGAACGCCATCGAAATCGCCATCGGAATCACAAACTGAGCCTGCACGCTTTTTTCCAGCATGATGGGCATCAGCCCCACCGCCGTTGTCAGCGACGTGAGAATGATGGCGCGAAATCGTTCCGTACCGGATTGTATGACTGCTTGCTTCAAGGCAACGCCTTCCTGGCGCGCTTTGTTGATGAAATCCACCATCACCAGACTGTCATTGACGACCACGCCCGAGAGGGCGATAAGACCGAACAGCGAAAACATGCTGATCGCCTTGCCCATAACGATGTGCCCCAGAACCGCGCCAATCAGTCCGAACGGAATCACCGCCATGATCACCAGCGGTTGTGTATAGGAACGCAGCGGGATTGCGATCAACGCATAAATCAGGAACATCGCGGCAATCGATGCGACCAGCAGATTTTTTATCAGTTCCTGTTGCTCCAGACTCGCACCCTCCAGCCCGTAGCCGACGCCGGAGTAGCGTGACAACAGGCCCGGTATAAAATCTTCCGAAATTTCCCGGATCACCTTGCCGGGTTCAACGACTTCGGGGTCCAAATCAGCCGAAACAGTCACCACCCTTTTTCTGTTCTGCCGCGAGATGCTTGAATACGCTTTACCGAAACTGACTTCGGCCACCGATGCGAAAGGCACTTCGTCGCCCGCCGGCGTACGGATGCGCATATTCTCAAGATCCGCAATTGAGCGACGATCTTCCCTCGGATACCGTACCATTACCTTCAATTCGTCTTTGCCACGCTGAATACGTTGCGCTTCCTCCCCGTAGAAAGCCTGTCGCACCTGCCGGCCAAGGGAGGACAGCGTTAAACCCAGCGCCTCTGCCTCCGGCTTGATGGTGAGACTGATTTCCTCACCGCCGGAACTCAACGAATTTCGAATATCGAAAACGCCTGCGTATTCCTGGAGTTTAAGCTCAAGCTCCCTGGCAGCCTGCTCCAGCGTAGCGTAATTGGACCCGGTCAGATTGAAACTCAGCGGCACGCCACCGCTGATGTTGTTGCCGCCGGAAAAGGTCAGCTCTTTCACCCCCACGATTTCGCCGACGCGATCACGCCACATGATTTCGATATCATCACCGTTCAATGGGCGGTCCTCTGTCATCGGCATCTCGGCAAATATCACGCCGCCCGTGTCGCCCTGCGTAAACACACCCATGTGATTGATCGGCCTGTCGTGTTCCGGATGTGCAGCAACCCACGCGTCATTGAGATCCAGCGCGGCCTGTTCAAGTCTATCCAGCGCCGCATTGCGAACCGCAGGCGCCGTACCGTTCTGCATCTCCAGACTGACAAAGATAAAGTCCCCAGGAACCTCGGGGAACAGGACTGTGCGCACGATACCGCTGTTCATCAGACCCATGGTCAGAATGAATATCGCCGCAAAAATACTGAGGGTGACACCGCGATTATCGACAGCTTTTGCAAGCAGCGGCTTGTACTGATTCTCGACGAAAGCATGCATGCCATGCTGCACATGGCGATTGAGTCTTTGGAAAAATCGAGGTGGCCGCTGATACCAGCGCATATCTCGATACGGCATGAAGATCAAAGCTTCGTCGACAGGCTTGATTTTCGTGTGCACGAGATGTGCCGGAAGAATTAATTTCGATTCAATCAGCGAAAACATCAAACAGAGGATGATCACCATCGACATGGCGATAAAGAAAGGTCCCACGATACCGCCAACGAACAGCATTGGCGCAAAGGCTGCAATCGTCGTTAGCACGCCGAACGTGGCAGGCACCGCAACTCGGCGCACCCCTTTGATCACATTGTCCAGCGTATGCCCATCGGCCCGGATCTTGGTGTAGACGCTCTCGCCAATAATGATTGCATCGTCCACGACGATGCCCAGAACGAGAATAAAGCCGAACAGGCTGATCATGTTGATCGTGACCGGCAAGGGCCCCAGTGGCATCAGCCACAGGGCACCGAGGAACGTAATCGGAATGCCGATAATGACCCACAAGGCCACCTTCAGGCGCAGAAACAGCGAAAGAATGATGAACACCAGCACGGCGCCCTGCAGCATGTTTTTCGTCATCATGTCCAGCCGGCCCTGCAGGTAGTGCGACCGATCGACCCAGACATCCATCTTGATGCCTTCCGGCAACGTTTTCGCACGTTTCTCGATGTAATCACGCACATCGCGGGCCGTGCTGAGTTCATTCTGCTGCCCGCCCGCCAGCACGCGCATGATTGCCGTCGGCTTGCCATCGAAGCGAGCGTAACCGTCGGTCTCCACAAAACCGTCGTCGATAGTGGCGATATCGCCCAGCGTGAGTCGCGTGCCGTCCGGCAACGTTCGCAAGACCAGCTCGGCGTACTCAAGGCCGGTATAAACCTGGCCTTCCGTGCGCAGCAATATGTCCCCGCCCCTGGTTTTCAAGGTTCCCCCGGGAAGATCGATGGACGAATTGCGAATGGCCTGCGACACCTCGCTCATCGTGAGCCCATATTGTCGCAGCACATGTTCCGATACCTGTATGCTGATCTCGTAGTCACGATCCCCCAGGAGTTCGACCTGGTTAACGGCCGGCATGGCCATCAGTTCTTCGCGCACCTGTTGCGCCAGCGCCTTGCGGGCATACGCATCCATGTCGCCGTAGATCGACACAAAGAGGACGTGAATCGGAATTTCTGTCTTGACGATGATTGGCTTTTCAGTCAGCGCCGGAAACGTCGCAATCGCATCGACCCGGGTTTTTATTTCGCTCAGCACCTCATTGATGTCCGCGTCGGAAGCCACCTCGGCAGTGACTGTGCCGACGCCCTCGCGTGCGACTGAATTAATCTCGACGATGCCATCGATATCCTGAATGGCTTCCTCGATCTTGATCACCACGCCCTCTTCCACCTCCTGTGGCGCCGCACCCAGATACGGCACGATGACCTGGACGATATTCAATTCGAAATCGGGTGTCGTTTGCTTGCGTATGGTGAAACCGGAGACGATGCCGAAGGCGATGATCATCAGCATCAAGAGATTCGCCGCGACGTGGTTACTCGCAAACCAGGCAATGATGCCCTTTTCGCTACTGGCTGCCGCTGGATTCATGGCAGGCTAGCCCTTTTCGTCGCTGGCAGCGACTGCATGATTGACTGCCTCATCACCGGTCCGTACGCGCATGCCGTTGATGGGGTTTTCAATCGCCGTCAGGCAGATGCGCTCACCCGCCACGGCGCCGCCAAGCAGATACGCATAGTCCGCGTCTGCCCTGAGAATATCGACGCTGCGGATTTCCACAAGGTTGTCGTCGTTGATAATAATGATCTGGCCGTTACCGCGTAATGCCGAGCGAGGTATGCGCAGCACACCCTGCACGCTCTTACCTGCGATCGTTGCAGCAACGAAGGTTCCCATTGGCAACGGTGTTACACCGACTTCGCTGCCCGACAATTGATAGGGGTCATCGATTCGCACCACGGCATAAGTAACACGGGTTTTCTCGTCAACCACGCCTTCGCTGCGCACGATGTGGCCCTCCCAACTTGTGGTCTGCCCACGTTGCACCGCCGTCAGGGTGACCCTGGGTCCCGCGCCTTCCCCGCTCGCCGATATATCGCGGGCGTCGGGCAGGTCAACAAAAGCAAGATCTTTATCCGTCAACGGCAAGCGAATCTCGGCCTGGTCGGTTGCAAACACCACGCCGAGGCGGCTGCCCGTACTCACGTACTGGCCCAGGTCCGTCTCTTTGCTTCGTACCATGCCGTCATACGGCACGCGGATATAGGTTCGTTCCAGGTTTCGATCGGCCCTGACGAGCTCGGCCTTAGCCGATGCGAGCGCCGCAGCAGCCGAAGCATATTCCGACTCAGCACGATAGCCCTGACTGCGGAGTTTGGCCGCACCGTCATATTCGATCTGGCGTTGCTGCAACAGCGCCTCGGCCTGATCGACGGCGACCACATAATTGGTCGGGTCGATGCGCATCAGCACTTCATTTTCATGAAACACGCCGCCGGGTATGAATTTGTGCGAAATACTGACGATGGCACCCGAAATCTCGGCGCTCAGTACCGTTTCGGTGCGTGGTCGGACCGTGCCCTGACTCGCCACCGTCAAGTCGACGGTTTCGACCCTCAGCGGCATAACATCGACCAGCAAGTCGACCGTCACGGCGTCTTTCTTCTCCGGGGGCGGCTTCATCTGACTCAAGCCAGCCGCGATGACGAAAGCAAACGCGAATATGCCTGCAATCAACAAATAGCGCTGCGTTTTACGCGTCATGCAATGTACCTTTTTTTATTTTTCGAGGGCAGTCGCAGCCGTTGGAACCGCCTGACCACAAAGAGTTCGGACTCAGAGGCGCATTATTCATCAAATTCCAGGGGCTTGCACTATCTCCGGCGCCACGCATCGTAGATAAACAGGCCAATCGCAACCCAGATGCAGGCGAAACAAATTATGTGTGCGCTGGTCAGCACCTCACCGTAATACACGGCGACCCCGAAATTGAGCGTGGGCGCCATGAATTGCATCATGCCCAGTGTCGTCAATGGCAGTCGCCGGGCGGCAAGCGCAAAAAAGAGCAATGGCAAGACGGTCAGCGGCCCCGACAGGGCGAGCAGCAAGACCATTGAAGAGTCTGCACTCGTCAGTATCGCGACCTGGGCCCGGGAGAGCCAGAGCAGGTAAAAAACCGCAAATGGAGCGATGAAAAGCGTCTCGATGAACAGGCCCGCCATCGCCCCGACGACGACCTGCTTGCGTATGACGCCATAAACCGTAAAGGACACCGCAAGCGCGATGGCAATCCACGGAAATTGACCGCTGCTCAGCGTCAGCACTGCCACGCCGATCGCAGCCAGAATCACCGCAATTGCCTGGAAGCGTCTCAGTTTCTCGCCGAGAAATAACACGCCGACCATCACGTACATCAGCGGATTGATGTAATAGCCAAGACTCGCCTGAAAAATTTCATTGCGCGCAATGGTGACGATGTACAAGAACCAGTTCACTGACACGAACGCGGCGGACAGCAGCAGGAAAAACAATGTTCGCCGGTGCGCCAGTGCTCGCCTTACTTCCGGAAATTGCCGTCGAAATAATACGATTGCCGCACCGAACGGCACCGCCCAGACGATTCGATGCGCCAGCATCTCCAGCGCAGGAACCGTGTGTACGAACTTGAAATAGACGGGCAGAAAACCCCAGATGGAATACGCAATCAGCGCCGAGATCAGGCCATTGCGCAGCTTCTCGTCATCCAACTCAACGGCGGTCACTGGTGGTCCAACAAGCTTGTTTTGATGGGTTCAGCGCAACTCAAGCGTTGGAAGGGCCCCCCGTCGCACTGCCCTTGACAATATTTGTGGCGAGCGCAATCATGGACGACAGATCGGCAAGATTGGCGGGAATAACCAGTGTGTTGCCCGCCTTCGCGATTTTGCCGAATTCTTCTATGTATTGTTCCGCTATGCGCAGCTTCATTGCCTCCGATCCGCCGTCCTGGATCAGCGCCCCGGCGACTGTCCTGAGGCCATCCGCGGTGGCCGTCGCAATGGCCAGAATGGCTTCTGCTTCACCTTCTGCTTCATTGATCTGCTGCTGCTTCGCCGCCTCGGATTCCTTGATGACACGCTGCTTTTCACCTTCCGCCTGATTGACGACGGCATCGCGTTCGCCCTCGGAATTCAGTATCACGGCCCGTTTCTCGCGCTCGGCACGCATCTGCTTCTCCATCGCGCTGAGTACATCGGGCGGCGGATTGATGTTCTTGATTTCGTAACGAAGTACCTTGACCCCCCAGGGATCCGATGCTTTGTCCAGTTCCCTGACAATATTGGCGTTGATCGAACTGCGTTCTTCAAACGTGCGGTCAAGATCGATCTTGCCGATCTCACTACGTAGCGTTGTCTGCGCAAGCTGCGAAATCGCAAACATGTAATCGCCGATTCCGTAGGACGCGCGGCCGGCATCGAGCACCTGCATGTACAGAACGCCGTCGACGCCCACTTGCACGTTGTCGTTGGTGATGCACACCTGCTCCGGAATATCGACCGCATGCTCTTTAAGCGTGTGCCGATAGGCGATGCGCTCTATGAAGGGAATCAATATGTGGAACCCCGCGCGTAAAATTTTGCTGAATTTGCCGAGACGCTCAACGACATAGGCATTTTGCTGCGGAACGACAATGGCGGTCTTGGCCAGAATAAAAACGACCACAATCGCGACGGCCATGGAAACGTAAAGTGAATTCATCTCTGATCCTTATATTCGTAATTTTTGTAAATCGCCTAGTCGACCTCAACACGTATATGCAATGTGAGACCTTCGCTGCGCACGATTATTGCTCGCTTACCTGCGGCGATACGGACATCGCCGGCGTTGACCACCGTCCAGTCCGTGCCACGGAAACTGGCGCGACTCTGCTCGCCTGGGGCAAGATCGTGTTCAACAACCACATACTCGCCCGCGAGTCCTTCCTTGAAGCCGGCCACATCGCCACGAATCTTCGTATAGATGCTCTTGCGAAACGTAACCATTGACAGCAGCGATAGCAACGCGAACGTGAGCCATTGCACCCACTCCGGCATCACGACTCCAGCGCTGCTCAAGAGACCGACAATGGCCGCTGACACACCAAGAAATATAAGATAAAACTGTGCATCTATCGCGAACAACTCGGCGCCAAACAGGAATGCACCCAATACCAGCCATGCCCACCAAGTCATGCAACTGCTCCTAAGCCGACGTCATGCAACATTATACCGTGCCGCGAATAAAAGCGGGACTGCCATTGCACCGTATCTGCCATTATGCGTACGGGTATCATTCCCCCAGTCGTTGCCCGAGTACGCGGCTAGCCGCACGATGCACCACAATTACCGCAATAATAATGGCGAGCAGCCCGACAAAAAACAGGATCCGCCCGGGCATCCCGGTTTCGAGATTACCGGATAGGATGTCATCAAAATTGCTGGCCAGCGTACCGACATAAGCCCATAAAGCCATGGCCGGAATGAGTCCAAGCGCCGAGGCCGTCGCATACGGAATTTTTTTCACGCCGGTGGCACCGTAGAGGTAATTCAGCACATTGTACGGAATCACCACCGCCAACCGAGTCAGCAAAACGATGACAAACGACTGCTCAATGAGCGCTTTGTCGAGTGCCTGCAGACGCGGGTGGCTTTCGAGTCGGGCAAAAGCCCACGCCCGTGCAAATGTCCGGCTACTCATAAAGGCCGCGAATGCCCCCAGTGCACCGCCGATGGCAGCCATAACGATGCCAAGCGGCAATCCGTACAAGTAACCGCCCGTCATGGCAAGCCAGGAACCCGGCAAGAAAAACACGGACCCTATGGTGCATGCCGCGAGATAGATGCCGGCGCCGAGCAGCGGATTCGCACCGTTCCACTCAACCGCGATATCGAGCCACTCGACTAACGGCAGCGCCCAGAGAGCGATCAGGATGGCCGCGCCGAGCGCCGCGGCAACAGCAATTCGCAGGCGGCCGGATGGATTCACGTCTTCATTGGAAATCAGAGGTACTCAATGGCAACAAGAGATTGCGGGATGCTGCGGTATTTACGCCTTCGGGTCAATGCGATTTCCCCTACGGAAGCGGGGAACCAACCGGCCTGATACGCACCATTGGCCTGCGGATTGCAGGCTTGACGCGCATCGCATAAAGTTCACTCTCGTTGTAGCAGAAAAACAGGCAACCCACTTGTCTGATACATCCATCGCCATCGTCGGAGCCGGAATCGTCGGTGCATCTGCTGCACTGGCGCTGCAACGGGATGGTCACCGCGTCACGATCATGGACCGGCAAGAACCTTGCGCCGGCGCCTCCTTCGGTAATGCCGGCTTAATCGTCAATGGCTCCTGTGCGCCCACAGCAATGCCCGGCATTGTTTTCGATGGACTCCGGATGCTCGGCCAGCCACGGTCCGCGCTATCCGTTCGACCGGCTTATTTCCCGAAAATCCTGCCCTGGCTCATCCGCTTTGTTGCCGAGAGTCGACGTACCAGGGTAGCCCAAAATGCGCGCCACCTGCACGCGCTGACAAACCGGGCGGTGAATGCCTGGAAACAACTCACCGACAACACAGATCTCCACCGCCTCATAGAAAGCAACGGCTGGATAAAAGTCTACGAGTCGGAGCGCTCTTTTGCGACGACCCGAAATGCGCGTGCATTACTGGACGATAACGGTACGCCTTATGAAATTCTGACGGCGACCGACATTCAGGATCTTGAGCCACAGCTCGCGCCGATTTTCGCACGGGGTATTTACCAGAGCGACAGCCTGTTGCTAACCAATCCCGATCGAATGGTGCGCGGCATGGTCGACCTCCTGCTGCAACGCGGCGGCACTTACAAGCAATTCAACGCACAATCCATTGAGGTTGAGAGCGATTCGGTCAAGCTATTGAATGCGGATGAGTCGATGTCATTCGACAAGATCGTGATCGCCGCCGGCGCATGGTCAAAGCCGTTCTGCCAGCAGCTTGGCGACAACGTCGCATTGGATACGGAGCGCGGCTATCATCTCATGCTGTCCACTGACAGCAGTGCCCTGCTCACTCGCCCGGTCATGAGTGGCGATTCTTCCTTCGTCCTTTCACCCATGGAAGCGGGCCTGCGACTCACGACGCAAATTGAATTCGCCGGTCTTGATGCCGCTCCGGATTACCGCCGGGTCCGTAGCCTGCTGCCGGCGGCGCGACGAATGCTGCCGGGCATCGACAAAGCCGAGACGTCCGTGTGGATGGGTTGTCGACCATCACTCCCCGATTCGCTGCCCGTACTCGGCTTCGCGTCGAACACCCGCAAGGTTTTGTATGCCTTCGGTCATCAACATCTTGGCATCACACTGGGCCCTGTCACCGGCCTCATCATTGCGGATCTCGTCGCAGGCAGGGATCCGGGTCTCGACCTTGGTCCTTATCGAGCCGACCGTTTTTAATTCCCAGTGAACTTGCTGCACTGTGACGGGCTTAAGAGCTGCGTGTTATGCTCACTTCGGTCGCACCAACAATAAGTACAAGAATGCAAGATTACGGCTTTCTATCCATCGTCCCACCGTTGCTCACCATTGCGCTCGCGATCTACAGCAAGAACGTGATTCTCGCGCTGACGTTTGGCATCCTCTGCGGCTCATTTATAATCACCGACTTCAACCCCTTCAACGCCGTGCTGGATTCCATCGAGAATCAACTGCTGGCAGAAATCTCCAACGGCACTCAGGCGCAGGTCATCGTCACCATCATGATCATCGGTGGTTTCGTCAGGCTGCTCGAAGTATCGGGCGGTGCAAGAGCCTTCGCCGGCAAGATGACGGCCATCGTAACGACGCCCGCGAAAGCACAGATCATCGCGTGGCTGTCCGGACTTGCCATATTTTTCACGGACTCCGGCAACAGCCTGATTATCGGACCGTTGTATCGCTCCGTGTTCGACAAATTCAAACTTTGCCGGGAAAAACTCGCCTATATTCTCGACACGACTTCGTCGCCGATCAGCATCCTCATTCCGTTCATCGGCTGGGGTGCCTACATCATGTCGCTCATCGAAAAGTCTTACGCCGAGGTTGGCCTGACGGAGAATGCGTTTGTCGTCCTGATCAAGGTTATTCCCTATCAGTTTTACGCCTTCCTCGCACTGACCACCGTACCGATCATTATTTTCACCAAAAGAGATTACGGTCCGATGAAGCGGATGCAGGCACGCTTCCTTGAAGCGCAGGCATCGACGCCCAAGGATGCCGAAACGTCGAAATCCGGCACAGCAGACGAGAGCACAGAGGACCGAATCGGTATTTTTCTCTACCCGCTAAGCGTCATGCTGTTGCTGATCGCTGGCCTGATCAGCTGGCATGCGACCCACGAAGGCCTTACCGGCATCCATATCCGCTCATCCCTGGATATCGCCTACCTGGCCGCTTCCCTGACCTGCATGGAGATGATGCGCCGGTACCGCTCCATGTCCTATTCCGAATCACTGGGCGTTTTCATCGAGGGTGCCGAGAAACTCGTCTATATCTCGATCGTGCTGCTGCTGGCGTGGTCTTTGAGTTCAGTCACCAAGGATCTTCATACGGCCGACTACGTCGCCTCCCTGATCAGTGGCTCCGTTGCACCGATGTACTTTCCGATGATTGTTTTTATTCTGGGTGCGATCATTTCGCTGTCAACCGGTTCGTCCTACGGAACCTTTGCCATTCTAATGGCAATCGCGATACCGGTTGGCTTCGAGTTGGGGGCGTCCATGTACCTGACGATTGCGGCGGTGCTTAGCGGTGGCTTGATGGGCGATCATGTGTCGCCGATTTCCGATACAACCGTGCTCGCCTCGGTCGGTGCCGATTGCAACCATCTCGATCATGTGACCTCGCAAGGTGCGTACGCCGTGATCACCGGTCTCGTCACGATACTGGCGTACTGGATGGCTGGAATTTATGAATCGCCGTATGTGCTCATCGTTGCCATGATTGTCTTGTTTGTCGCCATGACAGCAACGATGAGAATTCTTGGCTCGGAACTTACTCCACAGGCAGATCACGAAACCTGAGCGACCACGCGAACGAGAAGTAGAGCGTCCCCGCGCATCGCTGAACATATTCTGCATCACACCGGTTAAACTTGTTGCGCCCAACCAACAAACCAGCACAACTCCCGCAGTTGCAACTATCACCCTGACGCTTACATACCACCAATCTTGTCAGATTTGCTCCGATCAGAACCCGGACTGGCCGACGCGAGCGCCGCTGGCGCAGTTGATTACATGAAGAAGATGGCATATCTTCCCGTTCTATATCGAATTTTGTCCTAAATCACCGATGGGGGAACCCCAATGTCAAAGAAACCCGTATTAATGGGTATATCAGCAATGATTGCCGCTTCATTCACGCTGCCCGTGCTTGCACAGGACGAATACAACAGCCCATTTGAAGAAATTGTGGTCACCGCATCGAAGCGTGCACAGACGCTGCAGGAAGTGCCAATCGCTGTCTCCGTTGTCACCTCTGAAATATTACAAAAAGCACAGATACGCGACATCAAGGACCTGCAATCATTGGTGCCCTCCCTGCGAGTCACGCAATTGCAACAGACCGGCAACACCAACTTTGTCATTCGCGGCTTCGGTAATGGCGCTAACAACGTCGGTATCGAGCCATCTGTTGGCGTATTTATCGATGGCGTCTATCGTTCACGGTCGTCTTCGGCGTTGGCCGATCTGCCGAATCTCGAGCGCATCGAGGTGTTGCGCGGACCGCAAAGCACGCTGTTTGGCAAGAACGCATCTGCAGGTGTTATCAGCGTCATCACGGCAAAACCCGACCTGGACGCTTTCGGCGGTTCCGCCTCTCTCACGGTTGGCGACTTTAGCGAGGTCATCGTAAAAGCCGATATTACCGGCCCATTGTCGGACACGGTCGCGTTCAGTTTGTCTGGCAACGTGAACCAGCGCGATGGCTATTTCAAGGATCTCACGAGCGGTGGCGAATACAACGAACACGATCGCTTCGGCCTCCGCGGGCAACTGCTGTTTCAGCCCAGCGACAACCTGGAATTTCGCTTTATCGTCGACCATGACGAAATCGACGAGGCCTGCTGTGGGGTCGCGAACCTCGTCAACGGCCCAACCGGCCCCGTCATTCAGGCGATCGGCGGCCAGATACTCCCGGAATCACCATTTTCCCGATCACAGTTTTTTGACTTTGCACCCGTCAATGAGATTGAAAACAGTGGCGTTTCACTGCAAATCGATTACGACTACGAGACGATGACATTGACATCGATCACGTCGTTTCGCAATCAGAGCAAGTTCGAAAATGGCGACGTCGATTTTACCAGCGCCAGGTTGATTGATCCCAACTCCAGCGATACCGACATAGACACGTTCACGCAGGAAATTCGCCTGGCTTCATCCGGCCAGGGAGCCGTTGACTGGATGATCGGCGGATTCTATTTCGACGAAGATGTTAGCGTAGAAAATGTCCTCACCTATGGCGCGGATTTCCGCAGCTTTGCGGATATCCTGGCCGGGGGCATACCGGGCAACTCGGCGCTTAACCTCATCGAAGGTGGCATCGGCGTACCGCAGGGCACGTTTTTTGCTCAGGGTCAGGGGCGATTTGAAATGTTCGCCCTGGACAACCAGGCATTTTCGATATTTGGCCAACTCGACATCCACATGATGGATGATCGCGTAACGCTGACACTGGGCGCCAACTACACCGAGGACGAAAAAGATGCGAGGGCCAACATGGTCGTTACCGACGTATTTTCAGGCCTGGATCTGGAGCAAGTCGGTGGGGCATTCATCTTTGCTGCCGTGTTTCAGCAAGCCATTGACGGCGGTGCAGATGTGGCCACCGCCACGGCAATTGCATCAGGAACGGCTGCTTTTCTCGCACCCATCGAGTGTTCGGCGGCCAACCCACCGCCTGGCTGTAACGCGCTCTTGGCATTGCGGCCACTGCAGTTCATGCCTCCGTTCCTGAATTTCCCGAATTCCGTCGAAAACGGAAGTACCAGCGATGACGAGGTAACCTGGACAGCCCGATTGGCATTCAATGCCACGGATAACGTCAATATCTACTTCGGAGCCGCTACCGGATTCAAGGCGTCTTCGTGGAATCTGTCGCGTGATTCACGTCCATTTGCGGCCGATTTAAATGCCATCAATACGGCGGGGCTTGGGTTGAACAACCTGAATTCCGGCACACGATTTGCCGGACCAGAGGATGCCACTGTTTACGAAGTGGGCCTCAAGGCACGCTTCGACAGAGGCTCAGTCAATATCGCGATTTTTGACCAGGAAATCGAAGGCTTCCAGTCAAACCTCTTTCTTGGCACCGGTTTCGTCCTCGCCAACGCCGGCAAACAGTCGACGAAAGGCGTCGAACTGGAGGCCAAATACGCTCCGATCGACGACCTCAGACTGTCGTTCGCGGGAACATGGCTGGATCCGAAATACGACTCCTTCCCGAACGCGTCGGGCGTCAACGGACCGGTTGACCTGAGTGGAACGAAGGTACCGGGTGTGCACGAATTCAGTATGAACTTGTCGGGTATCTACAGCTTTGATTTCGGTAGCAGCATGTCGGGCTTTGTTCGCGCCGAGTATATCTTCGACGATAAAGTTCCCATCGTTGAAAACGTGCCGACAAGCGTTGCTTCCCGCGAAGTCAGCACGTTCAATGCAAGCATCGGTATCGAATGGGACAACGGCTTTGAAGCCATGCTCTGGGGCCGCAACCTCAACAACGATGACTAACTGTTGAGTGCATTCCCTTCAGTTGCCCAGGCAGGCAGCTTCAGTGGTTACCCGAATGAGCCGAGAACCTACGGAGTGACGATCACCATGCGATTCGAGTAATCGTCAGAACGTTTTGTTTATTGATTGACAGACGGGCCCTTCGGGGCCCGTTTTTCTTTTGATCGATCAGGAGTGCGACCCATGGTCGACTTGGCCGCGTGCGTTACCCGGCAACAGGTAGAAGCGTATCAAAAAGACGGGGCCGTCTTTTTACCCGGCCTTTTTGCTGGCTGGACCGACACCATAATTGCAGGCATCGAACGCAATATGCGTGAGCCAGGTCCCTACGCTGCCGAAAATACGAAGCCCGGTGAATCCGGTCGATTCTTTGACGACTACTGCAACTGGAATCGAATCCCCGAATTCGAAAAGATTATTTTCGAATCAGCGGCCGCGAAAGCTGCCGCTACGTTAATGCGATCTGAGCGTGTGCAAATCTTTCACGATCATGTTCTGGTTAAAGAAGCAGGCACCGCAGGAACGACGCCCTGGCATCAGGACTCACCCTACTATTTCGTAGCCGGTGAACAAACGGTCAGCTTCTGGATTCCGGTTGATCCAGTTAATGAAACCACGCTGCGCCTGATCACGGGTTCTCACAAATGGAAAAAACCGGTATTACCGACCCGCTGGTTGTCAGAGGAGAACTTTTATCCGCACGAACACGAGTATCGGCCGGTCCCGGATCCTGACGCAGAGCCCGACAAATACCCGACAGTGGAATGGTCAATGCAGCCCGGCGATGCCGTCGCATTTGACTTCAAGACTGTCCACGGTGCGCGCGGCAATCTCGGCAAGGTCAACAGACGGGCATTGTCGTTGCGATTCGTCGGTGACGATGCCCGCTATGTTGAACGCGCGGGACCGACATCACCGCCCTTCCCCGGCCACGGCATGCAACCCGGGCAGCGTCTCAGAGAAGACTGGTTTCCGTTTGTTGGCTGGCACTAAGTAAGCTTGTCGGTCGCGGGTCAGGTCCCGCTCCTACAGGAGTGCCAGTAGAACAATTGTAGGAGCGTCACCTGAGGCGCGACCTCACGCCATAACCAATCACGCTAAATTACGAGTCTGTCTCCAGCCCTCGATGCTTGCCCGACAGAAACAGGTACACCACTGGAACCACAAACAGCGTGAACAGCGTGCCAAAACTCATGCCGCCGACAATCACCCAGCCTATCTGGTGACGTGCTTCTGCACCGGCGCCCGTCGCGAACGCCAGTGGCATCGCACCCAACACCATTGCACCGGTGGTCATCAGGATGGGACGCAGGCGCAGCGATGCTGATTGCGCCACGGCATCAAGTTTGGCCATTCCTTGTTCGCGCAACTGATTGGCGAATTCGACAATGAGAATGCCGTGCTTTGAGATGAGACCGACCAGCGTCACCGCGCCGATTTGGGTGTAAATATTCCACGATCCGGTTTGTGACCACCACCCGAGTTCGTGCCCGGCATTCAGCACCGCCAGGCACAGGAATGCACCGAACAGGGCGAGCGGCACAGCAACCAGAATAATCAGCGGGTCCACGAAGCTTTCGAACTGGGCCGCCAACACCAGGTAAATAAATACCAACGCGAGTGCCATCAGGACAAACGCACTGGAGGCGGAGGCACGAAATTCCCGTGATTGACCCGATAAATCATAAAGCGCATCCGGCTCGATCTCGCGCAAAGCCGCTTCCATCCAATCCAGCGCCTCACCCATCGAGTAGCCCGGTGCTATTCCCGCGCTGATGGTCGCGGAGCGAAGTTTGTTGAAGTGATTGAGTTCCTTCGCCGCGACCGTTTCCGTGATAGTCACCAGGTTTTGCAACTGAATCATCGTATTGTTGGCACCGCGCACAAAGATATTGCTGAGGTCACCGGGAGTGCGTCGCGCTGCCTCATCTATCTGCACGATGACATCGTACTGCTCGGACCCCATCTTGAAGCGGGTCACGTTACGCCCCCCCAGCATCGTCTCAAGCGTGCGTCCTACCGCGGCAACACTGGCGCCCACCACCGCAACCTTTTCCCGATTAACGTCAATACGTAATTCCGGTTTGTTCAGCTTCAGATCCGAGTCCGGATTCGTGAGCTGTGGATTCTCGGCCATTTTCACCAGCAGCTTGGAGACGATTTCATCCAGTTCCGCCCAGGTACCCGTTGATTGCACCACAAAACTGACGGGTTGACCGAAGCCTCTTTGCCCCAAAGACGGCGGTGTGACCGGGAAGGCCCTGAGACCCGCAATGTCGCCAAACCTGGGAAACAGGCTCTGTGCAATCTCTTGCGCACTGCGCTCGCGATCCTCCCACGGTTCCAGGCCGACGAAGCCGATGACACTGGTGACACCGCTAAAACCGACAATGACAAAAAACCGGTTCGCTTCCGGAATCGTTGCCAGAATATCCTCGACTTGCCGGGCATAGCGATCCGTGTACTCAATCGTCGACCCCTCCGGTGCCGAGCCAAACGCGATGATGATCCCCTGATCTTCCATGGGCGCCAGCTCCTCTGGCAGCGACAGGAACAGGCTGACCATGCCTGCCACGATTATCGCCGCCAAAGCGACCGTCGGCCAACGGGCCCGCAACACGCGATCCAGCAAGCGGTGATAGCCGCGATCGAGTCCCTTGAGAACTCGATCGCCGAACAAAAACAGACGTCCATGTTTTTCATTCGGGCGCAGTAGTTTCGAACACATCATCGGCGAGAGGGTTAATGCTGTGAATCCTGACACCAATACCGCACCCGCCAGCGTCAATGCAAATTCGATAAACAGCATTCCGCTGCGTCCGGTCGCGAATGCAAACGGCAGGTACACCGCCGCCAACGTCAGCGTCATCGCAACAATGGCAAAACCAATTTCAGAACTTCCCTTGAGTGCTGCCTGGACGCGCGGCATGCCGTTTTCGATATGCCGGTAAATGTTTTCAAGCATGACGATTGCATCGTCGACCACCAGGCCAATTGCCAGCACGATGGCGAGAAGCGAGAGCGTATTGATCGTGAATCCAAGCATGTTCATCAGTGCAAATACACCGATGAGTGATACCGGAATCGTGACCAGCGGTATCAAGACCGCACGCCAGCTCCGCAGGAACAGAAAAATGACGAGCATGACCAGTACAACGGATTCTGCCACCGTGACATAAACTTCGTCGATCGACTCCTGAATGAAAATCGTGCTGTCATTGGCGAAATCGACACGCATACCCGCAGGGAGCGTACGAGTTATCTCCGGCAACATAACCTTCAATGCATTGGAAATATCCAGTGGATTGGCGACGGCCTGCTTGATGATACCAAGTGGGACCGCGTTGAGTTTGTTGAAGCGTGCAATGAAGCGAGCGGAATCCGCGCCCAATTCAACCCGTGCAACGTCGCCCAGGCGGACCAGAAAATCACCGGTATTCTTGACGATGATCTGCGCGAACTCGTCCGGGTCACGCAGGTCTGTCTCCGCCAGTACCGTGAACTCACGGTTGGTACCTTCGACTCGGCCCGCAGGGACTTCAATATTTTGTGCTCTCAGTGCGTTTTCAATATCCTGCGGTGTGAGTTCAAATCCGGCAAGACGATCGGGATTCAGCCATACGCGCATCGCAAATCGATTGCCGAACACATTCGCCTGTGCAACACCGGGAATCGTCTGTACGCGGTCTTTGACCAGCCGCGTGGCGATATCCGCAATCTCCGTCCGCGAATGCCGGTCCGAAGAAAATGCCAGGTAAATAATTGGCTGTGCGTCTGCTTCCTGCTTTTG
>JADFNG010000111.1 GCA_022563505.1 Pseudomonadota bacterium | reverse complement strand
AACCATTTATTCCATTTTTTTGGAGTGATGGTGCCTCGCCAATCATTTTCTTCGGGATTTCTCAGCAGAACTAGCGGTTGCAGCATCACATGCAGTCCAACCTCGTGTGCTGCCTGAATTGTGATGACGAGGTCCTGGTCAGTTGGAGTCGGTGTGATATCCACTCGCGACGATGTCACCTTATCCATCCACCCGCGCACGAGTAAATTCACATGTGTTGCGCCGAGGCCTCGAATTTCGCGCATGTGCCGCTCGTACGAAAAACCGGGTTCACCGTAAAGCCCGAGTGCCACTCCGCGCTGAAAATTGGCTGGAGGCGAAAGAATATCAGGAGTGCGCTGGGAGGCAAGTACAAAAGCCCCGCCAAGGGTTAATAACAAAATCGGTACTATTATTTGGAGGCGAGATTTCATTTCTAGATATTCCCTAGCTATTTCGCGCCAAGTTTCTATCTTACTGGGCGAATACAAATTATGATGGCGCGCTAACCTGAAAAGATGCGCCCATATGAGAGCCTATAATGCCTGCGAAAGTTCGCCAACAGTTAAAATCAGCACGCCGCATCGTTATTAAGGTCGGTAGCCACACCGTTTGTTCAAATATGGTAGCAAATGGTGAAGCTGCGGACAGTGATACCCGTGATGCCAGCCCTAGCCTCAATATCGGTCTTAATATAGAGGCGTGCAAGCGCATTGCGAGTCAGATACAGGAATTACACAAGAACTACGAAGTCTTATTGGTGTCGTCGGGATCCGTTGCCGCGGGAGCTATGGCACGGGGTCTGACCGCAATTCCTCACGATATTCCCACCAAACAGGCCTTGGCAGCACTCGGCCAAGGCCGATTAATGAGGGCATGGGAAGACGCGTTCTCTGAGTGGAAAGACCACATCAGCCTCGCGCAGGTTTTGCTCACACATGATGACCTTGCAGACAGGCGGCGGTATCTGAATTCGCGCCAGACTTTGCTGACCTTACTCAATGAGTACAAGGCCATACCGGTCATTAATGAAAACGATACCGTGGCCACGGATGAGCTTCGTTATGGTGACAACGATCGTCTTGCGGCACGGGTCGCGCAAATGGTAATGGCCGACGGCCTGGTGTTGTTATCCGATGTTGATGGCCTGTATAGCGCTGATCCGCATGTCGACGCGGAGGCTGAGCATTTTCCGCTTGTTAGTGAGATTACCGAGGAAATATTGGCGATGGCCGGCGCGACCGGATCGGCAGTGGGGAGCGGTGGCATGTTGACCAAGCTCCAGGCGGCGAAAATTGCTACTCATGCAGGTTGCGTGACCATTGTTGCGTGCGGCGCCGTCGAGCATCCGTTGCAGTCGTTGGCTGACGGTGGCAAGTGCACGGTATTCCCGGCAGAGGGGACGCCGGCGGCAGCACGCAAACAGTGGCTGGCCGGGATACTGGTCGTTAGTGGTGAGCTGCGAATTGATGATGGTGCGGCCAGGGCGCTGGCGAATGGCAGTAGTTTGTTGCCGGTCGGTCTGGTTGCGGTCAGCGGAAACTTTCGTCGCGGTGACGTCGTTAGCCTCGTCAATGCGGCGGGTGTTGAGCTCGGTCGCGGCCTGGCCACATACACAAGTGATGAGGCGACCGCAATTATCGGCTGTCGCTCGGAACAAATTGAAGCCAGGCTGGGGTATTGTGGCAAGTCGGTACTCGTTCATCGTGATGATCTCGTGGTTTTTCAGAAACCCGAATCGGGGAATGTAAGCCATGACTGAAAAATCGGATTGCATGCAGATTCCACAAATGATGGATGCGCTCGGCGCGGCGGCGCGAACGGCGGCTGCGCAGCTTGCGTTGTCTAGCAATGCTGAGCGTAATGCGACGTTACAGTCTGTTGCCAAGCTGATTCGACGGCGCTCGGAGCACATACAGGCGGCAAACCAGGATGACATGCGTTCGGCGACGCAGAAAGGACTCGGCGCGGCGATGCTGGATCGGCTCGCGCTGGACGATGCACGCATTGAGGCGATGGCGACCGGCCTCGAGGCGATTGCCAGGCTTCCGGATCCGGTTGGCCGGATTCTCGCCGCATGGGAGCGCCCGAACGGATTGCAGATTCAGCGCGTCGCGGTTCCCCTGGGCGTTATTGGCATCATCTATGAAAGCCGGCCGAACGTGACGGCAGACGCGGCCGGGCTGTGCCTCAAGTCCGGCAATGCCGTGATCTTGCGCGGTGGCAGTGAGAGTCTTCGTTCGAACCAGGTGATATATCAGTGCCTGCACGATGGGCTCAGCCAGGCCGGCATTGACCCTGCCGCCGTGCAGCTGGTGCAGACCAGCGATCGAGATGCCGTCGGCTACATGCTGGCCTCGATGGCCGGCAGCATTGATGTATTAATCCCTCGTGGCGGTAAAGGACTGGTGAAACGGGTGCAGGAAGAGGCGCGCATACCCGTGATTGGGCACCTTGACGGTATTTGCCATGTGTACGTGCACGCGTCTGCGGACGCGGCGATGGCGGCAGACATTGTCGTCAACGCCAAGATGCGACGCACGGGCATCTGCGGCGCGGCAGAAACACTGCTGGTGGATCGGGCCGCCGCGACCGGTATTTTGCCGAAGATTTTGGCGGCGCTGACGGACGCGGGTTGCACGATCAAAGGAGATGAAGACGTGCAGGCGCTGTTTTCACCGGTGGAGCCGGCCAGCGAAGAGGACTGGTCAACGGAATATCTCGACGCGGTCATTTCCTGTCGAATTGTCGATGACATCGATCAGGCTATTTGGCACATTGGCCACTACGGTTCAGGCCATACTGAAAGCATTGTTGCAGGGGATGCTGAAGCCGCCGCTAAATTCCTCGCCGAAGTGGATAGTGCCATTGTCTTGCACAATGCATCGACGCAGTTCGCCGATGGCGGCGAGTTCGGCATGGGCGCAGAGATCGGCATTGCCACCGGGCGTATTCATGCCCGCGGTCCGGTTGGCGCCGAGCAGTTGACCATTTACAAATACGTTGTGCGTGGCTCGGGGCAGGTGCGGCCCTGATGACGGGAGACGACCCGCAGTATGACCTTATTATCATTGGCGGCGGCATCAACGGTGCCGGCATCGCGCGCGATGCGGCAATGCGTGGTATCCATACATTGCTTCTTGAAGCACGCGACTTTGGCAGCGGTACGTCGAGCTGGTCCAGTCGCCTGATTCACGGCGGACTTCGTTATCTCGAATACGGAGAACTCCCGCTGGTGTATGAATCGCTGCATGAACGCCGTCATCTGCAATCGATCGCCCCTCATCTCGTAAAGCGCATACGCATCACCATCCCGATATACAAAGGCAGCAGACGCGGGCGCATCATTGTGCGACTGGGCATGACGGCTTACGACCTGCTGTCACTCGGCAAGAACCTGCCGCGACATCGCATGCTGTCTCGCGAGGAACTGATTGCCGCTGAGCCTGGCATCAATGCGGATGGGCTGCGTGGTGGAGCCCAGTACTACGACGCACAGGTTACCTATGCTGAAAGACTGGTGCTGGAGAACATCATCGCTGCTGCGGAAGCCGGGGCGGTTGTGAGGAACTACAGCCCGGTGACTGCCATCGAGTTCCGCGACGGCGGCAATCATCAGGTCCGTTACACACGGGCGGGGAGTGGTGAGGAGACAGCGGTTGCGGCGCCGGTGATCGTGAACGCGGCAGGACCCTGGGTTGATCGCGTGCTGGCTTTAGGCAATAAGAAAATGCCGCGACTGATGGGTGGTACGAAAGGCAGCCACATTATTGTTGCCCCATTTCCCGGTGCGCCGAAAGACGCGATCTATGTCGAAGCGCAGGCGGACGGGCGACCGATATTCATTATTCCCTGGAACAGGCAATACCTGATTGGTACGACCGATATTCGGGTGGATATTGATCCGGCGGAGGTACAGGCCAGCGACGATGAGATTCGTTACCTCATCGATGAAACGAATCGTGTCTTTCCGCAGGCGAACCTCGGTCCGGAGAATATTCATTTTGCCTATGCCGGCGTTCGCCCGCTGCCTTACCGGAAAAAAGGTCCGGAATCGGCTGTTACGCGAAAACACATCATCAAGAAGCACCGGGGAGGTGCACGCGGCCTGATTTCGATCATCGGCGGCAAGTTGACCACCTATCGTAATCTTGCCCGGCAGACGGTGGATAAAGTACAAAAAATGGCAGGTGGTCATGTGGCCGTTTGTCGCACGGCCGAACTACCGTTACCGGGTGCGATCGAATTCGAAGCTGCCGAGGAAGCGCTCAACAGCATCGAATCCCTGTCAGTCGCGGGGCGACGCAGAATTGCGCAGATTTACGGTGGACGTGTGCAGCGGCTGCAAGCGTTAGTGGCTGCCCAGCCGGAACTGGGCGCAACGCTGGATGCAGAGGACACGGTGCTGGTTGCCGAAATTGCCCTCGCCGTGCGCGACGAATTTGCACTGCATTTGAGCGATATCGTGCATCGGCGCCTGATGGTTGGCCTCTCCGCCGATCTTGGTGCCCATCTCACGCTTTCAATTGCCGCCGCGGCAGCGGCCGAACTTGGCTGGAGTAGCGAGGAAGCCGAGCGGCAACTCGGCATCCTCAATGCCCACAATGCCCGACTGCGCCGCACAGATTCTCGTACGGGAGACCAAAAAACGATCTCTGATACTTCGTCAATGTGAGATTTCCGAGTTGATAGGTGCTGCCTGTCTTTGTTGGTCGCGCCTCGGGAGACGCTCCTGCAGGAGTGCGAATAGATAACTGGTTGGAGCGTCTCCTGAGGCGCGACCCAAGGTTGATTCTGGCATCCGCTGCTAGCCCATCGAATCAATGATGGCGTTCAAGGTCGGACTCGGCCGCATCAATTTCATGAGCAACTCGCGATCCGGGTTGTAATAGCCACCCATATCGACGGGCTGCCCCTGCGCGGCAAGCAGTTCGCTGACAATGGTTTCTTCGTTGCTGGCCAATGCATCTGCCACGCCGGCAAATGTGTCCCGGAGACCGGCATCGGTCGACTGTTCCGCGAGTGCTTCAGCCCAGTACATCGCAAGATAATAATGGCTGCCCCGATTATCGATTTCTCCCACTTTTCGCGACGGCGATTTATTGCTGGCCAGGTACTTCTCGTTCGCACGGTCCAGAGCGTTCGCCACGACCATTGCTTTGTCGTTGTCGGTGTTTTCCGCATATTCTTCCAGAGAGATCGCCAGGGCGAGAAATTCTCCGAGCGAATCCCAGCGCAAATGGCCCTCCTTTACAAACTGTTGCACATGCTTCGGCGCCGATCCTCCGGCACCGGTTTCATACAGGCCACCTCCGGCCAGCAACGGGACGATCGACAACATCTTGGCGCTGGTGCCCAGTTCGAGAATCGGGAACAGATCCGTCAGGTAATCGCGTAAGACATTGCCAGTAACTGAAATCGTGTCCTTGCCGTCTTTGACGCGCTCGAGTGTTGCGCGCATGGCCTCGACGGGTGACAGGATGCGGATGTCCAGATCATCCGTGTCGAGTTCGAGCAAATATTGCTGCACTTTTTCCATCAGGTTTCTGTCATGCGCTCGCTGCTCATCAAGCCAGAACAGCGCCGGCAACCCGGTTGCCCTGGCGCGATTGACGGCCAGTTTCACCCAGTCCCGAATCGGCAAATCCCGGGTCTGGCACATGCGCCAGATGTCACCTTGGTTTACGTCGTGCTCAAGCAGGACGTCGCCTGATGCGTTCCTGACGCGTACGGTGCCGTTCGCCTCAATCTCGAAAGTCTTGTCGTGAGACCCGTACTCCTCCGCCTTTTGTGCCATCAATCCAACATTGCTCACGTTACCCATCGTTGTGACGTCAAAAGCCCCGTGTTGGCGGCAGAAATCGATCACTTCCTGGTAGATGCCGGCATAACACCGGTCGGGAATCATGGCTCTGGTGTCGTGCATCTCGCCATCGGGTCCCCACATTTTGCCGGAGGCGCGAATTGCAGCCGGCATGGACGCATCGATAATGATATTGCTCGGTACGTGCAGATTGGTAATGCCCTTGTCCGAATCCACCATGGCGAGGGCGGGACGCGAGGTGTATACAGCCTCAATATCGGCCTCGATCGTGGCCCGCTGCTCTGCGGGAAGATCCCGGATTTTCGTATATACATCGCCAATGCCATTGTTCGCATCAACACCAATCTCATCGAACAAGTCCGCGTATTTATTGAACACATCTTGGTAATAAACGGTAACCGCGTGGCCGAACATGATGGGATCCGACACCTTCATCATGGTTGCTTTCAGATGCAGCGACAGCAGAACATCGCTGGTTTTCGCCACCTCTATTTCGGTGGCGTAAAATGCACGCAGCGCTTGACAGTTCATGACGGCCGCATCAATAACCTCGTTCTCCAGCACCGCTACGCTTTCCCCGAGCGCGGTGATCTTACCGTTTGCATCCGACCACTCTATGCTCAGGTTTCCGGCTTCACGGACAAATGTGGACTGCTCGCTGGCATAAAAGTCACCATCGGTCATGTGTGCAACGTTTGTCCTGGAATCGGCTGACCATTCACCCATGGAATGCGGATGGTCCTTCGCATATTGTTTCACCGCTGCGGCCACACGCCGGTCCGAGTTGCCTTCCCTGAGAACCGGATTTACTGCGCTGCCAAGAACCTTCGAATACTGCTTCTGCACTTTCCGTTGCGCGTCGTCTTGCGGTTCTTCCGGATAATCCGGTACGGCGATGCCCTGCGATTGCAATTCACTGATTGCTGCCTGCAGCTGTGGAATCGAGGCACTGATGTTGGGCAGTTTGATGATGTTCGCAGTGGGTGATTTCGCCAGGACGCCAAGTTCGGCGAGTGTGTCCGCTCGCTGCTGATCTGCGGGGAGGCGATCCGAAAAATTGGCCATTATCCTGGCTGCAAGTGAGATGTCACTGGATTCCACATCAATACCGGCGGGTCGTGTAAATGCCTGCACAATGGGCAGAAACGAATAGGTGGCCAGCGCCGGCGCTTCGTCCGTCTGCGTATAAATTATTTTTGCTGTACTCATGATCTTCTTTGTGTTTCCTGAGCGGATTATCTGCGATCTACGATTAACTGTGGACCGCTGCGGCCAAAGACATGCTTTGTGAAAGTGCCATACACATGGCCGCACTCATCGCAATGAGAGACATAGAACCAGGGCGTATTTTCACGTGATTTTTCGACGCTGGGTGTCGATATGATTTTGTCTATTCCGCTTGCAGAACAAGCCGGACATTTTGGATCTGCCATGGGTTATTCGCTCTTTTGATAATGGTTTTTGACGACCGACGCCGTCCTAGCCCGGACTATTCAGTGCGCCGTGCAAAGGTGCCATCACTCAGTGGGTGAGAATCCCACCCGGCAAGGGTCGTTCCAGCCGGTAGCAATTGGAACAATTGTGGAGGTAACGAAGCAGTTGAAGC
>JADFNG010000001.1 GCA_022563505.1 Pseudomonadota bacterium | reverse complement strand
CGCGATGCGTCAGGACGCGGGTCTTGCCACTACCGGCTCCCGCAATGACCAATAGTGGTTTGGCGGGCGCCGTGACTGCCCGGCGCTGTGCCTCATTCAGGGATTCAAGTATCGGGGTGACGTCCATTGACTCTTAACTGTGCGGTGTTTTGGGCGCAGCAAGTCTAACAAAGAAACCGCAGACCGAAGCGCTAATCGCCGTTAAGCCGGGCTGTTTGGCCTGTTTCGACTTGGGGGTCGCGCCTCAGGTGACGCGCCTGCAATTTTTCTATCGGCACCCCTGTAGAAGCGTCTCCCGAGGCGCGACCGACAAGCTCAACAGGCACACATCACCCGAAAACACCCCGATGATGAAGCACTAATGACCCACCCGATCATAAAGCTCCCCTGCCGGAATACGCACCGCGAGCCGATTTCGCGGCGACGCGACCGGGCAGGTTGCGAAATCGTTGTAGGCGCACGGTGGACTGTGCGATGTATTGAAGTCGAGTTCGACCACCCCGTCGGCGCCCGGTTTTTTCGCGTACAGGAAGCGCCCCGCTGGATAGGTTTCCCGGCCGGTGGTCTGGTCGCCGAATACAAAAAACAAATCGTCGCCAGCATCGTAGGCCTCAAGGTCGAAAGTCTGCCCGTCAATCTCGAATTCCACCACACCGGGTGACCAGGGATTGTAGTCAAGGCCTTCGATGACCGTTCCGACGCGCACAACGCGGGGTGTTTCATAGCGTCGCAATACTGCGCCTACCCGATGTTCCTCGCTCGTGGGAAAATACTGGAGCGCCGGGAAATTCAGCAAGATGAGATTTTCGAAATCACGGAGCCGCACGGCAAATTTGCCGTCACGATTGATCACGCTCCACGCATAACTGCCCTGCCTGATGACGACCGGCATTTTTACGGAATCGCCAGCCATCAGGATATGCTTTATGGATTTATCCCTGTGAAGCACATCCTGGTCGGGGCTTACATTCATCTGTACCTCGCCGTCCTGCAGATTGAACGTGCCGATCGAAGGTTCTGCATTGGCCGGGAATACGATGTCGTTGTCGGCATTGCTGCCAAACGAATTCTGGCCTTCAGTGAGCCAGTACAATCCGGCAAGGTTCAGATAACCGGCCTCACTTTTGAGAAACGCAAGACGATCAGTTTTCCACTGGTCCAGACATTGCTCGTAGTCTTGCTTGCAGGAACCGAGCGTTGTTGTCTCGGCATTGCCGGTTGCGATCCAGCCGCAGGCGAGAATGAGAATCGCAATAGATTCTCTCGGCATGATTCCGGACCTCTCCAACCAATTTTTTTAACAGAATTCCGGGGACAGTTTACCTATCTTTAATTCCGGGGACCCAAGAAAAATAAGTAAACTGTCCCCCGAACTACCGGACTATTCGTAATTCCACTGTACGCTGAAGAGGTACTGGCTGCGGTCGTACTGGATGCGAACATCGTTGGAAACGACTTCCCGATAGATGAATTCACCGACCAGGGTGACGTTCCAGTCGAGCTCAAGGGATGCCTTGACTCTGCCACGCAGGGACTCCAGGGTCTTGCGTCCTGCGGCGGGGTTGTTGAAAGCGAACGCATTGTTGAAATTGTAGACTCGATAGGTTGCATCCGCTTTCAGACGAAAGCGCCTGCCGGCGCGCAGGCTGAATTCAAGTCCGTAGCCGTCGCGCGTGTAGTCGTTGTAACCAAGGTATCCGTCGGTGCGCTCGGTGCGTACGTACTTGACGCCAAACCACATCGCGCGCGTGATTCGCTGCCGCGCCATGATGCCATAATCTATGTAATCGTATTCAACAGCGGGATTGCCCAGCGGTTGCGTGCCGTCGAGCTCGTAGGCCGGGCGATCGCTGAAGTTTCGGGAATAAGCCTCCGCGCTGAACCGCAAAAGTGACGTGCGTGTAAAGCGATACTGTGCATTGGCGCCGACCCGGAAGTATTCGTGATCGTATTCCGGAACTTCCTGCGTTCTTTCGTAATTCCACAGCTGGGCTTTGCCCCAGAGATTGAAGGTAAATCGCTGCCACGACTGCCGGGTACGAATCTCCGGGCCATAGCGCAGATAAGACAAACGATCGCCTATATCAACGCCATTTCTTGCCCGCTCCACACCATCATCGGGATCGAAGTAGGTTTCCTGATGCTGGGCTACCGTAAAGGCGCTGAACACAATGCTTTCGCGGTTTTCTTCCTTGCGCCTGTATTCTGTGCCGAAGGCGGCTTCGTGGCTGTACTCGTCGGCATTGGTCAGCTCGGCATCCTGATAAAAGCGGCCGGTGAAGCGGTAGCGACCGAAAAAGGACTCGTGCTCAAAACTGTTAATCGAATATTTGGCGCCAAGAGCGAGCGGGAAATAGACGCCGGATTGCACCACAGGATCGACGACGACGGGTTGATTGCGGTTGGATAAATCGAGGTAGCTCTGCGACGGTGCTCGATAGACGTTGTCGTCACTGCCGAACCCGGCGCGAGCATAGAATTCCAGTTCCGTGAATTTCTTCGCTGCGCCGATCTCACGTGCGTGCACGACGAGCGGTACAACTTTGGGCTCCTCTCTGCGAATTCTTGCAATGGCCCTGATAGCCAGACTGCGAATCCTGACGCTTTGCTGCTGGTCTCTTGCTCGGCGGAGCCATCGCAGCGCCTCGTCATTGTTGCCGGCCGCATAAGAATTCAGGCCGAGGTTGTAATGTGAAATGACTCGCAGCTGTGACGACTTGCTGGCTTTTAGCAGCGCTTGGTGAGCGCGGCCGTATTGTCCCGCTTTGTAGTGTGCGACGCCCGTGTTGTAGTGCAGCAGTGGCGTGTCCATGCCGGCCTCGGACGCCTGCCGATATCGAAGCAGGGCCGCCCAGTACAAATCGTCGCGAAAGAGTCGGTTGCCATCGGCAAAAGAGTCTTCTGCCGATACCGCGTATGCGTTCGGCGCCGCAAGGCTGAATACAACGGACAGCAAGAGGCCTGCGATGCCAACAGTAATCTTGTTTTTACGAAATGCTATCGCCATGCCTGCAGCGTTCAAATCCCTGCCTGATTAATCTGCCGTTAAATTTACCCGGATTCCCGCCTGATGCACGTACTGATCGTCAAAACCATGACCTGGCGCAAAAAAACCCCCTGATTATCGGAATAATCAGGGGGTCCTGTGGTTCTGCAGCCGCGTCGCGCGGAATTTCAGTGCTTAGGCTACGTCTGTGCTGTCGTCACCGTCAGGGGCATCGTCTTCAGCCATGTCGTCGGCGCCGTCTTCTTCTTCGGCATCGTCATCCTCAAGGTCGTCAGCAACTTCTTCCTCGTCGCCTTCCATGCCGTCATCGTCGTGTTCTTCGTTCTCGTCTTCTTCATCGAACTTGTCGTCGTCGATTTCCTCGCCTTCTTCGTGGTCACCTTCTTCTTCAAGATCCATGTCATCGTCGGAATCGGCCTCGTCGTGCTCGAAGTCGTCATCGCCGTCCTCGCCACCTTCAAAGTCTTCATCCTCGTCAGACTCTTCGCCCATATCGTCGTGGTCGGATTCGTCTTCTTCGTGATTCATCTCATCGCTGTCGTAATCGGACTCACCGTCTTCATCATGATCGTCGCCCTCAGCTTCCTCGCTGTCCGGACCGCGCATAACCACCAGGTCGTCACCCATACTCTTCAAGTCATCGTAAACTTCCATAGTGACGTCAAGGTCGTCGTCGGCCAACGCGGTGGCGGGGAAAAGTGCCAGGCAAGTCAGCGCCAGGCTTGCGATCATTATTCTGAACTGCTTCATGATAATTACTCCGTTGCGTACTCCGGTCGTGCCAAGGGACCCTAAATCACATTCACCTGCCAGCGAAACGATCGGTCGTCGTCGCCATGCCGCAGCGTGGCCAGAATTTCTCCGCCTTGTGGCGAAGTTGCAATAAGTCTCAGGCGGAGGACATTTCTTCCGGCGGTTAAACTGGTTTCCCAGCTGATCTTACGCTGGCCTTCAAAGCCGGCGATCTCAATTCCAGTTGGCAGGATGACGGTCAGTGTTGCGTCAACAAGGTCGATGGCGGATGAAAAGACGAGGTTAATCGTATGCGGTTCCTCAAGCGCAATCGTGACGACGGGGATGGCCGCAGCGGGCACCTCAGGCGTCTTGAAAAACAATCCGCTGACAATCCACAGTGCCATCCCTGCCGCAACGGCGCTGCCAAAGCCCTTTAACCATAAATTCCGATGCTGTGCTCGCGTCCCGTTTCGGCTTGCGTTCAATAGCGCAGAATCGTAAAAAGCGGCAGTAGCAGTCGGCACGTCCGTGTCTCCGTATGCTTTCAAAAGGTCCTGCATTTTGCGTGCAGCGTTCACGATGCTGCGGCAATCGCCGCAGTGCGTAATGTGCTCGCTGACGGTGCTTGTATCGGCAGTGCTCAGTGCACCATCAATATAATCGTCCAGCTTGTCATTGACCGTCTTGCAGTTCATTTCTTCCATCCTGTTATCGCACAACACGCTCAGCTACCGGAAAAGGTTCCGCTTTCCTGCAGTAACTCTCGCAGTCGTGCCCGGGCGCGGTGCAATCGGGACTTGATGGTGCCGATTGGATCGCCGGTAAGCTTTTGAATTTCAGAAAGTTTATAGCCTTCTATGTCGTGCAGAAGAATGACAGTGCGATGCTCGTCGCTAAGCAGGTCCAGAGCCGATTTGAGCCGCATTATGTTATCCAGCTGCTCAATATCTCGAACCGGATCGCTATTTCCGGCAAGGGCTTCGATGGACTGCTGTGGCAAGTTAGCTTCCGCAACGGTCACCAGGCGCTGCCGTGCGTAGCGACGTTTGTTATCGATGAAACGGTTGTACAGCACGCGGTTCAGCCAGGAACCCGCATCACGCACGGTCAACAGGTCATCAAGCTGGCCGAAGGTCTTGGTGAGGACATCCTGGAACAGGTCTTCCGCTTCCGATTTGTTGCGGGTGAGACGAAACGCCAGCCGATACAGGCGCTCCATATGCGGCCGCAGCACACGCTCAAAGACTTCCGACTGATTGATTCCAGAACCACGCATAGGTTTGGAGTGTAGCCGCTGAATTCGTGTCGACAAGGAGCATGCGCACAAACTGAGACACTGTCGGCTGCCCGCTCGTCAGCCTAAGCAGCGGATTGGAAGGTGTTTGTTGGCCCGCGAGCGGTCAGCTAATACCGATACGCACAAGATAATAATGATCGACGAGCAAGGCCAGGAACAGAAGCATCAAATAGTTGATTGAAAAGCGGAACATACGCATTGGCAACTCCAGGCCTTTGTCCGCTTTTAGTTTGATCGCGTACCACAAAAACATGGCACCCAGACCGAGTGCTGTGACCAGGTAGATGAGGCCGCTAAGCCCCGACAGGTACGGCAGGATTGTGATGATCACCAGCAGAATGGTGTAAAGCAGGATAAACAGGCGAGTGAATTCATTGCCGTGCGTCACGGGCAGCATGGGAATACCGACACGTGCGTATTCATCTTTCTTGGCGATGGCCAGCGCCCAGAAATGCGGCGGCGTCCAGATAAAAATTATCAGAAACAGGATGAGTGCGTCGCCGTGAATTTCACCCGTGACCGCTGTCCAGCCAAGCACCGGGGGTGCCGCGCCCGCAGCGCCGCCAATGACAATGTTCTGTGGTGTTGCGCGCTTCAGATAGACGGTATAAATGACGGCGTAACCGATGAGCGAAGCGAACGTCAGTAGAGCGGTCAGCGGATTGACCATGAACCACAGCGCCAGCATGGAAATGACACACAATATTGTGGCGAAGATCAGCGCTTGTCGCTCCGACAACTTCCCTTGCGGCAGCGGCCGACCTCGCGTGCGGGTCATGCGCACATCAATGCGGGCATCAAGCACATGATTGACCACGGCTGCAGACGATGCAGCGACCCCGATCCCGAGCGTGCCGAACAGCAGCGCATTAAGCGGAGGCAGGCCGGGCACCGCGAGCAGCATGCCGACGATGGCGGTAAAGACAATCAGAATGACCACCCGCGGCTTCGTCAGCTCGTAGTAGTCGCGCCAGGCAGCGGTGTTATGCAATGAGCTTGCGTCCAATTCGGTAATCCTCTTCAGCCGATTCGCGACAGTTTCAGGAGATGCTTGATGTCATCCACCATATCTCTTGGCGCCAGCTCGGGAGTGAAATACAGCACCAGATTGCCGAGTGGGTCAACCAGGTAAAACCCCCCCGCCCGCAAGTCCCGCGGCTGTTTCATGTGCAACAATTTGTCGAGGCCGTGGTTACTAATGGTTATGAGCCCCCGGTGTTGTTGCTCAAGAAACAGGGTATCCGGCGCGATCTTGCCATGCAAGAAGATGCGCTTCACCCGATCCATCTCACTGCCCAGCATAAGGCGCGACTGGCGCAGGCGATACAGCGCTTCTCTACATGAATCACTGCACTCACCGCTATGCACATATAGGAGTGCCCAATGATTGTCAGTCTCGCCGCTGGTCAGGTTTGAAAGCAGTCGTTCCCCATCGGCTTCGTTGAGGTTAATGATTGGCTCCAGTAGCCGGCCATGGTTCGTCCGACCATCGGGCAGCCAGCTGAAATTGCCGTAGTACATCAGCGAGGCAATGAGTAATGGACCGACAAACAGGGCGGCGACGAGCAGGAGCTGCCGGCGGGACGGGTCTGTCCGGGCGGTCATCGACGCGCGCCCTTCTTGCGCAACTGCCAGACGGATATTGCAACCACGGTCAGGCTGAGTGCGAACCATTGAAAGGCGTAACCGTAGTGGGTCATCGGACCCGCCTGCCGTGGCTTCCAGTCACGCATGAAGCCGTCGTCGGCCTCGGCATCAAGTAACAGGGCATATGGCATGACTTCTCGGCCGAGTTGCAGAGCGACGTCTTCGAGTGTCGGATAGACAGCGACCCGCGGCCAGCCAGCGCTGCCAGCGAAAGGTTCGTCACTGCGGATGCCGACGCGTGGCAAGTGGCCGGCTCTGCCCTTTAGTGTGCGCCAATCATTGGCAATCGTAATGTCCGCAAGCGTTTTTGGATCGCGCGGTTTTTCGATCCAGCCGCGGTTGACGATCAGCAACGGTTGACCGGTATCATATTCAAGTGCGGTTACAACAAAGTAACCGACCCTCGCATTACGAATGATGTTGTCGATCAGCACTTGCCGCTGCGGCAGAAAACGGCCGCGTACCTCGATGCGCTCGAAGGGCGCGACGTCACGGACACCGGATATCTGCGTGTACGGCGCTTCGCTCTCAAACATCGCGGCAAGAGCCTCTTTCTCGGCAGCCCGATCCAACTGCCAGTTGCCGAGGAATGCAAAAACACCAATCAGCAGAATTGCCGCCAATGGTGGGACAATCCGTAACAACACGTCGTTTTTTTTGACGGCTTCATTCACAATGTATTCTTCTGTACCTCAACCAGGAACAGCCTCCCCATGAAGTTCATCGTACTCATTCTACTCCTTGCGATTGTTGTCAGCCTGGGCTACGGGCTTTTTTTCCTGAGCAAGGACGATCAGAGTTCCACTCGCCTGCTAAAATCTCTCAAGGTACGTGTCGCACTCTCGGCGATGTTAATCGCCTTCCTGGTGCTAGCGTATTTTATGGGCTGGATGCCCACGGGAACGACGGGCCAGGATTCGTCTACATCCAGTACACGAACACATACAGAGCCAGCCACACCACATCGACAAAATGCCAGTACCACGCAGCAGCCTCGAAGGCGAAGTGATGCCGTGGCGTGAAATGACCCTTCATCGTTCTCAACCAGATAACCGACAACATGAAGGCGCCGATCGTGACATGCATGCCATGAAAGCCGGTCAGCATATAGAAGGTTGAACCGTAGATTCCCGTCGTCATCTTCAGGTTCATCTCATGATAGGCGTGAATGTATTCCTGCGCCTGCAAAAAAACGAAGATGAATCCCAGGATGAACGTCGCAGCAAGAAATACTTTCAGCATGCTGCGTTTACTCGCCAGGAGGGCGTGATGTGCGACGGTTAGCGTGACGCTGCTCGTTAACAGAATCACCGTGTTGATGAGCGGCAAACCAAAAGGCTGCATCACTTCGTAGTCGCCACCGGCGTTGCCAGGCCCGTTGGACGGCCAGGTGCTTTCATAGCCGCCCCACAACAACAGGTTGGTGAAGAAGTTGTTGCTGTCGCCGCCCAGCCAGGGAATTGACATGTTGCGGGAGTAAAAGAGTGCGCCAAAAAACACGGAGAAAAACATCACTTCCGAAAAAATGAACCAGAACATGCCCATGCGAAATGACATGTCGACTTGCTGATTAAACCTGCCGCTGATGCTTTCCCCGATCACGGTGCTGAACCAGCCTGCCAGCATGAAGATAACGACGGCGACACCTGACATCATGACCCAGAAACCAGCATCACTACCGTTGAGCCAGCTTGACGCGCCCACCATTAACAAGAACAGACCAACTGAGCCGACAATCGGCCAGTGGCTGTTTTGGGGTACGTAATAGCGATCTTCTGCGTGTGTCATGTGTGTTCCGAAAAACCTTTCTAGTGTGCAGTATGCATGGCAGTCGGAGTGGCATCTGTCGCGCGTGCGGTGTCAAAGAAAGTGTATGCCAGTGTAATAGTATCAATGTAGTCCGGCAGATCCGATTCGACAATGAAGCGGACCGGCATCCTTTTTGTCTCACCCGGCGCAAATTCCTGCGCAGTAAAACAGAAGCACTCCAGTTTTTTGAAATACCTGGCTGCCTGCGCGGGCGCGACGCTCGGCACGGCCTGGGCAATTTTGTGCCGGTTCGTCAGGTTTGTGGCGAGGAAGGTGGCTTCGTAAATGCCACCGGGATGAATGGTCATCTCTTCGACCTCAGCCACAAACTCCCAGGGGGCGTAACCATTGACGGTTGTCACGAAGCCGAGCTTGATCGTCCTGTCCTGGTCGACGGATTCCTCGACTATGGCGGCCACGTCATTTGTTTTTCCGCCAAGACCGGTAATTTCGCAAAACACATCGTATATGGGCACCAGCAGGAAGCCGAAACCAAACATCGCGACCGCCAGAAAAACCAGTCGCCCGGCGAGTGCGACGTCGCCCGGCTCCTCTTTCGCTTCTTGCCTGCGCATCTTCACCTGTTCGTCCACCGTTACGAACTTCCTGCACTGAGATAAATAAATCCCAGATAAAACGCAATCGCAACAAGACCGAGAATCAACGCTGATCTCCGTGCGGCCGCCTTGCGATCCGGGTTCTCAGCCATCAGGAAAAAGCGCTTTCCGACGAGACTTTCGGCGGTACTTCAAAAGAATGGTAGGGAGCCGGCGACGGTAACGTCCATTCCAGTCCTTTGGGATTGTCCCAAACCTCGCTGGTTGCCTTTGCTCCCTTGCCGCGCACACATTGGATGACGACATAGACGAAAAGAAGTTGCGACAGCCCGTAGCCGATCGCGCCGACACTCGCAATCGAATTGAAGTCAGCAAATTGCGTTGAATAATCCGGAATACGTCGTGGCATGCCCGCGAGTCCGAGGAAATGCATCGGGAAGAACGTCACATTGACAAAAACGGCCGACAACCAGAAGTGCAATTTGCCCAGCGACTCGTTGTACATATGGCCGCTCCACTTGGGCAGCCAGTAATAGACGGCTGCCATGATGGCGAATATGGATCCCGGCACGAGTACATAGTGGAAGTGGGCTACAACGAAGTAGGAGTCGTGGTATTGAATATCAGCGGGCACGATCGCCAGCATTATGCCCGAGAAACCACCGATGGTGAACAGGAAAAGAATCGCGATGGCAAACAACATCGGCGTTTCGAAGGTCATCGTCCCGCGCCACATGGTGGCGATCCAGTTGAACAATTTCACACCGGTCGGAACGGCGATCAACATGGTCGAAAACATGAAAAACAGCTGGCCCGTCAGTGGCATGCCCACCGTAAACATGTGATGCGCCCAGACAATGAAGGACAGGAAAGCAATACTTGACGCGGCATAAACCATCGAGTCATGGCCGAACAGGGGCTTGCGGGAGAAGGTCGGGATGATCTCCGATATCACGCCGAAGGCAGGCAGAATCAGAATGTACACTTCGGGATGCCCGAAGAACCAGAAGATGTGCTGGAACAACACCGGGTCGCCGCCACCGGCAGCAAGAAAGAAGCTGGTACCGAAGAACTGGTCGGTCAGCAACATGGTGACCGCCCCGGCCAGGACCGGCATTACTGCCAGCAGCAAGTACGCCGTGATGAGCCAGGTCCAGACAAACATCGGCATTTTCAACAGCGACATGTCGGGTGCGCGCATGTTGACGATGGTCACAATGATGTTAATCGCGCCCATGATGGACGAAATGCCCAGCAGGTGAACGGAGAAAATCAGGTAGGGAAAGGCGTCGCCGGTTTGCAGCACCAGGGGTGGATACATCGTCCAGCCGGCTGCCGGTGCACCACCGGGCATGAAGAATGTTGCAACCAGCATCAGGAATGCGAACGGCAGAATCCAGAATGACCAGTTGTTCATTCTTGGCAGCGCCATGTCGGGGGCGCCGATCATCATCGGGATCATCCAGTTGGCGAGCCCGACAAAGGCGGGCATGACGGCGCCGAACACCATGATCAGGGCGTGCATCGTGGTCAACTGATTGAACACATTGGGTGCAATGAACTGCAGACCCGGCTGGAATAACTCAGACCGGATGACCAGCGCCATGGCTCCGCCGGTCAGGAACATCACCAGGCTCAAGACCAGGTACATCGTACCGATGTCTTTGTGATTGGTCGCGTACAGCCAGCGCCTGATGCCCTTCGCCGGTCCGTGATGCTCTTCGCTATGATGTGCATCCATTACTGCACTGGTCATCTCTTTCTCTCCGCGGCGGCCTTCGTGGGCTCACCAATTTCCTGAATTAGTTCGTGTCGGCTGATTGCAGCGCAGTCGGCTGCCTGGAGGCCAGCCAGGCAGCGTAGGCCTGTGGCTCAAGCACCTTGACGACAATCGGCATGTAACCGTGATCCATGCCGCAAAGCTCTGCGCATTGGCCTCGGTAGGTCCCGACAACATCCGCTTTGAACCATGTTTCATTCATGAAGCCCGGGATGGCGTCCTTTTTTATTGCCAGTTCGGGAACCCACCACGAATGCACAACATCATTCGATGTCAGCAGCAGGCGAACTTTGCGGCCGACAGGAACAACCAGTGGGTTGTCAACGTCGAGGAGATAATTCTCCACCGTAAAAGGGTCTATGCTGGAATCCAGTCGGCGCGCCACCCCACTGGTGCGCGCGAGGCTGCTGTAAAACGCAACATCCTGCCCCTGGTAGCGGTAGTGCCAGCGCCACTGATAAGCGGTCGCAACGATCGTCATGTCCGGCTTGCGAGTGTCCTCGAGTTTGATCAGGGTTCTGGCCGAGGGCACGACCAGGATCAGCAGAATGATGATTGGAATGGTGGTCCAGATCACCTCGGCTTTCATGCTGTGTGAAAACGTTGCGGGCTCGGCACCCGGGGACTTGCGATGGCGTATCAGCGAGTAAATCATCACGCCAAAAACCAGCACTCCGATCGCACAGCACCAGTAAAAGACCTGCATGTGCAGAGCGTAAGTTTCCGCACTTAGCTCGGTCACGCCACGTGGCATGTTGAGCGTCCAATCGGCACTCGCGTTGCTCGCTCCGAGGAGACCGATCACGCTTAGATACACTTTTCGTAACATCGAGAATTCACCCTGTGGGCGCGCTGGCAACCGCACATATTTGACCCTTTAACCCGGCTTTCAGAGCGACTGCGTCAAGGCACAGTTCCGGGCCATCACGACTGGCACACTCGCCCAAAACTCTGGCCTTTGGGTCAAAATTCAGTGGCTTGTCGGGGTAGCAGTTGGCAACGATACAAGCCCGGGATACCGCCATTCTTGTGAGTGACAATTACTCGGTTTGTTCGCCGGTAGTCAGAATCAGGCGCGCCGGTCAGAAAGCCAGCGCAGTGTACTGAAAGCCCGCTCGCCATGCAACAGTTTGTGTATTGCCAGTTGCCAATAATCATTGTATTAACAATAACTTAACTATTTGCGACAGGTTCTGATTTAATTCGCCGCAAGCTAACCTTGCCGCCGTCCGATTTGCGACGGATCCAGGCGGAATTCACCGGGTGTTTGCCGTGGTCCACCACCCCAGGCGTGGCCATAAACGATCTCCAGTTCAACACTCAGCGTGCCGCCGCGAAACTGCTTTTGCAACTCGTGGCGCATGCGCTGAAAATGCTGCTTGCCGGTCAAATGCGGAAACCGGGTCCGCAGGCAGTTGCGTGCTCCGGTGGCTGTCAGATCCCGAAACAGCGCGGACAAGTCACGATAACTGATGAACAGCGGGTCAATATCCACAATGGGATCGCGAAGACCGGCGCGCATGACGGCATCGGCGACGTTGTGCATGTCGACAAACGGATTGACATGTGCGCGATCGTCAACACTTGACCAGGCCTGACGCAAACCAGCGAGGCTTGCCGGCCCGAGCGTTGAGTAGGCAAACAGGCCATCGTTGCGCAGGACTCTGGCGACTTCCGTGAAAAAACCGTCCAGGTCGCCAATCCAGGGAAGCAGCATGTTGGCGAAGACGAGATCCACGCTGCCGGTATTTAGCGGCAGTTGCATGGCATCGGCACGCAGCTCCGAGATCCGCGCCAAACGTGATCGCTGCTGCCGCGCACGCTGCAGCATATTTTGGGAAATATCCAGGCTGATTACATGGTTGCGGCGCAAGGGCCGGGACAATTGTCGACTGCCCGCACCGGTCGCGCAACCGAGGTCGAGAATACGCTTCGATTTCAGTTGCATCGGGCGCATCCGTTCCAGCAGGCCGTCGCAGGCATGCCGGTGCACGAAGTCGCTGTCTGCGAAGTCGGCGGCGGCCCGGTCAAAACGGCGTATGACGTCACTCCGCCGAAATGGGTTATGAGGGGTTTGCGTCGACATCAGACGGTCAAGGATAGAAGCAATCGCTGTAAACGGCGAGGGAATTTATGCTGATAGTGGCCACTTAAGATCGTGGTGGCAGCGAGTGGACCGGCGCATGCTTGCGAAATGATCGGCGTGGCCGCAAAACGCATAAGCAAACATCTCGCTGATATGTTGCTGCCGGCCTGTTGTGTCTTTTGCGGCGAAACCCTGGTCGACGGGTTTGTGTGCGAGGGCTGTCATGCGGATTTGCCCTGGATCGCATGTTGTTGCGAGCGCTGCGGTACACCGCTTGCCACGCCGCTGCCGGTGGGTGTTATTTGCGGCAATTGCCAGCAGAGACCGCCGCCGTTTCACGTCACCATTGCGCCGCTGCACTATGATTTTCCGCTGGATGCAGCGATCAAGGCCTTGAAGTTCGGGCGACGGCTGTATCTTGCACCCGCCCTGGCGTCCCTGGCGCTGCCCAGGCTCGCAGCCCGTGTGCATAATTTTGATGCGCTGGTGCCAGTGCCGCTGCATCGATGGCGACAGGCGACGCGCGGTTTCAATCAGGCCCAGGAGTTAGCGAAATACTTGCATCGTTGCACGGCTTTACCCATCCGACATTGCGTTGCGAGGATGCGTCCAACCGAACCGCAATCGGGCCTTGATGCGGCGACCCGAAAATCCAACATGAGCGGAGCCTTCGAAATGATTGCTGCGCCGAGGTGTCAACGCGCACTCATCATCGACGATGTCATGACAACCGGAGAGACCTGTCGGGCGTTGGCTTCGACTCTCCTTGCCGGTGGCGTCGAATACGTTGGCGTTCTGACGATCGCCCACGCATCGCCATAAGCGTGGTTTCTACAAGGGTGCCGGGTTGAAGGTGTAGTGCAACAGGATGCCAATGAAGACCACCATACCAATGTGGTGGTTGTGCAAAAAGGCGGCGAAACAGCCGCTTTTCTTGCGCGCGCGTGCCAGCCACTGGTGATAGCCCATGAGCATGGCCACGATGACAATGGTGAGGTAGTACCACGCACTGAGCTCTGCCATATCGCCGATGAACAGCAGCGCGGCGAGCATCAGTAATTGCATGCCGCCAATGACGAACAAGTCGAGGTCGCCAAATAAAACGGCGGTTGATTTGACGCCGGCCTTGATGTCATCGTCGCGATCGACCATCGCGTAAAAAGTGTCGTAAATAACGGCCCAGACCAGCGCGGTGCCGAAGACCAGCCAGGCAAGCTGGGCTGTCTCGCCGGTTTGCGCGGCGAAAGCCATGGGTGCTGCCCAGCCGAAAGCGGCGCCGAGAAAAAGCTGCGGCACAGATACGTAACGCTTGATGAACGGGTATGCGAGTGTCAGCAGCGCTGCGACGATTGCCAGCAACTGCGCCGGTCGGTTTAGCATCGCGGCAAGACCGATGGCAATTAACGACAGACCGACAAAAAGAGTCAGTGCTTCGACGGGTGTGACTGCGCCCGACGCGATGGGACGATGACGGGTTCTCTCGACGTATGGATCGATATTGCGGTCGACCAGATCATTGAGTACGCAGCCGGCCGAGCGCATGATGATCACGCCCAGCACAAAAACAATGAATACGCCTCCGTCCGGGTGCCCCTCGCCCGCCAGCCAGAGCGCCCAAAGCATGGGCCATAACAGCAGCCAGATACCGATCGGCTTGTCGAGACGCATGAGTTGCACGTAGTGGCGAAATTGCTGGGCGGGTCCCGGGTTTGCCGGTCCCTGAGTAACGGGGTTATGCATGGCGTCGAATACTACACTTTGCCGTACCGACCGGCATCTCCAAGCCAGCGCGTTATGATGAGCGCCGCTTT
The DNA here is from genome assembly GCA_022563505.1 of Pseudomonadota bacterium. Classification (GTDB taxonomy): domain Bacteria; phylum Pseudomonadota; class Gammaproteobacteria; order Steroidobacterales; family Woeseiaceae; genus JAADHU01. The sequence continues at coordinate 61,476 of JADFNG010000001.1, read as the reverse complement.
CTGCTTTTCTGACCGCTGCAGCCGCTCGGCAACGCGCTTCACTGCGGGCATCAATTCGGCATCACGCAGCAGGTTCGCAATGCGGTACTGGGGCAAGCCGGTCTGACGCGTGCCGAGCAATTCACCGGGGCCGCGTAACTCAAGATCACGCTGGGCGACCAGGAAGCCGTCATTGCTGTCTCGCAGCACAGCCAGGCGGCTGCGGGCAAGTTGCCCCAGGGGCTGTCGATACAGCAGGACGCAGTGACTTTGCTCGCGGCCGCGGCCGACCCGGCCACGCAGCTGGTGTAACTGTGACAAGCCCATGCGTTCGGCATTCTCAATGATCATCAGGCTCGCGGCCGGAACATCCACGCCGACCTCGATCACGGTGGTGGCGACAAGGACGTCGATCTTGCCCTCTTTGAACGCACGCATGACTTTGTCTCTCGCCAGCGATTTCATGCGTCCGTGCACCAGGCCGATGCGCAGCTCCGGCAGCGCCTCAACGAGCAAATTATGACGGGCTTCGGCGGCCTCGTAGTTCAACACTGCCGATTCTTCAATCAGTGGACAAACCCAGTAGGCCTGCTGGCCGCCAGAGCAGGCCTTGCGTACCCGGGCAATGACCTCTTCGCGTCGTTTGTCCGGCAGTGCCACGGTCGTTACCGGCTGTCGACCTGGTGGCAACTCATCAATAATTGACGTATCCAGATCAGCATAGGCAGCCATTGCCAGCGTCCGCGGTATCGGTGTTGCGGTCATGACCAATTGATGTGGGTGCAGTTTGCCGCTCATGCCTTTGTCTCTTAATGCCATGCGTTGTTGCACGCCAAAGCGGTGCTGCTCATCGATGATGATCAGTGCCAGACCGTGGAAGTCGACCCCATCCTGAAAAAGTGCGTGCGTGCCTATGATCAGGTCGGCTGCGCCCGTGGCGATGGCGGCCAGTGATTCTTTGCGGTCTTTGCTGCGCTGGCTGCCGGCAAGCCAGGCCAGTTGCAAATCGAAATCGTGAAACCACAGATTGAAGTTGTGCCAGTGTTGTTCGGCGAGCAATTCCGTTGGCGCCATGATGGCGGCCTGTTTGCCACAGGCAATCGCCTTGATGCAGGCGACGGCGGCCACCACTGTTTTGCCGGAACCAACGTCTCCCTGGACAAGTCGCATCATTGGATGCGGTTGGCTCAGGTCTGCGGCAATCTCGGTACAAACACGATCCTGGGCCCCGGTCAGCTGATACGGCAGGGAGCGGATGAAAGCCTGCATTTCTTCGCGGCCGCCGCGCAGCGCAACTGCCGCCTCCCGGCGTGCAAGCAGGCGAAGGTTTCTTAGGCTCATGTAATGCGCGAGGAGTTCCTCAAAGGAGAGACGCAACTGACACGGGTGTTTGCCCGCCTCAATGCTCTGCAGATCGGCATCCGGCGGGGGTTGGTGCAAATAGAGTAGCGCGGCGGTCAATGTCGGTAAGTGGAGATCCGCGAGTACATCGTCGGGCAAAAGCTCACTCGGCGCGGTCGAACGCATGATTTCAAGCGCCTGTGCCACGAGGTTGCGCAAGCGGACCTGCTGCACGCCCTCGGTGACCGAATAGACCGGTGTCAGGGCATCACTGGTCACCGCGTCGTGCTCCGGTTTCAGGAGCCGATACTCCGGATGGATCATTTCCAGACCCCCTGCCACGGCGCGCACATCCCCGTAGCAACTCACGCGAACGCCTTGCTGAAACTGGCTTTGTTGCTGGCGCGAGAAATAGAAGAAGCGCAGCGTGAGTTGGCCGGTACCATCCGCGATGCGTACCAACAGGCTGCGGCGGCCGCGATAGACCGTTTCGGCCAGCAACACCTCGCCACTGACCAGGCAGCGTTGCCCGGGTCTTGCCGCACCGAGGACCGTGAGGCGAGTACGGTCCTCATACCGCAGCGGCAACATGAACAGGAGGTCTTCCACTCGATAAACATCGAGCCGCTCAAGCTTGCCGGCCAGCGCCGGGCCGATCCCCTTCAGCGTGGTGAGCGGCGCGTGAAGTTTGTTTTCTTGCTGGTGCACACCGGTACCATTTGCTTACAGCGCAAGCACTGCCTCTGCTTCAATGTCTGCTCCCTTCGGCAGTGACGCGACACCCAGTGCAGCGCGCGCCGGAAACGGCGCATCGAAGTATTCAGCCATTACCGCATTGACGGCCGCGAAGTTGTCGAGGTTGGTCAGGTAGATGGTGAGCTTGACGATATGGTTGAGGTCGCTACCCGCTGCCTCGGTGACGGCGCGGAGATTGGCGAAGACCTGGCGAGCCCTGGTTTCAAAATCACCCTCGACCAGTTCCATGGTGGCGGGATCAAGTGGAATCTGGCCAGACAGGAATACCAGGCCGTTCGTTTCAATCGCCTGGGAATAAGGACCGATAGCCGCAGGTGCGTCATCGGTATGAATTACATTTTTTGACAAGTCGACCTCCAAAATTTGTCAGGCGCAAACGCGCGATACGCGCAGGACACTCGGCATTTTCCGGACATTGCGCATTACCCGTGCCAGGTGGGTTCGATCTCTAACGGTAAGCAGAAAAGAAATTTCAGTGCAGTCTTCGTGCCGATCCATTACGGAGACTTGTTCGATGTTTGAGTCAGAATCGCCGATGACTGAAGCAACTTCAGCCAGGACACCGGTCTTGTTCACCGTGGCCACCTGAATCTGGCTGGAAAACTCACGCTCAATGTCTGCTTCCCAACTGACGGCCAGCCACTTTTCCGGGTGCTTGCGGAAATTGGTGAGATTGCCGCAGTGATTGCGATGTACGACGATGCCGCGGCCGGCACTCAGATACCCCATCACACTGTCGCCAGGAATCGGGTAGCAGCACTTGGCGTAGCTCATCACCATGCCCTCAGTGCCTGCAATAACGAGGCTTGCCGCGGCCTGTGTTTCGTCGTCCTCTTCTCCACCCACGAGGTATCGGGCGGTGAGCGGGGCGAGGCGCTCGCCAAGTCCGAGTTGCCCGAACAAGTCAGAGGTGGTCTCGATGTTGAGTTCGTCGAGCACGGAGCGCATGCGTACTTTGCCGATCTTGCGCAGCGACGAATTGATATCCTTCAGCGACCGATCAAGAAGGCGTTTGCCCAGGTCAATCGACTCACTGCTGCGCATGCTCTTCATGTAATTTCGAATGGCGGAACGCGCCTTGGCCGTTGCTACGAACGTAACCCAGTTCGGGTTTGGCTTGGCACCGCGCGCGGTGATGATCTCGACGGTATGACTATTCTGTAAAACAGTACGCAGCGGCACGAGATTACGATCGATCTTGGCGGCGACGCAGCGATTGCCGACATCGGTATGCACCGCATACGCGAAGTCCACGACAGTCGCCCCCTTGGGCAAAGGCATGATGTCGCCCTTGGGCGTAAAGACATAAATCTTGTCGGGGAAAAGGTCGACCTTGACGCTCTCCAGGAACTCTTCCGGGCTGCCGGACTTCTGAATCTCGAGCAGCTTCGCAAGCCACTCACGCGCGCGGCGTTGTGGCGATGCCGTGGTCTTGTCTTCGGCTTTGTATTGCCAGTGCGCCGCGACGCCGGACTCGGCGACACGATCCATCTCGACGGTGCGAATCTGTACTTCGAGCGGCAAACCCTTGGGGCCAAATAATGTCGTGTGCAGTGATTGATAGCCGTTGACCCGTGGAATGGCGATGTAATCCTTGAATCGCCCTGGCATGGGTTTGAATCTGCCGTGCACGATGCCAAGCATTCGATAACAGGTGTTCACATCTTCAACGACGATGCGAAAACCAAAGACATCGGCGATGTCGGTCAGCGAGCGTTTCTTCTCCGCCATTTTTTTATAGATGCTGTACAAGTGCTTTTCACGGCCATTCACCTGGCCCTCGATGCCCTCTTCGCGCATGGCTTTTTCGAGCTGTTCCGTAATTTTTTTCACGATCTGGCGCTGATTGCCGGTGCGCCTGCGCAGAACCCTGCCGATAACGCGGTAGCGAAACGGGTAGAGATAGCGGAAGCCCAGATCCTCGAGTTCAATTTTCAGGCGATTGATGCCGAGTCGATTTGCAATAGGAGCGTATATGTCCAGCGTTTCCCGGGCGATGCGAGCTTGTTTTTTGGGCGGCATCGCAGCCAGCGTCCGCATGTTGTGCAGACGGTCGGCGAGTTTCACCAGGATGACGCGAATATCTTCAATCATCGCCAGCATCATCTTGCGAAAACTTTCGGCCTGCGCTTCGGCCTGGCTGTCGAATTGAATCTGATCGAGTTTGCTCACGCCATCCACGAGTATTGCAATCTCGTTACCGAATTGCTGTTCGAGATCGGCCACATCGATCTCCGTGTCTTCGATGACGTCATGCAAAATGGCAGCGGCGATGGCCTGGCCGTCCAGGTGCATGTCAGCAAGAATTTGTGCGACGGCAAGCGGGTGCGAAATGTAGGGTTCACCGCTCAGGCGGGTCTGTCCCTGGTGCGCTTCAGCACCGAATTTGTAGGCGCGCAGTATCAGCTCGACCTGGTCGTCGGGCATGTAGCTTTCGAGTGTTTCGAGCAGGTGCCGCAAATTCCTGTCCAGACGTGACGATATGCCGGGCAGTTTGGCGAGAATGGAGGGGGCGTAGTCCATGCCTCATGATAACCGGTTTGTAACGGTGTCTGATATCGAGCCGGTCGACACCGGGCTTGTCAGGTGGGCGGTTACTTTGACGCTGTTCCCGGACGGGCGGGTGCTTGATCTGGGCCTTAATCGCCTATGGAGATGCCGCGCATTCGCATCGGCATGATTGCTTCGCTGCTCTCAGGCTGAAGAAACTCGTCAATCACGGGTTGCTCGATTTCCTCGAGAATGGACGCTGTGATATGCCCTGCGGCGATTTCACGCAAGGCAATGACGGTGGGCTTGTCATTCTTGGCGTCGACTAGCGGATCAGCCCCGTGGGCAACGCGTCGAGCGCGCTTTGCTGCAACGAGAACCATCTCAAAAATATTTTCGATATTCTGCAGACAATCTTCGACCGTAATTCTGGCCATTTCTTCTGTTACTCCAACCGGTGGCAAAAACGCCACTTAATTTACCCAAGACCGACCAGTTTACCGCATTATATTATGGTTGCGCCAGTATTCTCTGGATATCCGCCCGGAGAGCGGCATTATCGCGACGATTTGCGGTGTTCTTACCCGCAAGAATTGACTCCATCTTGGCGACCGCCAGATCCAGGTCAGCGTTAATGACGCAGTAGTCAAACTCGTCCCAGTGAGACATGTCGCCTGATGCGTCGCCCAGACGGCGCGCAATAACGGCTTCGCTATCGGTGCGTCGAGCCTGCAGCCGCCGGGCAAGCTCCCTGCGGGAGGGAGGCAGAACGAATATCGAAATGCAATCCGGCATGGACTGGCGCACTTGTTGTGCGCCCTGCCAGTCGATCTCAAGGATCACGTTGTGGCCGCAGGCCAGGTGTTCTTCCACCTGTGTGCGACTGGTGCCGTAATGGTTGTCGAAAACGAGAGCCGACTCGAGCAATTCCCCGCAGGCTTCCAGTCGGGAGAACTCCTCCGCTGACACAAAAAAATAGTCGCGACCATCTTTCTCGTTCTTGCGCCGTTTGCGAGTGGTATAGGACACCGAAAAGCGCAACTCCGGGTAGCGTCGGACCATCGCCTGAACGAGGGTCGTTTTGCCGGCACCCGACGGTGCGGCAATAACGAAAAGGCGGGCGGTTTTTTTCATAAGCTGCGATATTTCTGTGACGCTTGATGCGTAATTGGTCTATTCGACGTTTTGAATCTGCTCACGCATTTGTTCTATGAGCACTTTCAGTTCAACCGCGGCTCGCGAGGTTTTCGTATCGCCGGACTTGGAGCCCAGTGTATTGGCCTCCCGATTGAGTTCCTGCATCAGGAAATCGAGTCGTCGACCCACGGCATCCTCGCCCAGCATCGCGTCACGAATCTCGGTGATGTGACTTTCGAGTCGATCGAGCTCTTCGTCGACATCCAGCTTCTGACTCACCAGCGCCAATTCGATCTCCAGCCGGTTGGGGTCGGCGCTGACAGCGAGTTTTTCAAGTCGTTCCAGCTGTTTCCTGCGCGCCACTTCCAGCACTTCGGGCATGCGTGCCCTGATGCTTGCTGCAATGCGCAGAACATCCTCGCAGCGGGAGTGCAGCATCGCTTCGATGCGTTCGCCCTCACTGCGACGCATTTTCATCAGCGTGTCCAGCGTATTGGCCAGTAACTGCTGCGCGTCGGCGAAGAGTGGCTCCGCATCGATTTCCCGTTCAAGGACAACCCCGGGCCAGCGCAATATATCGATGCAATCAGCTGCCCGGGCGTCGGGCAGCATTGCCGAGATTTCGGTGAGTTGCGTGCCAATCTGCCGTACAAGTTCCTCGTTCAGCGCCATACTGGAATCGCTGCCGGCCGTGCGATGAAAACTCAGCGTGCACTCCACTTTGCCGCGTTTAAGTGTCGCGCCGACCTGCCGGCGCAGCTCGACTTCCTTCGGTCGTAACTCATCCGGCAAACGAAACTGCGTATCGAGATAACGGTGGTTCACCGCCCGCAACTCGCAGGTCAGTGATCCCGCTGCGGACTCCATAATCTGTCGTGCAAAGCCTGTCATACTATGTAACATTCAAAACCCCTGTTATCACTCGTCTCAATGCCGCTCAATGCGTCAGGCTGAAAGCCGCGTGATCATGTGCGGCAGGTTACACAATACGTCGTCTGAATTAGCGTGTTTGAGAGTTAACGGTGATAATTCTAAGCCGGGTTGGCCTTTTACAGCCAGTCCAGCGCGAAAATTATTCACAAAGCTGGACGGAAAGCATGGAAATCGAATACGCTAAATTGTCTGCGATCGGTGATCGTCAGGACAATCAGGATCGGGCGGCTGTGGTGGTTGCAGAAAATGCGGTGCTGATGATGGTGTTCGACGGCATGGGCGGGCATTCCGACGGTGCGCGTGCCGCGGAAACCGGCCTCAAGGTGGTGCAGGACCTGTTTACGGCAGCCGAATTGCCGTTGCTTGATCCACAAGGTTTTTTGTACTCGGCACTGGCCACCGCGCATGATGAGGTTGCCGGTCTTGGTGCCCATCTTGCCGTCGACTTTCGACCCAGGGCGACGTGTGCGGTTTGTCTGGTTCAGGATGGCGGCTCTTTCTGGGCGCACGTCGGCGACAGTCGCATTTATCAATTGCGCGCTGGCCAGCTGGTGGCGCGATCACGCGACCACAGCCACGTGGAGGTTCTCATCCAGGAAGGCGCGATCAGCGAAGCAGAGGCGCTCGAGCACCCAATGCGCAATTTTGTCGAATGTTGTATCGGCGGCGATGCGCCGGTGCCGGATATGAGCATTACCGGACGCAAGCCGCTGCAACCCGGCGATGTTTTGCTTGCCTGCAGCGACGGTCTGTGGTCTGGCGCAACGGATCAGGAAATCGCGCAGATTACCACGCGGGCCGACGAGTCTCTGGTGGAAAACCTGAAGGCGATCAGCCTGAAAGCATTGCAGACCAACGCGCCCTACAGCGACAATACAACCGCGACGGTATTGCGCTGGATCGGAGCATAAACGGCCAGCTACGGTCAGCACCTGGCCTGGAAATTTTAGGAGAAAGTAATGCGCCCAAGTGGCCGCCAGGCAAATGAAATGCGTCCGGTGCGTTTTATCACCGATTTCACCAAACACGCGGAGGGCAGTGTGTTGGTCGAGTTTGGCGACACTCGAGTGCTGTGTAACGCGAGTGTCGAATCCCGAGTGCCGCCGTGGATGCGTGGCGAGCGCCGCGGTTGGGTGACCGGGGAATACGGTATGCTGCCGCGGTCAACGCATACCCGCACCGGACGGGAAGCCGCGCGCGGCAAGCAAAGCGGCCGAACGCAGGAAATTCAGCGGCTGATCGGACGGTCACTGCGGGCGGTGACGGATCTTGAGGCGCTGGGTGAACGTACCGTGACCCTCGATTGCGATGTGCTGCAGGCAGACGGTGGTACGCGGACAGCGGCAATAAGCGGCGCTTACGTGGCGCTGCGCATTGCGATGGATCGTTTGTGTGCGGCGAAAAAGCTCAAGGTCAATCCAATACTCGGGCAAATTGCGGCCGTCTCCGTCGGTATATTCGACGGTGCAGTGGTTCTGGATCTTGATTATGCGGAGGACTCGCAGGCAGAAACCGATATGAATGTGGTCATGAACGAGGCCGGCCATTTTGTGGAAGTACAGGGGACTGCGGAAGGCCATGCTTTCAGCCGAGTGGAATTCGATGCGATGCTTGAACTTGCTGACGTGGGCGTCCGTGAAATCATGGCCGCGCAGAATGCCGTTCTGCGGCGCGAAACCTAGTGGTCCAACAAGGTAGGTTTGATGGATTCAGCCCGTGAAAGCTGCGCTGCCAAAAATTGTGATGGCCACCGGCAATACCGGCAAGCTGCGGGAAATCACCGAGCTGTTGGCCGGCACGGACGTTGCCGTCATTGCACAATCTGCGCTTGACGTGATTCCTGCCGAGGAAACGGGAGACACTTTCGTCGCGAATGCGCTGCAAAAGGCCCGCAATGCGGCCAGGCAAACCGGACTGCCCGCAATGGCCGACGATTCCGGCCTGGTGGTTGCGGCACTCGACGGTCATCCGGGCATACGCTCTGCACGCTACGCGGGTCCGCAGGCGACGGATGAGGAAAACATCGACAAGCTCCTGCAGGCACTTCGTGGCATAACAGATCGTGCAGCACACTTTCGCTGCGCGGCCGTATTTGTGCGCAACGCTGAGGATGCGCATCCACTCATAGCGCAAGGACGTTGGTACGGAGAGATTGTACAGTTGCGGCGGGGCACAGGAGGATTTGGTTACGACCCGGTTTTTTACGACCCGGAACTCCAGCGCTGCGGTGCCGAGTTGACGTCCGCCGAGAAAAATGCACGCAGTCACCGGGGTCAGGCGATTCGTGCGCTGTGTCGCCTGATGCAGGCTCAATGGAGTGCGTCCGGTGGTGCTGCATGAGTGGCGCGCGCCCGCCTCCGTTGTCGCTGTATGTTCACCTGCCGTGGTGTGTCGCCAAATGCCCATACTGTGATTTCAATTCCCATAAGGCCGGTGATTCGCCGCCACGGGGACGATACATAAAGGCGCTCAAGGCAGATCTTGTCGCGGAGGCCAGCCGGGCAAACGGGCGCAGCATCCAGACGATTTTCATGGGCGGTGGCACACCCAGTCTTTTCAGTGGAGCTGAGATTCAGGAGATCCTGGATGCGGCTCATGCTGTATTCGACGTCGCCAGCGATGTTGAAATCACGCTGGAGGCGAATCCCGGCACGGTTGAATGCGGCGCGCTGGCATCGTATCGGTCGGCGGGTGTGAATCGATTGTCGCTGGGAGCCCAAAGCTTTGATCCGGACTCGCTGCAAAGACTCGGTCGGATTCACGGTCCTGCCGAGATTCTCGATGCCTTTCGGGAGGCTGTTGCGGCCGGTTTTGATAGCATCAATATTGACCTGATGTACGGATTGCCCGGACAGACGCACGCGATGGCCCTGGCGGATTTGCGCAAGGCGGTTGACCTGCATCCGGAGCACATATCCTATTATCACCTGACGCTTGAGCCGAACACGATCTTCTACAGTCGCCCGCCGCCGGATTTGCCGAACGATGACGCAGCGTTTGAGATGCAGGAGTCTTGTCACGCCCTCCTCAGCGCTGCCGGGTACTCGAGATATGAAATTTCGGCCTTCGCCAGGCCCGGCTTTGAATGCCGTCACAATCTGAATTACTGGCTGTTCGGTGACTACATCGCGGTGGGTGCCGGGGCGCATGGCAAGATGACGGACCCGCAAGGTGCCATTCATCGTTATCAGAAGCCGGCGCATCCGCTGGCTTATATTGAGGCGCTCACTGACGGTTCCGGACGCACAGCGTTACGCCGACTGGATCGCGAGGACATCGCGTTTGAGTACATGCTAAATGTGCTGCGCCTGCCGCAGGGGTTCACGACCACCGCTTTCGAGGAGCGTACCGGGCTTGAGTCCGGCGTTTTGCGCGCTCGCCTGGAGGCTTGCCGGGGCAAAGGCTTGCTGCAGCAAATCGATGCTGAATCGTGGCAACCGACCGGGCTGGGATTACGCTTCCTGAACGACCTCCAGGAGCAATTTCTACCCTCGCAAGCAGTGCTTTAACGTGGCAATCAAGCCGCTTGCGGGGTCGAACAATGAGGCGCCGTTATGCACAAGGAACGGCGTAATCCTATTTTTTCCGTGCATTAAGCACTACATCTCAGCTTGTCCGTCTAATAGTGCCAGTAAGTTGTTGATATTAAAGAAATAACGAATTTGGACATAAAATAGACATATTAATAAGGGTGCTTTAAAAACCCCGACTTAGCCCACTCACACAATTTTCATCCACAGTGTTATCCACAGGTTCTGTGGATAAGTTTTCAGCGGGCTGCCGGGACTTGCGACGGCACCCGCTTCCCTATATGCTACGCGACCTTTTCAAGCTGCCCGGCACGGCGGAGAAACAAAATGAAAGCCGATATACATCCCAGCTACGCTGAACTCAAAGTGACCTGTAGTTGTGGCAATGAGTTCACCACTCGATCAACGCTGGGCGAAGATCTGACCGTTGAAGTCTGTGCAAACTGCCACCCTTTCTATACCGGCAAGCAGAAGACCATTGATGCGGGCGGACGTGTTGACAAATTCCGTCGCAAATACGGCATAAGCTAAGATTGCGGCATTTCCCTGTACTGGGCCGTACGCAAAACAGGGGGCTTCTTCAGCAGCCTGCAATCATTGCCTGTTTCGCCCGTTAGAACGGGTGCCCGGAAAAATGCAATCCCATTTGCCTGATTACCCGGCTTGCGGCACCATGTCTTGTTGCCGCGTCGGCAGCGAATAGCGACAGCCGCCTGATTGACCCGGCGCCATGCTGTCGCGCTGCCGCTTGCCTGTAGTGGTTAGAGATAGCACGAACTTGATTTTAAGGATGAATATGACCAATGACACCTATACGCTGACGAATGCAGACGGCTCGAAATCCATGCAGTTGCCGGTACGCCAAGGGACGCTGGGGCCGGACGTGCTGGACATCAGTGGCCTCAATCGGGATCTGGGTGTCTTTACCTATGATCCGGGATTCGTCGCCACCGGTAGTTGCGACAGCGAGATCACATTCATTGATGGTGACAAAGGCGTGCTCCTGTATCGCGGCTATCCTGTGGAACAGCTGGCGAAGCACTCCAGTTTCATTGAGGTTGCTTACCTGCTGCTTTACGGTGATCTGCCAACAGCGGTAGAACTGGAGACATTCTCCAGCTCGATTAGGCGTCATACGATGCTGAACGAAGGCATGCTGCGTTTCTTTACCGGTTTCCGTTACGATGCGCACCCGATGGCGATGCTGTCGGCCGTTGTTGGTTCCATGTCGGCTTATTACCACGACACGATGGATATCAATGATCCGCACGCCCGCGAGGTATTCACGCATCGCATTCTCGCGAAGTTGCCGACGATTGCCGCCGCCGCTTACAAGCTCAATGCCGGGCAACCCTTTATATATCCGCGCAACGATCTGGGATATTGCGACAATCTGCTGCACATGCTTTTTGCGGTACCCGCAGAGGAGTATGAGATTGACCCGGTCGCCGCAGAAGCGTTCGATTTGCTGTTTATCCTGCACGCTGATCACGAACAAAATTGCTCAACCTCCACGGTGCGCATGGCGGGCAGCTCAGGCGCTAATCCGTATTCGGCGATTGCCGCCGGCATCGCCGCCCTTTGGGGCCCCGCGCACGGCGGCGCCAACGAGGCGGTTCTGGCGATGCTGGCAGAGATCGGTCACACCAGCAACATCAAGAAATACATCGACAAGGCTAAAGACAAGGACGATCCATTCCGCCTGATGGGCTTCGGTCACCGTGTCTACAAGAACTTTGATCCACGCGCGAATATCATCCGCGAGATGTGCCACCGCGTACTGAAACAGGTCGGTCGCCAGAATTCTCCACTGTTCGATCTCGCGCTGGAACTGGAGGAGGTTGCGCTCAAGGATGAATATTTCATCGAGAAAAACCTGTACCCGAACGTCGATTTCTACTCCGGCATTATCTACCGGGCACTCGGCATACCGACGTCAATGTTCACCGTCATGTTTGCCATCGGCCGCACGGTTGGCTGGGTCGCCCACTGGCGGGAAATGATCGGCAATCCGCACGGCAAAATTGCCAGGCCGCGCCAGCTGTATGTGGGGCCGGGGTTGCGTGACTACACGCCGATCGAGAAGCGCTAGCAAAATCTATTCGGCCAATATCGCCCGAACGGTGCGCGCGTCCGCGCGACGCATCGGCTTGCCGTCGATTGAGCTGATGGGCGCCTGACGAAGACCATCGAACGGAAATACCGTAGCCTCAATGGAGGCATCCTGATGCATGAAGCGGTAGCCGGCATAGGTCTCTGTCCGGCCGCGGCGGCTGTTGAGCCGCCTTTCGTAAAGTTTGCTGGAGATCTGGTTTCGCCGTAATCGATCTGCAACCTGTTCGACACTGTCGGAAAATACATGCAGGTTGACAGCGGAATGAGTTCCCGCAGTGCCGTTAAGGACGGGGCCGACCAGGCGCGGTTCAAAGACTGATAACAAATCCATTGCTGACAGGGCGGCGCTGCGTAACTTTTGCAGCAAGCCAGAGTGCGAATCAGCATAAAATAACTGCCAGTGTGCGGACAACGCCTGTTCAATTTCACCGTTGTCGGGCAAAGAACCGCGATTCGCAAAGCCCAGGCGTTCGGCGGCCTTTATTTTGGCGGCCCTGTAGTCATCGATCCCATGCTCGACGATGATGCGAGCGGCTTCCTGCGCCAGCATCATGCGGGCGCGGTAATGGGTGCTTTCTGCCTTTCTGCCCATACTATATTTTGCTAAAAAAGCTCTTCATTATCAGGCTCGTTGACGGTGGGTACGGGGTCGTCATCGACGTTGAATATTTCCGGTAGATCTTCCGCAAATTCGCACACTGGCACGTTTTCCTCGCGGAAAACCTCGAACATGACGTCTGCGAAATCGGTCGAAGAGTTCGCCGGGCAGCCGGTACTTTTGGAAATACGCACCGTGACGATACCCGCCGGCATGGGCATCGGGTTTTCGGCCACATGATCCAGCGCGCGACGCGTAAATTCGATCCAGATTGGCAATGCGGTGCGCGAGCCTTCTTCCTGTGGGCCCAGCGACCGAGAGTCATCGTAGCCGACCCACACGACCGCGACCATGTCGCTCTGAAAGCCCGTAAACCAGGCATCGCGCCGATCGTTGGAGGTACCTGTTTTGCCGGACAGATCGCGTCGACCGAGCTTTCGCGCACGTATGCCGGTGCCGCGCCGGATAACGTCTCGCATCATGTCTTGAATCAGGAACGCGTTTTGCGCCGAAATGATACGTGGCGCGAGTTTGATGTCTTCGAAAAGTTCAGGCGCCACTTTGGCATCCGGTCTATAGGAGTCCCCGACCTCCGCCATCTGCTCCAGCAACAAGCGGGCCTCGTCGTGCAGCCGAGCCGTGATTCCCGGTTCGGCGACCTCATCGGGCAGATAGTCGATTCCTGCTGTGATTCGCGCAACAATTGCTGCGGCCCCAGCGGGATCGTCCAATGGTCGCGCGGCGGTACGAGTGCCTGGTTCCTCGGCTGGTGTGGGCTCGCATTTCGGACAGACAACCGGCGGTTCCGCCCGATAAATAATTTCACCATCCGCCCCGCTGATGGTATCGATCACATACGGCTTGATTGCATAACCGCCGTTGGCAAAGGTTGCGTATGCCTGGGCCATATCAAGCGGTGTCGCATTGCCCCCGCCCAGAGCCAGAGAACCATTTCGCGGCAAGGCCGCCGGACCAAAACCAAATGGAGCAAGATGCCTGACGGCGTTACCAATCCCGGTCTTGTTGAGTAACAGCCTGACGGAGGCGAGATTCATTGAACGAACCAGCGCCTCGCGCATGCGCTGTTCGCCGTAAAAACGCCCGCTGTAGTTGACCGGCCTCCAGACCGCTTCAAGCTCCGATGACCTGATGACCACCGGCGCATCGAGCACGATGGTCGCAGCGGTATTGCCCTGTTCGAGCGCCGCCGAATAAATAAAAGGCTTGAAAGAGGATCCGGGTTGTCGAGCGGCTTGCGTGACCCGATTAAATTTGCTCAGCGAAAAATCGAAGCCGCCGGTGAGGCTTGTAATGGCACCGTCGTAAGGGTCCATCGATATGACGGCGCCCTGCACCTCCGGAAGCTGGGCGAGCGCATATCCGCCGATAGTTATCGGCATCACGTAAACGATGTTTCCCGGGGCCAATACCTCGACAACCGATTCCGGTGCGGGTCCACGGGTCTCGCCATCAATAAACGGTCTCGCCCACGAAATGCCCTGCCATGGCAGTTCCATCCTTTCGCCGGACTGCAGCACCATCGTTGCAGAATTGTCGTCATTGACAGCGGTGATCAGGGCCACCTCGAGCCCCCCGGGATTGCCGTAGTTGTCCAGCGAGGCACGAAGCTCATCGGGCCACTCATCAAAAGGCGAATCCAATATGCCCGGATCGATATCCAGCGTTGCGATCGGGCCACGATAACCGCGCCGCCGGGTGAACTGCAGCAAGCCATTGCGCAGCGCATAGGTCGCCCCTTGTTGCAGGCGTGAGTCGAGCGTCGTTACCACTTTGAAGCCCGCTGCGTAGGTGTCTTCGCCGTAACGAATCAGCATTTCACGCCGGACCATTTCAGCGACATAGGGCGCTGACAGCTCGTTGGCCGTACCGTGCAGCTTCGATACGAGCGGGTAGTCCATCGCCGTAGCGTGGGTTTCCCGGTCAATGTAACCGAGATCGAGCATGCGTCCCAGCACGTAAGTCCGCCGCATCCGCGCATTCGCCGGGCTGCGGACCGGGTTGTAATCCGAGGGTGCGGGCAGGACGCCCGCGAGGGTTGCGGCCTCTGCAATGTTGATGTTAGCGAGGGTCTTGCCAAAGTAAACTTGCGCGGCGGCCGCGACGCCGTACGCGCGCTGACCAAAAAACATCTTGTTGACGAACAGCGCCATGATTTCCTGCTTGCTGAATTCCTGCTCAATTTTGTAAGCAAGAAACGCTTCACGCACTTTCCGCCTGAATACCTGTTCGCGAGAAAGAAAGTAATCGCGAGCAAGCTGCTGCGTCAGCGTGCTGCCACCACCGCTGATGCGCCCGGCAACCAGCAGCCGGAAGCCGGCTCGCAGGATGCCCTGGTAGTCGACGCCGGGATGTTCGAAAAAGCGACGGTCTTCCGCGGCAATGAAGGCGTTAACCACATGCGCAGGGATGTCTTCATAGGTGACGAGGAAACGTCGTCTCTCACCCACTTCTTCAATGAGACGACCGTCGCGGCTGAAGATTCTCAGCGGGATTTGCAGCGGAATCTCGCGAATGGCCTCCGCCGCGGGCAGGCCGGGTGCAACGAAATAATAGGCGCCAATGATCGCGCTCGTTATCGTGATCGCGCTCAGCGTGCCGAGGCCCGCCAACAAATAGAGCCAGCGCAGGTAGCGGGGCCCTTTTCTGTGACCGCTTCGATGTTTGTTTGCGGGGTGGTTCTGCATAATGCCGACCATAATTCGTCAATTCCCTCGAAAACAAGGGCTTACGAGGTTCAGGTACACGCTTATATTTGCCAGGGATCGATCGCCAAACGACCAGGGCCGTTGATTCAGGTTCTGCCCAAGCCCGCATGATAGCCAGCAAATACGCAAGGCTGCAATGAGTTCACCATTCCATGGAGATTGGCGGATGCGATTAAGCCGGCAGGAAATGGCGTGCTTGAGGCGATAAAGGGCCATTTTGCTCCTTTGAAGCGTCGTGATGGCAGCAGCAGCTGAGGGTGCCAACCAGTTCACGGAATTGGAGTTCGATGGGGACGTAGGATGAGGGAATGCAGGATCGTGAACAAAGTCACGTTTTATTTAACATTTTATTGATATATAGTTAAATTGGATTGCTAAGGTCAAGACTGCATTTGACCCGCAACTTACCGGCTTAGAAGGGAAAACACGTGCTATTTGGTAAGCAAAGACAGCCACTGTTGGGCCTCGACATAACCACATCGTCGGTAAAGCTGATAGAGCTTTCCAAGAGCGGAAAGCGTTATCGGGTTGAATCCTACGCTGCAGAGCCGACGCCACCGAGTTCCGTCAATGAAAAGTCGATTGTGGACGCGAAAGCCGTTGGCGAAGCGATTCGCAGAGCGGTCAAACGCTCCGGCGCCAAAGCGACGCATGTGGCGATTGCCATTAGTGGCGATGCCGCAATTACCAAGGTCATTCAGATGGCGTCAAACCTGTCCGAGCGCGATCTGGAAGGCCAGGTGGAGATTCAGGCCGACCAGTACATCCCGTTCCCAATGGAGGAAGTCAGCTTCGATTGGGAGATTGTCGGTCCGAACGAAAAGGATCCCGAGCTTATCGATGTGCTGCTGGTTGCAACGCGAACGACTAATGTAGAACAGCGCCAGGCGGCAGTGGCCGCGGCCGGTCTGCAAGCCGAGATCGTCGATGTTGAGGCATTTGCGCTGGAAAACGCCTGTCAGTTACTGAGCCATCAGATTCCGGACAATGGCATTGGTCAGTCGGTGGCTGTCGTTGATATTGGCGCAAGCAGCACGACCTTCAGTGTGCTGCAGGATCTCAAGGTTATTTACACGCGTGACTTTGCCTTCGGTGGCCAGCAGCTGACCGAGGAAATCATGCGGACCTACGGGCTCAGCATGGAAGATGCGGGACGCGCGAAAAAACAGGGCGGGTTGCCAAGCAACTATCAGCCTGAAGTGCTGGAACCCTTTGTCGACGACATGACGCAGCAGGTCAGTCGCTCCTTGCAATTTTACCTGGCGTCCGGTGGTGGTCGCGATCAGCCTGACATGGTGCTTGTCTGTGGCGGCTGCGCCAATATCCCCGGTCTCGCCGACGTTATTTCAAGTCGTGTGGGCATACCGACCGAAGTCGGCGACCCGCTCGGTCAGATGAAGATTTCATCCAAGGCCAAATCGCAGGGCGTGCATAAAGATGCAACCGCGCTGCTTACTGCTTGCGGCCTTGCACTGAGGAGCTTCGACTAATATGCCACGCATTAATCTACTTCCCTGGCGCGAAGCTGAGCGGCAAGAGCGACAACGTGACTTTATGGTTGCGATCGCCGGCGCATTCGTCGCCGGTGTTATTGTTGCCGGCTTGGCGAATTTTAATTACATGGGCAGGATCGACTACCAGTTGGAGCGCAATGCGCGGCTGGAGGCCGAGATTGTCGAGCTGGACAAAAGCATCACCGAGATCAACGGTCTTGAGCGCCAAAAAGAACGTCTTCTCGCACGCATGGAAATCATTGAACGGTTGCAGAGCAGTCGACCGGAAATCGTGCATCTTTTCGATGAGTTGGCGCGGCAGATTCCGGAAGGCGTGTATCTGACAGCGATGAAGCAGTCGGGGTCATCCGTGGAAATGACGGGCATCGCGCAATCCAGCACACGGGTATCCGCTCTTATGCGGCAGATCGATGCATCAGACTGGTTGACAGATCCAGACGTGGTCAAAGTTGAAACGACGGATCAGGGCTCCAGAAGGCAAGCAGGATTCGTCGTCACAATGAAACAGGTCAGGATGACCGACGAAGGCATGGAGGACGAAGGATGAACTTCGCCGAGGAACTGAAAAGTCTTGATGTCAATGACGTTGGCCGGTGGCCGCTGTCCGTTCGAGCCGCTGTTATTGCGATCGTATTCGCGGTTGTCGTTGGACTGGGCATATATTGGTTCATCATCGAAGATAAGGCGCCAAGACTAACGCGCGCTCAGGATGATGAACAGACGCTGCATATCACTTTTGAAAACAAGCAGCGCAAAGCGGCAAACTATGACGCCTACAAAGCGCAGTTGATAGAAATGGAACAGTCATTTGGCACGATGCTGCGGCAGTTGCCGGGCAAAACAGAAATCCCGAGCCTGATTGTTGATATCTCGCAAACGGGCCTGGCGGCCGGGCTGAAAGAGAAGCTGTTCCAGCCGCAGTCAGAAATACCCAGAGATTTTTATGCCGAGAAGCCGATTCGAATACGTCTTTCCGGCGGCTACCACGAGATTGCAAATTTTGTCAGCGGTATCGCTGCATTGCCACGCATCGTGACGCTGCACAACATAGTGATTACGCGGGAAAACCCCAATAGTTTCGACGAGCTGTCCATTGAGGTATTGGCAAAAACCTACCGCTATCTTGAAGAGGAGGCAGACTGATGGATAGTGCTGCCGAAAAAATCCGCCTGATTGCAGTGTTGCTGATGACCACGTTGGCGGTGGTTGGCTGCAGCAAGGATATGGATGATCTTGACGCGTACATCAACCAAATCAAGGCGCGGCCCGGTGGCGTGATTGAGCCATTGCCAGAGATCAAGCCGTATGAAATATTTACCTATGTGGCAGATACTGACGGACTGCGTTCTCCGTTTGTTCCGGATACCGCGCAGGCAGCACCCGGTGCGGTGGGTAGTGGTACGCACCCGGATCCTGAACGCAGTCGCGAGTTTCTCGAGCAGTATCCGCTCGACGCCATGCGCATGGTGGGCACATTGGAGATTGGAGACGTTGCCTATGGACTCGTGCAAGACCCTGCTGGTCTGATTCATCGCGTTGTGCCTGGCAATTACATGGGCCGGAACGACGGCCGAATTGTAAGTATTAGTGAATCGGCCATTGATCTGATTGAAATTATTTCGGACGGGATTGGTGGCTATCTCGAAAGAGACGCCGGAATCGGACTTACGGACTGATGCCTGAATGGAACTGGGAGTAATTGGAATGACGCTCAAAAATAGACTGACTGTAATAGTTCAGGCTGTGCTGCTCATGTGCTGCGGATTGGCTGCAAATGCACAGGAAGGCAATCGACTACAGGATATTCAGGTACAAAGCCTTCCGGGCCAGCGGGTCGAGATCAAACTGATCATGAGCGGTGCGGCTCCGGAGCCGTTGGCGTTTACGATTGATGATCCTGCGCGCATTGCACTGGATCTGCCCAACACATCACTTGGCCTCACTTCACGTCGTCGCGATGTCAATCTCGGCCTGCTGGATACGGTGCTGACCGCTGAGGCGAATGGCCGCACACGCGTTGTGCTGAATCTGACCTCGATGGTGGCCTACGACACGGTGGTCAGTGGCAATACGATTACGATCACGCTGGGTGGTGACGGCAGCAGTTCCGCCGGAGAGACACGGTTCGCAGGCATTACCGCGATATCCAGCCAAAGCACTTCGTACGCTTCAAGCAGTGGCCGCTCGATCACCGGCGTCGATTTCCGTCGTACCCGTGACGGTGGTGGGCGCATTCTTATCAGCCTGAGCGACCCGTCAACCCCGGTCGATATTCGTCAGGAAGGTGGTCGCGTAGTGGCGATCTTCAAAGATACCAGCCTGCCGGCGGAGTTGATGCGTCGCCTGGACGTGATGGACTTTGCGACACCGGTTACAACCGTTGACGCACTGCGGACAAATCTCGATACACGTATCGTGATTTCGGCTGAAGGGAAATACGAGCAGCTTGCTTACCAGTCAGACAACGAATTTACGATCGAAATAAATCCGGCCACGGCAGACCCCGTAAGGCAGAGCCTGTTCTCGGAGGAGAAAGAGTACACTGGCCAGCGGCTGACATTGAATTTTCAGGACATCGAAACTCGCGCAGTATTGCAATTGCTTGCAGAAACCTCGGGCCGCAATATTGTTGTATCGGATACCGTGCAGGGTAACGTCACGTTACGACTGCGCAATGTTCCCTGGGACCAGGCGCTCGATATCGTGATGACCACAAAGGGTCTCGATATGCGCGAGAACGGCAACGTCATCATCGTCGCGCCAGCCGAAGAGATCGCGGCACGCGAAACTGCCGACCTGGAAGCACGGGCCGCGTTGACTGAGCTGGAGCCGCTTTATTCTGAATTCTTGCAGGTCAATTATGCGAAGGCGTCGGACCTTGCGGCTCTTATCGGTGGTGGTGGCAACAACTCAATGTTGTCGGATCGCGGTAGCGTCGGCATTGATGAGCGCACGAATACGCTGCTGATTCAGGACACGGCAGAGAGTCTGCAGGACATTCGACGGCTTGTTCGCACGCTGGATGTTCCTATCCGGCAAGTGTTGATTGAGACTCGTATCGTTGTTGTCAATGATGATTTCAGTCGTTCCCTGGGTGTAAGGTTTGGAGTGACCGCCTACAATCCGAACAGCAGTGATGGTGCCACTGTCATCTCAGGATCGGGCGAGGGCACCGACACAATGATCAATTCCATTGTCAGCAATCTGGCTGACCTGAGCAATGGCACGATATTTCCGATCGAACTACCATCACTGAGGAATCGTTACAATGTGAACGTGCCGATTGCGGACGCGGCGGGCCGGTTCTCTATCGCCTTCCTCGAGACGGACTACCTGGTTGATCTCGAACTGACGGCGCTTGAAGCGGAAGGTAACGGCGAAATTGTTTCGACGCCACGCATCATCACAGCGAACCAGAAACAGGCCAGAATCGAACAGGGTGTCGAGATTCCCTACCAGGAATCGTCATCGTCCGGTGCAACGACCACGCAGTTCAAGAAGGCGGTATTGAGTTTAACCGTCACGCCGCAAATCACGCCCGACAACAAGATCATCATGGATATTCTTGTTAGCAAAGATAGCGTCGGCGAGCTCGTGGCGAGTGCGACCGGTGGCTTTGTGCCGAGCATTGATACTCGCACCATCGAGACACAGGTTCTGGTAAATGATGGTCAAACGGTCGTGCTTGGCGGAATTTACGAGACGGAACGTCGCGAGATCGTAAGGAAGGTTCCGTTCCTGGGCGACATACCGGGTCTCGGTGTGCTGTTCCGGTCAAAAGTCACAATAGCGAACAAGTCCGAATTGCTGATATTTGTGACACCAAGGATTTTGACCGAGGGCTCAAGCATTTACTGAGAGATGCGGCTCACGCCTACTTGCCCATAATCAGACAAGCACGAGCAAGGGGTTGAAATTCAACCCCTTGCTTGTTCATTAAACCCGGCTTTTTTCGTTCTGCAAACACTGTCTTACTGTATGGCATATCCAAAAAACCTGTTTCTAATTGGACCCATGGGCGCCGGTAAGTCCGCCGTGGGCCGGCAGCTTGCCCGATTGTTGCATCTTGACTTTGTCGACAGTGATGACGAAATAGAAAGCAGGACCGGTGTCGATATTCCATTCATCTTTGAAAAAGAGGGTGAGGAGGGCTTCAGAAAACGCGAAGCTGCCGTCATCGATGATCTTTCTCAGCGCGAAGGCGTTGTCCTTGCGACCGGAGGTGGGGCCGTTGTCAAGGCGGAAAATCGCAGCCGGCTTGGTGCACGAGGATATGTCGTGTACCTGTATACGACGGTCGCCCAGCAGCTTGAACGTACACAGCGAGGAAGGGAGCGGCCGTTACTGGACAACGCCGATCCACGCAAGGTGCTGGAAGGTTTCATGGAGATACGCGACCCGCTTTATCGGGAAATTGCCGACCTCGTGATCGAAACCGACGGTCGTCGCGTCAAGGCGGTTGCCAAGCAAATTCACGAAGCACTTTGACGACATCTTGCCGCGCCCTAAACCCCGGGCGCGATAAAGACCGGGAACCTGCGACACGCACGAAAAACCGGTAATCTGTAGCGCTCCGGTAATCACAGGCCTTCAGATTGGCAACACTGCACACACAAATCGTCGAACTCGGTGAACGTAGCTACCCTGTCGTAGTCGGCAGTGGACTGTTAGCAGGAAATTTCAATCTGGCGGACTATGTGTCCGGTACCGATTGCATGATCGTCAGCAATGAGACCGTGGCACCGCTGTACCTGCAGGCGCTGACCAGCAACCTGTCCGGCAAGTCCGTCAAGACGGTCATTCTTCCCGATGGCGAGGCACACAAGACGATCGACAGTGCAATGCTGGTGATTGATGCGCTCGTCGCCGCCGGTGCCAATCGGGATACCACACTGATCGCACTCGGTGGTGGTGTCGTCGGCGACATTACCGGATTTGCGGCGGCCACATACATGCGTGGTGTATCGCTCATCCAGGTTGCAACGACGCTGCTCGCGCAAGTCGATTCATCGGTTGGCGGAAAAACAGGCGTTAACCATCCCGGCGGGAAGAATCTGATTGGCGCCTTTCACCAGCCAAAACTCGTGCTGATCGACACGGAGACGCTCAATACGCTGCCAGACCGTGAGCTGCGAGCCGGGCTCGCCGAGGCAGTCAAGCACGGCGCAATTGCTGCCAGCGATTACTTTCTCTGGATGGAGCAAAATGTTGAAGCCTTGCTCGCAAAGGACGGGGATGCTCTGGCACAGGTCATTATTCGTTCCTGCCAGATCAAGGCGGCCGTGGTCGCCGAGGATGAACGGGAGCATGGCGCGAGGGCTCTGCTGAATTTTGGCCATACTTTCGCTCATGCGATCGAAAACAGTTTGGGCTATGGAGAGTGGCTGCACGGTGAAGCAGTTGCCGCGGGCATGGTCATGGCGGCGGAGCTGAGTGAACTTGATGAGGCGCAGCAACAACGACTGATTGCGCTGCTTGAAGCACTCGGTCTCCCGGTGCGTCCGCCACCCGTCGGTGCGGCGCGATTGCGCAAGGCCATGAACCTCGACAAGAAAATAATGGCGAAACGATTGCGCTTCATCCTGCTCGAATCCATCGGCAGTGCCTATATCGCCGATGACGTACCGGATGCATTGTTGTCACGGGTGCTGGCTTACGGAGAACCTTGAGACAATGTTGAGATCCGCGCTTGCTCCTTTCGCGGCCCACGAAGAGCAGAGTCGTGGTCGGGTATACACCGAAGCCCCAGCCGCCTATCGCGGCGAGTTCCAGCGTGACCGCGATCGGATCGTGCATTCAACGGGTTTCCGACGCCTCGTTTACAAAACGCAGGTGTTTGTAAATCACGAAGGCGATCATTACCGAACTCGCCTGACCCACTCACTCGAAGTTGCGCAAATCGCACGAACGGTTGTGCGTGTGCTCGGACTCAACGAGTCATTGGTCGAGGCCATCTCTCTCGCGCACGACCTGGGCCATACGCCATTCGGCCACGCCGGTCAGGACACTCTGAACACCTGCATGCGCGACTACGGTGGTTTTGAACACAATCTGCAGTCCCTCCGCGTCGTCGATCATCTCGAAGTGAAGTACGCCGACTTCCCGGGTCTCAATCTCACTTTCGAAACCCGCGAAGGGATTCTCAAGCATTGCTCCACGCGTAACGCCAGGGAACTCGGCGAGATCGGCGAGCGGTTCCTGCAACGCCGCCAGCCGGGCCTCGAAGCGCAGGTAGCCAACATCGCAGATGCGATCGCCTACAATAATCACGACGTCGACGACGGTATTCGAGCCGGCCTGCTGAGCATCGAAAAACTCCGCGAACAAGCCTTGTTTGACAAACAATTCAGCGCGGTTCGAAGACAATATCCAGATCTGGAAGGCCGCCGCCTCGTCTATGAAATTATCCGCCGCATGATCAACCTCGTTGTCACGGACCTGATCGATACCACACAGGCAAAACTTGATGACCTGAACCTCGCTTCAATCGACGAGGTCAGAGAATACGGCTCTCCCATTGTTTCATTCAGCGAGCAGGTGCAGAAGGAGCATGTTTCGCTCAAGGGTTTTCTGATGAAAAACCTGTACAAACACGACAAGGTTCGTGAGATGACCGACAAAGCACAGCAGATGGTCGAAAGTCTGTTTGCGCACTACATGGCAGATCCGGCACACATGCCGAAGGAATTTTGTGCGACAGCGAGCCGCGGTGATGCATCGGAGCAAGCAAGAGTCGTCGCCGATTATGTCGCCGGCATGACCGATCGTTATGCTATCGCTGAATTTGAACGGCTGAATTGAAGAAGGCGTGTTGCGGCGGAGAGCCGGCCCTTTCTTTGCCTGCGGCAGTGCTATCATCCGCGGCGAATGTATCCGGCCAAGGAGCAAATCCAGCAGTGAACAGCAAGACCATTTTGTCGAAAGACCGACTCATATTTGCCCTGGACGTACCTGATTGCGAGCATGCCCGGGCACTGGTGGAGGAACTTGGCGACGCAGTGACGTTCTATAAAATTGGCCTCGAACTGATGATGACCGGTGAGTATTTCGAACTCATGGACTGGTTGCTGGCGCGAGACAAACAGGTGTTCGCGGACCTGAAGTTTTTTGACATACCTGCCACGGTGGGGTCGGCGGTCCGCCAGCTGCAACATCGCGGCGCCGGTTTCGTGACGGTGCATGGGAATCAGTCGATGATGGAAGCGGCTGCGGAAAACAAAGGGGATCAGCTGAAGGTTCTGGCGGTCACTGTCTTGACCAGCCTTGATCGTGGCGATCTGGATGATCTTGGTTTCGCCTGCGACGTGGGAGACTTGGTTCTTTCGCGTGCGAAACGAGCGCTTGAGGCGGGTTGCGACGGCGTTATTTCGTCCGGACTTGAGGTGCCGAATCTGCGGCAATTCATTGCTGCAAAGTTGCTGGTGATTACGCCGGGTATTCGACCCGTTGATAACAAGCCCAGCGGTGATCAAAAACGCGTGGTGAGCGTCGAGAAAGCATTTGCCAACGGAGCGGACTACATCGTGGTCGGACGACCGATTCGCGATGCGGACAACCCCAGGGAGGCGGCCGAGGCGATACAAGCCACTATCGCGGCGCAGTTCTAGACGATGGCTGCAACACTTGAGAATGATGTCATGATTCGAGCGCTGCTCAGGCAACCGGTTTCACGCACGCCGGTCTGGATCATGCGCCAGGCAGGAAGGTATCTGCCCGAGTATCGGGCGGTACGCGAGAAAGCCGGAGACTTCATGAGTCTTTGTGCCAACCCCGAACTTGCGTGCGAGGTGACATTGCAACCGCTCCGGCGCTTCGATCTCGATGCAGCGATTTTGTTCTCCGACATCCTGACGATTCCGGACGCCATGGGGCTTGGTTTGTATTTCGAGGCCGGTGAAGGCCCGAAATTCAAAAGGCCGGTCAGGACGGCGGCGGAAATCCGCAAGCTAGCGGTAGTGGATGTTGCCGATACCCTGGGCTACGTTTTCGATGCGGTCGCGTTGATTCGGCGTGAGCTGGATGGGGCCGTGCCCCTCATCGGCTTCGCAGGCAGTCCCTTTACGGTGGCTACCTATATGGTTGAGGGCGGCTCCAGCAGGGATTTCAAGAAAATAAAAGGTCTCGCAGCAGAGGATCCCGCGCTTCTCGATCACTTGCTGGGTACTGTGGCAAAAGTGACCGGCCATTATCTGCAGGCACAGATCGACGCGGGTGCCCAGATCATCATGATCTTCGATACCTGGGGCGCTGCTCTTGAAGTGGACGACTACCGTCGATTTTCACTGACGCACATGCAGGCGATCCTCGATGGCTTGCAGCGCGAGCGTGACGGACAGAAAATTCCTGTGATTCTCTTTACCAAGGGTGCGGGTCCCTTGCTGGCAGATATGGTTGCGACGGGTTGCGATGCACTGGGCGTTGACTGGACGACGGATCTTGCTGCGGCTCGCAAGTTTACTGACGACAAGGTGGCGCTGCAGGGGAATTTGAATCCGGCGGTATTAAGAGAGTCACCTGAAGCGATCGAACAGGGCGTTGCCGATGTGTTGGCAAGTTATGGGCATGGCCCTGGCCACGTCTTTAATCTGGGTCACGGCATCACGCCGGACATAGACCCGGATCACCTGAAAGTGCTCATCGATGCGGTCCATCGCCTAAGTCCGCAGTATCACGACAAAAGCGCGAAGCATCACTGCTGACCCTGTTTTTCATTCGTCGCGAAGCGCTCGTCGTAGAACTTTGCCGACGTTGGTTTTTGGTAACTCATCCCTGAATTCGATGTGTTTCGGTACTTTGTAGCCGGTCAGATTTGCTTTGCAATGCTTGAGTACGTCCGCTTCGGTCACCGTGTCGTCCGTCCTGACCACAAACAGCTTGACCACTTCGCCCGATTTCTCATCCGGCCTGGCAATGGCGGCCGCTTCCAGAATGCCTTCCATCTCAACCACGACGCCTTCAATTTCATTTGGATAGACATTGAAACCGGAGACAAGAATCATGTCTTTCTTGCGGTCTTCGATAAAGACATAGCCGCGCTCGTCCATGCGGCCGATATCGCCGCTGCGAAACCAGCCATCCGGCAGCATGACCTTCTCGGTCTCTTCCGGATTGCGCCAGTATCCTTCCATGACCTGTGGACCCCGAATACAGATTTCACCGGCTTCTCCGGGCTTGACGTCATTGCCTGCATCATCGCAAATGCGAATTTCCGTCGAAGGCATCGGCAGGCCAATGGAGCCGCTGAATGTGTCCGCGGTCCACGGGTTCGCGATGGCACCCGGCGAGGTCTCGGTGAGTCCGTAGGCCTGCAAGATCGAGTTGCCGGTCACCGCCTGCCATTTGCGGGCCACCGCCTCCTGTACGGCCATGCCGCCGCCGACGGTCAATTGCAGAGCAGTGAAATCGAGTTCATTGAAATGCGGTGTATTCAGCAGTGATGCAAACATTGTGTTGACGCCGCTGAAATACACAAACTTGTGCCTGGATAATTCCTTAACAAAACCCGGCAGATCGCGCGGATTGGTGATCAATACATTTTCACCGCCCAGCGACATGATGGTCAGGCAATTACTTTGCAGCGAAAAAATATGGTAGAGCGGCAGCGCCGTTATGGCGACGATGACCTCGGTGTTATCGAAGGCCGGCCCCTGCCAGGCTTTGGCCTGCATGACATTGCAGACCATGTTGCGGTGGCTGAGCATCGCCCCTTTCGACACGCCGGTTGTGCCGCCGGTGTATTGCAGGAAAGCGATATCAGCGAAACCCAGTTCGACCGGTTTGAGTGTCTTGTTCTTGCCGGCGGCGAGCGCGCCTTTGAAGGTCTTCGCGCCAGGCAGCGAATACGACGGTACGACTTTCTTTACGTGGCGCAACACGAAATTGGTGATTGCTCCTTTCGGAAAGCCCAGCAGGTCGCCAAGGGCCGTCCTGACGACGTGTTGCACGTCCGTGTCGGCAATGACATCAGTCAATGTGTTTGCAAAATTCTCCAGGATCACGATGCACTTTGCACCTGAGTCGGATAACTGATGCCGTAACTCGCGCGCCGTGTACAACGGATTGATATTTACCACTACCAGCCCGGCGCGAAAAATTCCGCATAGCACAACCGGATACTGCAAGATGTTTGGCAGCATGATGGCGACGCGCTCACCTTTCACGAGACCCAGGTCTTGCTGCAAGTAGCAGGCGAATTGCATGCACAATTCATCGAGCTCACGGAAGGTCAGGCGCGCGCCCATGTTCGAAAAGGCGGTGCGGTCGGCAAACTCCTCCAGGCAGGCATCAAGCATGTCCCGAACCGATCGGTATTCCGGGGCGGGTATTTCCGCGGGCACACCGTCAGGGTAGGAACTCAGCCAGGGTTTATCCATTTTTCATGTTGTCCTTACTGGCAAAATCCTGCCTGCCAGGAATTCACTCGGGTTGATTGCGCGGTGCTCTGTCGTCGAGGGCTGCCGCGATGATGGGCCACGCGTTGTCAAGCAGGATGGGCTGAGCCGCAGCGTTGGGATGGATGCCGTCAGCCTGCATCAAATCCTTGTTCAGGGCGATACCGTCCATAAAAAACTCAATCCACGGTACGTCCAGTTGCTGCGCAAGCTCACGGTACACGTTGTCGAATGCCTGAGTATACCGCGGCCCGTAGTTGGTCGGGATGCGAATACCCAGGAGCACGATGGCGGTGCCGCTGGCCTGCGCCGCTTCGATGATCTTGCGGAGATTTCCTCGCATGCGGTCTGCCGGGAAGCCGCGCAGGCCATCGTTGCCGCCCAGCTCCAGGATGATGAGATCGGGCGTGAACTTCTCCAGTGTCGTACGGATGCGGGTAACGCCACCCTCGGTCGTCTCTCCGCTTATACTGGCGTTCACGACCCGATGTTCGTACCCTGCAGAAGCCAGCCGGGACTGCAACAAAGCGGGCCATGACTGGTCAACGTCTATACCGTAACCAGCACTAAGGCTGTCACCGAATACCACAACGGCTGGACCATCGGCGCTGTGAGCGCCAACAGACATTAACAGCATAAAAAAGGTCAAAAAATTGCGCATGTCAAACAATTCACCTGCGGCGGCGGCGGTTCTGGCCGCTGTAAACGTTACCAAAGTGGTCACCAGTCCGGAAGGGGATTTGACCATATTGTCCGATATCAGTTTCAGCGTCGAGAAAGGAGCGTCCATTGCCGTCGTTGGTCCCTCTGGAGCGGGCAAGTCAACACTACTGGCATTGCTGGCCGGGCTGGACCTGCCAACCAGCGGCAAGGTCTGGCTCGATGGCCATTGTCTGACCGACCTGGATGAAGACGGGCGTGCGGCTGCCCGGGCTCGCAGCGTTGGCTTCGTATTTCAAGCCTTTCACCTGGTGCCCTCATTGAATGCCCTTGAAAACGTCATGTTGCCGCTTGAGCTGGCGGACAAGGATGCTCCACGTGATCGCGCGATGACTATTCTTGCCCAGGTGGGCCTGCAGGATCGCTGGAGTCATTATCCCGCACAGTTGTCGGGAGGTGAGAAACAACGGGTCGCCATCGCGCGCGCGTTTGCCGCAGAACCGGCAGTGCTGTTTGCCGATGAACCCACCGGCAATCTGGATGCGCGTACCGGCGACAAGATCATGAACATCATGTTCGAGTTGAACAACAATCGGTCGACGACGCTGGTGCTCGTGACCCATGACACGACACTCGCAGAACGATGCGATCGGGAAATTGGCCTCGATGCGGGCCTGCTTGTCACCGATTCCCGGGCGGTAGCGTGAAAGCAGTACGTTTCGCGCTGCGCAGTTTCGGGCGGGAACTGCGCTCCGGAGAGGTCGTTGTTCTGCTTCTTTCGGTTGCGCTTGCCGTTGCAGCGCTGACGGCCGTGGGTTTCTTGACTGACCGCATTGGCAAGTCGGTCGCCCGGCAGGCCAATGAGGTGTTGGCTGCTGACATCCGCTTGCGATCACCGGAGCCGATTCCGTTGCAGTGGCGGCAAGCGGCCGAAGCACACAACCTGAGAACCGCTGAGACGCAAACATTTCCGAGCGTTATTTTTGCCGGTGATGAAAGCTCACTCACGACCGTAAAGGGCGTGAGTGAAGAATATCCACTGCGTGGTCATGTGCGCATCTCGGACCGGCTTTTTACCGAGCAATATGAAGTCGACCGCATACCCGAGCCCGGCACCGTCTGGGCAGATGGTGCGCTCATGGCGCGCCTTGGCATCAGCGTGGGTGATGCAGTATCCGTCGGTGAGGTGGATTTGAAGGTTGCCGCCGTCCTGACCTATCGGCCGGACCAGTCCATTGGCTTCGCTTCACTCGCGCCGTCAATCCTCGTCAATCTCGCCGATATGCCGCGTACCGGCTTGATCAACGAGGGCAGCCGCGTGGGCTATGCATTGCTGGTTGCGGGCGAGGAAGACGCAGTGAATGCATTTTATGCTGCCGTCGAAAAGAGCCTCCCCGATTCGGTGCGCGTGCGCAATCGCGAGGACAGCAGCGGTCGCGCCGGCGCTGCAGCAGACCGTGCGGAGCGATTCCTGTCATTGACTGCGGTCATCAGTGTGCTTCTGAGCGCCGTAGCGATAGCGATGTCTGCACGCCGCTTTGCGCATCGCCGCATGGATACCGTAGCGTTGATGAAGAGCCTTGGCGCGAGTCAGCGATTCATCATTACCGCTGCGTCGGTGCAAATCGTCTTGCTGGGCGTTCTCGGTGTCATCATCGGTTGTGTGGTGGGCTTCTCGGCCGAAAGACTCATTACCAGCATGCTTGCGGATTTGTTCCAGAGCGATCTTCCGGATCCCGGTCTTGCTCCCGTCGCGCTGGGAAGTGCGGCGGCATTGATACTGGTGATCGGATTCGCATTGCCGGCTCTCGTACAACTGCGCAACACACCGCCGCTGCGCGTATTGCGCCACGACGCCATACCACCGCCACCGTCACGCATTTTCGTCGCGGGCAGTTCATTGCTGGCCGTTGCAGCACTCCTGTACAGCATCATCGGCGACGGACTGATGCTGGTTATCGTCCTCGGCGGCATGCTGGTCATCTCCGGTTGCCTCTACATCGTCGGCCGCGGCCTGGTTGTGCTTATCGGCCGCTCTCGCGGTGGTGTCGGCATTGCGTGGCGCTACGGCCTCGCCAATGTCGCGCGACGGGGGCGAGACAGCGCAGTCCAGATCGTCGCGTTCGGCCTGGGCTTGACCGTCTTGCTCCTGCTGACCTTTGTGCGCACAGAGTTGCTGGAGAGCTGGCAGCAGTCACTCGATGAAGACGCTCCGAATCAGTTCCTGATCAACATTCAACCGCAGGAGCGCGATTCGATCGCGGCAATATTCGAGGCGGCCGGCATCACTGCACCGGGGTTCGTGCCGCTGGTGCGCGCACGCATGTCGACCATCAATGGCGAAGACGTGAAAACACGCGAATATCCTGCGGAAGACGGCCGCTGGATGGCAAATCGCGAAGC
This sequence comes from Pseudomonadota bacterium, assembly GCA_022563505.1. Taxonomy (GTDB): domain Bacteria; phylum Pseudomonadota; class Gammaproteobacteria; order Steroidobacterales; family Woeseiaceae; genus JAADHU01. Next base: position 30,903 of record JADFNG010000001.1, on the reverse strand, counting down.
AAATTTGTCCTGGGCGACGACGCTTGGCGACAGCAACGAGTTGATCGAAGGTGAGTGGTGGGAGCCGGACTACCAGGGGCCGCCGCTCGTTTCAGTGGAGGAAGATGCCGCCCTGGAAATGGGCGTTGGCCTCGGTGATCAACTTAATTTCATGATTGCCGGCCAGGAAGTTGAACTGACCATATCGAGTCTTCGCCGTATTAACTGGAATTCGTTTCAGCCCAATTTCTTCATGGTGTTGTCGCCAGGAGCGCTCGACGATTATCCGGTGACGTTTGTCGCCAGCCTGAAAATCGACAAGCAGCAGAAAGATGTGCTGCTGACGCTGGTGCGGGCGCATCCGACGGTTTCGGTTATCGACCTCGATGCCATACTGGAGCAGGTGCGGAGCATCATCGACAAAGCCAGTCTCGCGGTACAGGCCGTGTTTGTATTTACACTCGCGGCAGGAATTGCAGTGCTGTTTGCGGCCGTACAGTCCACGATCGATGAACGTCGCTTCGAGAGCGCGATGCTCAGGGCGCTGGGTGTAAGAAGACGTACAGTGCTTGCCGGTGTGCTCACGGAGTTCGCTGCACTGGGCTTTGCTGCGGGTTTGCTGGCCTCTGCCGGCGCCTCGATTCTCGCCTTTATTATCGCCGTGAATCTGTTCGAGCTCGAATATAACTTCAGCCCGGCACTCTGGTTCGCGGGGCTTTTGGGGGGTACGGTATTGGTCTGTGTCAGCGGATTTCTCGCAGCGCGGGGTGCTATCAACGCACCACCGATCGACGTTCTGCGCGCGGCGTGATGTTCTATCGCGGCAGGATGCCGCGATTCCCCTGCTTCACATCAAACAATCCGGTTGCGTTGTTCGTCACGTTGATAGGCGGCAATATTTTTCGCCAGCTCATCAATCGCTTTTTGCCTGGCTTCAAATGTGGCCCACGCGATGTGCGGCGTGACGATCAGGTTATTAGCGGAATAATCGAGCAGCGGGTCGCCATCGACCGGCGGTTCCTGTGGTAGCACGTCAATGGCGGCTGCCGCAATCTCGCCCGCCGCAAGGGCTGCGGCCAGAGCAGCCGAGTCCACGAGGCCACCACGCGCCGTGTTGATCAGGATGCTGTCCGGTTTCATTGCCTGAAATTCCTTGGCCCCCATCAGGTTGCGCGTTGCTTCGTTGAGAGGGCAATGCAGCGATATCACATCCGCCCTCTGCAGCAATTCCTCAAAATCAACGCGCCCGTCATTCATTGAACCGGCATCCCCACGGCGTCTGGCGATGATCACATGCATGCCGAAGAACTCAGCGGCCTGAGCGACGCCTTTGCCCAAAACACCATAACCGACGATGCCCAAAGTCATCGCGGACAATTCCCGAAGCGGAAAATCGAGCATGCAAAATGCTTCGGCTTTTTGCCACGTACCGCGTCGCACCGCGTCGTTATAAGGGCGCAAGCTGTGAGTGAGGCCAAGCAGCGTGCCAATGACGTGTTCGACAACAGACTGAGTGCAATACGCACGAATATTGCACACGGCGATCCCCCGCTCCCGCGCAAATTCCAGGTCGACATTGTCAGTGCCGGTTGCGGTGAGGCCGATGAATCGCAGCGCGTTTGCTGCCGCCATATTCTCCGCATTCAACCTGACCTTGTTGAGCAGCACGCACTCGGCAGCTCGAATTCGATCAGCGGTCTTGGCGGCAGGCGTGTCCTCAAAAATCTCCAGACCCGGCAATCGCTGCTGAAGTGAAGATGGATCGAGGTCACCCCCACCCAGCGTGGCAAAATCGAGAAATACAGCTTTCATTGGAATTTCAGTTATCCTTGCAAGCCTTCGCTTCGATACAAGCTTCGCATTATATGGACAAACCATTCTGGGAGCACAAGACACTGGCTGACATGACCGTCGCGGAGTGGCAGTCGTTGATTACCGGTGACCCCGATTCGGTGCATGCGGCGGGTATATCCGTGCAGGCAAAAGCGACGTCTGAACTGGAGAACAGCGAACCGACCTTATTCAGGAATTTATCAACCTGACAAAAGCTACTTGAAGACATGCCAGACTATCCTTTCATTCCACTGCAGACCTATGCAGAGCTTCCGCCGCAGGAAATGCGCGAACGCCTGAACGCGTTCTACGAAAACATGCAGCGACGGCGAACAGTTCGCGAGTTTTCCGCTCGACCGATACCGACCGGCATCATCGAACAGGCACTACGAGTTGCCGGTACGGCACCGAGCGGCGCAAATCTGCAGCCCTGGCACTTTGTCGTTGTAACCGGTGCCGACACGAAACACAAAATTCGCATAGCGGCAGAGGAAGAAGAAAGGGAATTCTACGCGCATCGAGCATCGCGGGAATGGCTGCAGGCGCTGGAACCCCTGGGCACCGACACCGACAAACCATTCCTGGAAATCGCACCCTGCCTGATCGCCGTATTCCTGCAAAAATTCGGTTATCTTCCGAACGGGAAAAAAGTAAAACACTACTACCCGGTAGAGTCGACGGGTCTGGCAACGGGGTTTTTAATCACGGCACTACACCAGGCAGGACTTGTCTGTCTGACCCACACCCCGAGCCCAATGCGTTTTCTCAACGAAATCCTCAGCCGACCTAAAAGCGAACGACCGTTCCTGCTGCTGGTAACAGGATACCCGGCAGAAGACGCCACGGTCCCCGACATCAAACGAAAACCCCTCGAAGATTTCGTCAGCTTTATTGACAGCCAGGTGACGGCTGCGCGTTGATAGGTGCGACCGCGGTCAACAGAACTCTACCCCGTATTCTGCAACCCCTGCGCAATCCCGTTCACGCTCGCCAGCAATGCCTCAAACAACTCCGGATCCTGCCGATCAGACGCGCGCCACCGCCGCAACAAATCAACCTGCATCAGGCTCATCGGGTCGACGTATGGATTACGCAGCATAATGGCTCGCTGCAATGTGCGATCACCCTCAAGCAGTTCGCTTTGCCCGGAATATTCGAGAATCAGGTCCCGCGTAAGATTGAACTCAGCCGAGAGCAGAGGAAAAAATTCGTCGTGCAAATCGTCGGCGAGCTCTGAATACATTTCGGCAATACCAAGATCCGCCTTGGCCAGCACCATTTCGGCATCCGATATCAACGCCCGCATGAAATACCACTCCTGGAACATGCTGCGAAAGGCCTCGTCGTCGAATTGCCGGGCGGCGGCCGCAAAACCACTGCCAAGGCCGTACCACCCAGGCAAAATAAGGCGGCACTGTGTCCAGGAGAACACCCATGGAATAGCGCGCAGATCGTCAACCCCGACGCCGCCACGACGGGAAGCGGGTCGCGAACCGATGCGCATGCGTTCGATCAGGTCGATAGGCGTTGCGCGGCGAAAGTATGCGTAGAATGACGGCGTATCGAAGACGAGCTTGCGATAGAAATCTCTGCTGGTATCAGCAATAACCTGCATCATTGCATGCCACTCGGGCAGGTCATTACCGCGATGCTGTGGCATGGCGGTCGCCAATAAGACAGAGCCGGTGACCTGTTCGAGCGTGCGTAGAGCGATACCGCGGAGCCCGTATTTTTCGTTAATTATTTCTCCCTGCTCGGTTACGCGAAGATGCCCGTTGATGGTGCCGGGAGGGGCGCCGAGAACGGCCGCGTGAGTCTTGCCACCACCGCGGCTGATGGTGCCGCCGCGGCCGTGAAAAAGGCGCAGTTCGATTTTTTCTTCGGCAACCGACTCGACCAAAGCGACCTGCGCGTTTTGCAGGGCCCAACGGGCGGATGCGAGACCGGCGTTTTTGTTGCTGTCCGAATAGCCGATCATGACCATCTGCTTGTTGTTACGGTAGTTGAGGTGCTCGCGGTACAGTGAATTGCCGAGCAATGTGCGAATAATCTGCGGGCCACGCTCCAGGTCGTCCACCGTTTCGAGCAACGGCGCGATGTCGAGCGGCACATTGCCGCGACGCGTGTGCAACTCGCTCCAGTTGGCGAGCAGCAAGATGGACAGGATGTCGTCCGCATCCTGGGTCATGCTGATTATGAAAGGCCCGATTGCCTGCGGGCCATATTTTCTGCGACAGAATGCAATAGCCTGAAATACGGCGAGGGTTTTACGTGTTTGCACGCTTTGTGTGTCCGGCGCGGACTCTTTGGACGTTATCGCCTCGACGATGCGTGCGGCGCGCTTGTCGGCCGGCCATGCAAGCCAGTCATCTTCGCCAAGGCACTCGCCAACGACCTGCCGATGCACCATGGCATCCTGACGAATGTCCAGTGTGACGAGATGAAAGCCAAAGGTGTCGATGCGGCGTAACAGGCGACGCACGGCGAAAAGGCCTGCATGCTGACCCTTGTTATCTGCCAGGCTGTCCGCAATGATCTGAATGTCTTCACGCAATTGGTCCGCGGATTCATACGGATAGGCATCGTCGTCATAGGTGGCCTGGAGTCGTTGCTGCACCAGACGCAGCAATACCCGATACGGCATGTCTCTGTGCCGCATGGGAACGGCGTGGTAGGCGTGCTGGAACATAACCCGGTATTGTTCGATTTTATCGTCGACCGGACTGTTTACGGCGATACGTGACGAGGACTGGCTCAATTTGCCGGACAATGAACCGCATTCATTGTAATAGAGATCAAGAATCAGCCGTCGTTGTCGCGCCAGTGTCGAGCGTATTGTCTTCGCGTTGACGTTCGGATTGCCATCCATGTCGCCACCGACCCAGGAGGCAAAATGCACAACATCGGGGACAATAAGCTTCTTTCCGTCATCGCCGAAAACACGCACAGCGGCATTTTCGATGTCTTCATAGAACGGTGGCATCACGCGGTAAAGCACGTCCGTGACAAAGAACAGAACATGTTCAAGCTCATCGGATACCGTCATTTGCTCCGCAGGATGTTCCTGCGTTTGCCAGCCTGTGGTGACATCAAGCTTGATGTTCTCGATACAGGCTTCGGTTTCCTGCACGGTCATGGTCGGGTTCAGCATATCGATCAGGCGTCGAACGATGCGTTGCTCCTTGCGCAAGACGGTACGGCGTGTTGGCTCGGTGGGGTGGGCAGTGAAAACCGGCTCGATGCGCATCGAATTCAAGAGGTCTTGCAATGCGGTTAAGCCAAAGCCCGCCGCCTTCAGTTTGACAAATGTCTCCTCGAGACCACCGGGTTGATACTGCCCGACTTCTTGCAGATACTCTCGGCGGCGGCGAATTCGATGCACCTTTTCTGCCGTATTGGTGACCTGGAAGTAAGTTGAGAAGGCGCGGATGACCTCGGTGCTGAAGGCCAGGTCCAGGTCCTGAAAGAAATCCTCCAGCGTTTCATGCGGGTCTTCGTTGCCCTCGCGCCGGCGAATCGCCAGCAAGCGTGCTTTTTCAACAAACTCGAACAAGGCATCGCCGCCCTGTTCACGCAGCAGATCGCCGACCAGTGCGCCGAGCATGCGTACGTCGTCACGCAGCGCCTGATCCTTGTCCTCAAATGTGATGTCTTGCCGCCGCACAGTTTCTTGCTCGTCGTTACCGATGTCTTAATCTTGTTGCCGGGAGATTCCGCAGCCGGGCCTGCTCGCACAGGCAAGTACAGGCTCTGTCAGTCACGAAAGTTTTCGTATTGCAGCGGCAAGTCGACGTCCGCGTCTTTAAGCAGGGCGATGACGGCCTGCAGGTCATCGCGTTTCTTGCCGGAGATCCGCAGTTTCTCGCCCTGAATGGCGGTCTGTACCTTGATCTTGCTGGCCTTCACTTTCTTGACGAGATCTCGCGCAAGTGACGTCTCGATGCCCTGGCGAAGGATCACTTTCTGGCGCGCCTCATTGCCACTGATCTCCAACTCTTCTTCTTTCATGCAGGCGATATCGATGCCTCGTTTGACCAGCTTCTGGCGCAGTATGTCGAGCATTTGCTGCAGTTGAAATTCCGACTGGCTGGTGAGGTTGACGACATTCTCCTCGAGCACGAACTTTGAACCCGTGCCCTTGAAGTCGAAGCGATTGGTTACCTCACGATTCGCCTGATCGATGGCGTTCGTGGCTTCGTGGGCATCAAAATCGCTGACTACGTCAAAAGATGGCATTGGCTGGTCTCCCTGGCAGCGACGCGACAATAGCAAAAACTGTACAGGCTGCACAGTTTTACCAGCGGCGGGCGCAGGCTTGTCACGGCAGAATGTTCGAAAGTCCAGGGAAGGACCATCATGTTGCGAACAGTCACTACCACACCGCCATCAGGCGGCGTGCAACTCCCGGAGTTGCATCTGCAGGAAGCAGGCGAGCAAGTGACCCGCCTTGCGCGGCAACTTCAATCGCTGGGCGTCGAAGCGAAAATTCGCGTGTTTCCGTGGGGAACATCCGCTGGCGGGATTGCATTGCGCGTCAAGGTGCGCCAGTTGATCGCCCACCCGCAGCAACTCAATGACTGGCTGCAAGATGTTCGTGGCATTCTTGAGAGCGGTGTGCGACTGACCTTGTCTCTCGACGATCTGGGCCTTGACGACAAAAGCATCGATTGCCTGCAGCAATTTTGCAACGAGGTGCAGGCGGCCTTGCGCGAAGGTGGCATGCCGAAGCAGCAGCTTGGCTTGTGCGTTGCCGCGAGCGACATCGCCTTGCCGGCGTTCCAGGTGATCTCGAGCGCGGTGCTTGGATGCGGTCCGCGTTATGTCACCATGAACGGTGCGTACATGGAGGCCGGCGCAACGAATCGGGACATAGCGACAGACTGGTCCGCTCTGTTCAATCGCCGGGCGGGTCTTGCCCCGTTGTGGCCCGTATATGCCGCCGGTGTACGCACACGCTGCCCGCTGCTGAACAATGAGGCCACCAATGCGCTGCTACCAGGTGCCGGGATCGCCGTACCGGCCGGCACCGCCTGGTTACCGATGGAGCTGGATATCAGTCGATTCGCCGATGCCAGGGGTGTGTTGCATGACAGGGCGCTGGCAATCGCTCTCGACGCTTGTGTTGTGCTCGGCGACCGGATTTTTGCTCTTCTATCGTGGCCGGAAGAACGGCAACGGGCTGACGCCCGACTCAATCGCCGCCTGGCGGTGATGCTTACCGGGCTTGGCGATCTCGTACTCCTGCGCAAGGAAAATCCCGCCGACCTCGCATGCTTGCGTGAACTCGACCACCTGGTCGGATACATACACAACAGGCTGTGGGAGAAATCGAAACAACTGGCCGAGGTTTGCGGGCCCCTGCCTGCCCTTGATCAACCGCATCCGACCGGCCGCTGGCCCGATGAGTCACATAACCGGGACTGGCAGCGACGCTGGCAAAGCGCGATGGTTACGGCGCAGGTGCGGCACCGTAATTTGCTGGTCATGTCGCCTTACTCGGTCTTGCCGCGACGTGGCCCTGCAGGCGAGGACTATGTTGATTTGCTGCCGCTCATCGCGCACGCGGATGCGTTGAGCTTCGCCTCACCACCACATTGCCCGGGTTGGACGGCCAGCGCGTTCAAGGCATTTCATCGTCGCGCCTGGGCGGTCACACAGCGTCGTAATGCGGCTTCTTTCATTGCAGCCGGGGTATGAACTGAGATACGGTTGCTGATTATCAGCCAGATCGGAAGACAGTTCATTGCAGCCAATTACGGCCGATGCTCACGGGTATGCCGTGCTGTTGCTGACGGCAGTAGCACTGTTCCTGTTTACGCGTGATCGAATACCGCTGGAGACGTCGAGTCTTGCCGTCCTGATTGCGTTGGTGGCGGGATTTCAACTGTTCCCCTACTCGCGCGACGATGTCTCGCTGCGCGCGGTTGATTTTTTCGCGGGTTTTGGCAACGAGGCGCTGGTGGCAATTTGCGCCCTGATGATCGTCGGCAAGGGCCTTGAGACCACCGGTGCATTGCAACCGCTCGCCTCGATCGTCGGTCGCGCATGGTCGACGAGACCGGTGCTCGCGCTTTTCTTCACGTTGATTGCGGCGGCGGTACTCAGTGCGTTCATGAACAATACGCCGATTGTCGTGTTGCTCATGCCAATCCTGGTGGGTGTGTCATTGCGCGCCAAATTTCCCGTTTCGGGCGTGATGTTACCCATGGGTCTTGCGACGATCATCGGTGGCATGTCGACGACGATCGGCACGTCGACCAATCTGCTGGTCGTGGGTATTTCACATGACCTGGGCGTACATCAATTCGGCATGTTCGATTTCGTCCTGCCGGCATTTATTGTCGGCGGTGTGGGCATTTTGTTTCTGTGGCTGATCGCGCCGCGCCTGTTGCCCGATCGCATTCCGCCGATGGCTGATACGATGCCGCGAATTTTCAACAGCCAGTTGAACATTCAGGAGGACAGTTTTGCGGCGGGCAAGACACTTTCCGAGTTGCTGGCAAAAACGCATGGAGAGATGCGCGTTGACAAGATTCAGCGCACAGAAACCCTGTTCCTGGCCAAGCTGCCCTCGGTTGTCCTGTTGCCCGGCGATCGTCTCTTTGTCAAAGATTCACCCGAAAACCTGAAACGATTCGAGAGCTTGCTGGGCGCAACGCTCTACAACATTTCGGACAGCGAGCATCCGATCGATGAAGAGACGCCCCTGACAGCATCAGGCCAGCAACTGGCCGAAGTGGTTATTACACGCGGATCGCCACTGCATTTACGGACACTCGCGACCGCCGCCTTCAGCGCCAGCTATGGCCTGATACCGCTGGCCATTCATCGAGCACGTTCTCCGCACACGCAGGTCGCCGGCGATTTCATGACGATTCGCCTGCGTGCCGGCGACGTATTGCTGGTTCAGGGTACTGGCGACGCGATCGACAAACTGAAAGCGAGCGGCACCATGCTGGTTCTTGATGGAACCACTGATTTGCCGCATACGGAAAAAGCGAACCGCGCGCTGGGCGTGATGGCGCTGGTTGTCTTGGCGGCGGCAACCGGATTGCTGCCGATTTCGGTCAGCGCCCTGATCGGTGTCGGCCTGATTTTGACCTTTGGCTGTTTGACCTGGCGGGATGCGGCAGGCGCATTGTCAGCGCCGGTCATCATGATCATTGTTGCCAGCCTTGCGTTGGGCAAGGCATTGACGGTGACCGGCATGGCTGATTACCTCGCCATGGGTTTTGTGAACGCGACGATCAGCATGCCCGTCCCGTACATCCTCAGCGCTTTCATCCTCGTGATGACAATTCTGACGAATGTCGTCTCGAACAGCGCTGCGGCTGTCATTGGCACGCCGATCGCCGTTGCGATCGCGCAGCAGCTCAACGTCAACGCGGAGCCCTTTATCCTGGCCGTGCTTTTCGGCGCCAACATGAGTTATGCGACACCGTATGGTTATCAGACAAACCTGCTGATAATGAGCGCCGGTGGCTACAAGTTCACCGACTTCCTGCGCGTCGGCATCCCGTTGACGATCATCATGTGGATTGGATTCTCGCTGTTGTTGCCGTATATGTACGATCTGTAGAGGCGATCCTCCTGAGCCCGGTCGCGCCTCAGGAGACGCTCCTACAATTGTTCTGTTGGCAGTCCTGTAGGAGCGTCTCCCGAGGCGCGACCCGCTTGAGCTGGAGCGCAGCTTGACGTACGCCGGCCAGGTGTGAATACTCAGGCTCATGACTACGACGACTCAACAGAGCTGGACCTGGCTGTGGCAAGCCCGACAGGAGTGGTTGGCTGACTGATACGTAGTTCAAGCAAGAGTACGCACAAGCCCCTCTCCGCCGGATAAGTGGAGTTGGGTTTTTTTTTGGCCACGATAATGAGTATTGATTTGCGATGAGCATGGAGCCACCATTTGATATAGCTGCGGATCTGGATACCCCGGTTTCGGCGTATCTGAAGTTAAGAGATATGCAACCGCGGTTTTTGCTCGAGAGTGTCGAGGGCGGTGAGCGCCTGGCGCGATATTCGTTCCTGGGATTTGGTGACGCCCTGGAAATCCGGCTCGATGGAGACGGTCTTCACATTGATGGCAAGGTGTCGCCACGGCCGAGGACGCAGCATGAATATTTGCAGGCATTGAGAAGCGCTCTTGCGCGGGCGCCGCAACCGAGTCCCGCGGTGGAGGGATTGCCGTTTTCCGGCGGCCTGGTGGGTGTTTCCGGTTATGACATTGTGCGGCTGTTCGAGAATTTGCCGCACAACAGCGTTCCGCAGCAAGGTATTCCTGACGCCGCCTTTACCGCGCCTTCTTCTGTTCTGGTTTTCGACCACCTCACGCGCCGGATTGCGCTCCTGCACGCGGGTTCGGCAGCCCAGCGGGAGAGTCTCCGCAAGGAAGTGGTCAAGCGGTTGCGCGGACCCGTGCCCTCGAATGGGGGGGAAGCGAAAGTATCGTCACCCGTGGCAGGCATGTCTGCAGACGATTACATGCAGCGCGTCGAGGCGTGCCAGGAATACATTGCCTCGGGTGATATTTATCAGATCGTGCTGTCGGTGATTTTCAAGGGCCGGTCCAATCTGAATCCGTTCGAGGTGTACCGCGCATTGCGACTCCTCAACCCGTCTCCGTACATGTTTTTTCTTGAGTTTGGTGAACTCAAGGTGGTGGGCTCGTCTCCGGAGGCCTTGGTCAAGCTGCACGGTAGAAGCGCCTCACTGCGGCCGATTGCCGGCACATTGCCGCGCGGCAAGACGCGCGACGAAGATATCGCGAACGGTGAACGCTTGCTGGCGGACCCGAAAGAATCAGCGGAGCATGTCATGTTGGTCGATTTGGCCAGAAACGATCTGGGTCGCGTCGCGACGGCGGGCAGCGTGCACGTCGATCCGTATCGCTCCATTGAGCGGTACAGTCACGTGATGCACATCGTGAGCGGTGTGCAGGGGACGCTGGACGATGCGTACGATGCCTTCGATTTATTCGCCGCAAGTTTTCCGGCCGGCACACTGGTCGGTGCGCCCAAAGTCAGGGCAATGGAGATTATCGAGGAGATGGAGCAGACCGGGCGAGGCTTGTACGCAGGCACCGCCGGTTACTTCGGCCTCAACGGCGACATGGATCAGGCCATCACGATTCGTACGCTGGTATTCAATGGCGATGAATACAGCTTCCAGGCCGGCGCCGGCATTGTGGCCGATAGCGTGCCGCAGAAAGAATATGCCGAGGTGTTGGCAAAGAGTGCCATCCTGAGGCGCGCGCTCGACATTGCGGGAGCGGGACTGTGAGTTTTGCAAACGTGCGCATCTTGCTGATCGACAATTACGACTCGTTTACGTACAACCTCGTGCAGGCATTTCGTGCCCGGGGCGCCGAAGTTCTGGTCTATCGCAACGACAGGATTGAGGTGGCAGAGGCATTGGCGCTGGAGCCAACGCATCTGGTGATTTCGCCGGGCCCCGGTCATCCGCGGGATGCCGGAAACTCGCTCGCGATGATCGACGCGTTTGCAGAGCGAACTCCCATCCTTGGCGTCTGTCTTGGACACCAGTGCATCGTCACTCATTTTGGTGGCGAGATCGTGCGTGCCGACAGACTGATGCACGGCAAGACGTCCTTTGTTCAGCACGACAACGAGACCCTGTTTGCAGGTTTGCCGGCACCCTTTGAAGCGGGCCGCTATCATTCGCTGATCGCTTCGCCGGCGACCCTGCCGGATTCGCTACGGATTAGTGCGCAAACGGAGCGGGGAGAAATCATGGGCGTGCGTCATCGGGAATGGCCCGTTGAGGGCGTGCAGTTTCATCCGGAGAGCGTACTGACGCCGGATGGCGATGCACTAATGGCCAATTTCATGCGGGTTAAAGCGCTGTGAGCGACACATACTCGGCCTGGTTAAACCGGCTGCTGGATGGCGAGTCGCTCGCCGAGGTTGAGGCGGCGGACCTGATGCGTGCGCTGGCGGCTGGAGAGATAGCAGCGCCGCTGGCCGGCGCGCTGCTCGCCGGTCTGCGCGCAAAGGGGGAGACCGCGGATGAGATTCGCGGCTTCGCGACGGCCATGCGCGAACTTGCGCGCAAACCGGTCATTCCGGACGGCACGCCGACGGTGGACTCAGTCGGCACCGGCGGCGACGGTTCCGGAAGTTTCAATCTCTCGACCGGCACGGGCTTGCTGTCGGCGGCCTGCGGTGCACGAGTGGTCAAGCATGGCAATCGTTCGATTTCGAGCCGCTCCGGCAGCGCTGACATGTTGCAATGCCTGGGTCTGCCGGTGCCTCTGGACGAGCAGGGCGTTAGCAATGCATTGAGCGCGCTTAATTTCACGTTTCTCTTTGCGCCGGCATTTCATCCGGCGATGAAAGCCATCATGCCGGTGCGCAATGCACTCGGCGTGCGCACCGTATTCAATCTCCTCGGGCCGCTGACCAATCCGGCGGCACCGCCTTTTCAGCTTATCGGCGCGTTCAGCCCGCAGGCAGCGAAACTGATGGCCGATGCACTTTCCGGCATGTCGATAGAACGCGCTTTTGTCGTACATGGCGAACCCGGTTGGGATGAAGCAACGCCGGCGGGTGAATTTCTGCTCTACGACGTCAGGCCTGGCTCGGTAACGGAATTACAGCGCACGCCGGAAGATTATGACCTCGCACGATGCAAGCCCGAAGACCTCGCGGGGGGCGATGCGCAGTACAATGCGCGTGAGCTTGCGCGCGTATTTTGCGGTGATGACAAAGGTGCTCACCGTGATGCGTTGCTGATGGGCACCTCACTCGTGCTTGAGGTCATGGGCACTGTAGCCAATGCGAAAGAGGGTGTGGCGATGGCGGCCGAGACGATCGACTCCGGCCGGGCGAACGATTTCCTCGATCGCTTCCGCAAGCATTTTTCTGCCTGATGACTGACTTCCTCCAGGGTATGGCCGGTTCGAGCCGTGAGCGAGCGGCGCTGCTGCCCGCCGCGTATCCGGAAGCTGCACTGGACAAGCCGGTGTTTCCCCTGCGGCTCAATGCCTTCGACATCATCGCGGAAATCAAGGACGCATCACCGGCCGAGGGCGTGCTCGCGAGCGAGCATGCGGAGCGCAAGCAACGCGCGCTCGATTATGCGCATGGCGGTGCGGCTGCCATTTCGGTGCTCACCGAGCCGTCGAGCTTTGCGGGAGACGTCGGGCATCTTGAGGAAGTTGCTGCAACCGTAGGGAACCTCAGCTTGCCGGTCATGCGCAAGGACTTTCTGTTGGATACGCGACAGATTGTCGAGGCGAGGGTGTTTGGCGCCAGCGGCGTGTTGTTGATCGCAGCGATGCTGGATGAGCGTGAACTCGCGAGCATGCTTGACTGCGCGCTGGATCATTCGCTGTTTGTGCTACTCGAGTCCTTTGATTTACGCGACCTGCGCCGCTCGTCGGATTTAATGAAGAACGCTCGCTACGCAGATTGTGCCGCCGCCGGCCAACTGCTCATCGGCATCAATAGCCGTAATCTCAGGACCCTGCAGGTTGACCCGATAAGACTTGAGCAACTGTCCAATGAACTGCCGGCCGGCGTTATCGCGGTTGCCGAAAGTGGGCAGACCTCGCCGGACGACGTGGCTCTTGTCGCCGGTTGGGGCTATTCGATGGCGTTGGTGGGTACGGCCTTGATGCGCAGTCGAAACCCGCGCCAGCTGCTCACGGACATGTGCGCTGCGGGCCGGGAAAAACGTCGGCTATGAGTGTGCTGGTCAAAATTTGTGGTTTGACGGACAGCGTCGATGTAAGCGCTGTGATCAATGCGGGCGCGGACGCGATAGGATTTGTTTTTGCGGAGTCGGTTCGACAGGTGTCAGTTGAGCGTGCTCTGGAGATCAGTCGGCACGTGCCGAAACACATGCGGCGGGTTGCCGTCATGCTGCATCCTGCGCAGGAGGAATGGCAGCTCGTTGCCAAAGGATTCTCGCCCGACGTTTTACAAACAGACGCAGCCGACTTCGATTACCTCGAAGTCGCAGACAATATTGAACGGTGGCCCGTCTATCGAGAGAGCCAGGACATGGACGTGGAACGCATGCCCGACACGTTCGTTTATGAGGGAACCAGGAGCGGTCAGGGGAAGACCGTCGATTGGCAGGCGGCCTCGTTGCTTGCCGCGACGAAAAAAATGATTCTTGGCGGTGGCCTCGCCCCGCATAATGTTGCCGCTGCCATTCGCCAGGTGTGCCCTTTCGGTGTCGATGTGTCGAGTGCAGTCGAAGCGTCACCCGGGCGCAAGGATGCCGAAAAAATTGCAGCGTTTGTCGCGGCGGCAAAGAGTGTTGAATTTCAATGACACAAATCGAAGGGTTATAGAAACGATGAAGTCCATATTGGCAGCGTCGGAAGCTGCAGCACTGCTCGCATCCTCGATCAAGGGGGAATTGCCTGATGAGCGCGGGCGATTTGGTCCGTTCGGCGGGCGCTACATTCCAGAGACGCTGGTCCCCGCGTTCGAGCGACTTGAAGCGGGCGTAAAGCGGTACTTGCCGGACGCCGATTTCCAGCAGGCTTTCCGCCGCGAATTGCGGCAGTGGGTCGGGCGACCGACAGCGCTGACTTTTGCGGCGCGACTGAGTGAAAGCTGGGGCACAGAGGTCTGGTTAAAAAGAGAGGATCTTGCGCATACCGGTGCGCACAAGATCAATAATGCAATTGGCCAGGCGCTACTGGCCAAACGACTCGGTGCGAAGCGCGTCATTGCGGAGACGGGCGCCGGACAACACGGTGTCGCATCTGCCGCCGCTTGTGCAAGAGTTGGGCTCCCCTGCCGTGTGTTCATGGGTACTGTCGATATGGAGCGCCAGGCACCAAACGTCGATCGCATGCGGCGGCTGGGTGCCGAAGTGGTCTCGGTCGAGACGGGTGACAGGACATTGCGTGCCGCGATCGACGAAGCGATGCGCGCATGGGTGTCCGATCCGAATGACACTTACTACCTGCTGGGTTCGGCAGTGGGTCCACATCCATATCCGTACCTGGTGCGGGAACTGCAGTCGGTGATCGGGGAGGAAGCGCGCCAACAGATGCTTGACCAGGCAGGCGGGCTTCCCGATGTCGCGTTTGCCTGTGTTGGCGGCGGCTCCAATGCAATCGGGCTGTTCTATCCATTGCTCGGCGATGCGGAGATTGAGTTAATCGGCGTCGAAGCCGGTGGCACCGGCAGCGGTCTCGGCCAGAACGCGGCAACGCTCGCAACCGGAACTCCCGGTGTCCTGCAGGGCTGTTATTCCATCATTCTCCAGGATGATGACGGTCAGGTGCAGGAAACGCATTCGATTTCGGCGGGCCTCGACTATGCCGGTGTTGGCCCGGAACACGCTTTGCTGCAGGCGATTGGCCGGGTTGCCTATGTCACCGCCGATGACGAGGAAGCACTCGCGGCGCTTGAGGAGGTCTGCGCACTGGAGGGGATTCTAACGGCGCTGGAGACAGCGCATGCCTACGCGGCGGCGAAGCGTTGGTCGAAGGACAACCCCGGCAAACGAATCCTGATCGGCAACTCCGGTCGTGGCGACAAAGACATGCCCACACTGAGCCAGCATCCTGTGAGAATATTCCGTCATGCAAGCGCATGAGAAAATAGGCGTTGCCATCAACGCGGCCAGGGATGCTGGTCGTACAGCGCTGGTTCCGTTCATCACCGCGGGTTATCCAGATACTGCGACATTTGTAGAGACATTGCAGGCGATCAGTGCGGTGGGCGATGTGGTCGAGATTGGTGTGCCATTCTCAGACCCCATGGCCGACGGCATGACCATCCAGCGATCCAGTCACGCGGCGCTGCAAAATGGCGTGAGTCTCAAGTGGATTTTCGAGCAACTCGACCGCGTGAAGAACCGTATCGAGACGCCATTGGTGTTGATGTCCTACATAAACCCACTGCTCGCGTTCGGCTACGAAGAACTCGCTGCGCGTGCCTTGGCATGCGGTGTTTGCGCATTCATCGTGCCGGACTTGCCGCTGGAAGAGTGCGACGACCTGCGCACGGCGCTCGAAGCAAAAGGGGTGGGCCTCATTCAGTTGGTCACACCGGCAACACCGGACGATCGGCTCAAACGTCTCGCACAAGCATCGCGTGGTTTCCTTTACGCGGTAACGGTGACCGGTATCACCGGTGGTTCCGATGGGCCATCAGACGATCTGCCGTCTTATCTGGACAAGGTATCCGCCGCGTCGCCACTGCCCGTGTGTGCGGGTTTCGGTATTCGCAATGCGGCGGATGTCGCCTCGGCGGGGCAACACGCGGCAGGCGCAATTGTGGGATCGGCATTGGTGGAGGTCCTGGAGCGTGGTGAGGATCCCGCTGCTTTCCTCAAGACACTCATCTGCAATAGTGGATAGAACAGCATGAAAAAAGTAACCTCTGCGGACTCGCTGATTGCGATCAGTCATTACAGGAACATTTTGATCAGTGAGGGCATCCCGGCGTTTCTAAGAAACGAACACCTGGGCAGTATCGTCGGCGAGATGCCGTTTCAGGAAGTGTGGCCGGAGTTATGGGTGAAAAACGATCTGGATTGCGATCGGGCGAAACAGTTGATTGACGCTGCGACGATTATCAAGGAGAGCCCAACGGCATCATGGCGATGCAGCAACTGCGGCGAAGAGAACGAAGGACAGTTCGGGGCCTGCTGGGCGTGTGAAAAAGCACAGTAACGATACCGCCAACATTCGGCGGTCGCGCCTCAGGTGACGCTCCTACAATCTTTCTATTGGCACTGCTGTAGGAGCGGGACCTGACCCGCGACCAGGCTCAAGAGGATCGCGCCCCAGGTGACGCTCCTACAATCTTTCTATTGGCACTCCTGTAGGAGCGGGACCTGACCCGCGACACCTGCAGTGATAAGGACCCCGAACATCCGCTGCCCGAAATGCTGCAGCGGCGCTAGTCCAGCGGCATGACCACCGAATCAGTCAGGAACGGATTATTGAAACTAACCGCGTCGCCCGCCGACTTTCCCGGAATCGGAAACAGTCGCGCCGAAAGCGGTTTTTGATACTTATTCGACAGCGCAGCTACATCGCCGATAACCGATGCCATGGATTCTGCCGAGCTGTCGCCGGCGATCGGCACGACATCCAGCCCCGTGCCGCAAACACTTGAGTAGAGCAGCAATTCTGAAATTCCGTAGCGGCCTTCTGCCGCCCTTTTCGCCAACACCTTGTCCTCCAGCACGGGCAGCATCAGCCCGGAGTAGCCGCAAGTCCTGACTCGCAGGCTCTTAAGCGCATCCGTGATGCTGGCACAGGCACTCAATGTAGAGGCGCTTCCAAACGGCGCGCCGGTCAGGGCTTCAATGACCTCACCGATACTGGCATCCAGCCCCGGAGCGGGTGACGCGTCAATACCGCCGAAGATTTTTCCGCTGCGGGCAGCAATCGTTTCGGCCAGAGACTGCACCGGTGCCAGGGCAGAGTCCATGGTCGCGGCAATGTGGCGTGAGGCGGACACGTTCGCCGGCAGAGATTTAACGGCCTCAAGCAACAGCGGCGGCGTCTCAAGACCGAGTGCGAAGGACGGTTCGCCCTGGTGCCAGCCGGCTGGAAAAAATGGTGTGCCCGGCGGGCAGTGCGCGGTGGCCGCGAAATTGAAGTTGCCTTCTCCGCTGGGCGATGTCTGAGCGATAGCGGCGATCACTTCGGCGGCTGATCGGATAGCGCCCGGGTGGACGCCGCCATCGACGGAAGCCACGCCCACGGTGAAACTGATGCGACGGGTCGTGCTGATGAGTTCCGCCGCCCAATCGGCCAGCCCGGCTTCGTATTGGTTGGCATTGATGACCGGTCCGATGCTCATGACGATCTCATGTTGGGCGCAAAAAGCGTCCAGTTCAGCAATCACCTTCAAGCCCGCCGGGCTTAACCAGTCGCTGAGGTAATCGGGCAGAGGCTGTGTTGCGATACGCAGCGTCTGAACCTCGTAATCCTGCGCCTCGTATTCAGCCCGTGCGTCGCGCAGAAACGTGACAGCTTGCCGTAGTTGTTTTTCCCAACCTGCAAGCACCAGGGGTTCTCCCGCGGTGATCGTGCGGATGCGAAACGGGTGCGGGCGAGCGGCCAGCAATTCAGCCGGCACAAAAAGGCCTGCGGGCAGCAAAGAGAGAAAATCGCGTCGATGCATCGCCGTTCTCCATCATGGGTCCATGTCCTGTCGGGCGTGAAAAAAATCGGCTTGACACACAGCAGCCAAGTGCTGATTGCGGTTATTGGTTGGGTACGTCCCTTGAGGCCATACTTCGTGACAGCAACCGCGTGCCGGCAATCTCGCTGCGCAAAATTGCCGATACTTTCTCGGCCTGGACCGGCCGGCTGATGAGAAAGCCTTGCGCCAGATCGCAATTGCAACTTCTGAGGAACTCGAGCTGCGAAATGGTTTCAACGCCGTCGGCTGCCACTTCGATGTCCAGGCCGCGAGCCATTGCAATCGCAGCGCGCACGATACGTTGGTGACTGCCGTTGATCTCAACATCCCGAATCAGCGACTGGTCGAGGACGAAACTGTCGATTACGTCCGTATCGAGTGCATTGAAGGAAACATCGCGAGTGCCGAAATGATCGAGTGATAATCTGACGCCCAGTTTTCTGAGCCCTTTCAGTATCTCAATCACGGACGTCCGTTCCCGCACGATCTCGCCGTCGCCAATCTCGAATTCAATACAGCCCGGATCCAGCATGGTATCCGCCAGCGATTTCGCGACCGTATCGAGAAGTCGTCCGTGCAACAATTGCTGCGGTGAAAGATTGATTGCAACCGCCAGGTCCGGCATCTCGAATTGCCGCTGCCAGGCAGCGAGTTGGCGGCAGGCCGTATCGATGACCCATTCGCCGGCAGAATGAATGAGCCCACTGCTCTCAAGAATGCTCAGGAAACGTCCGGGCGGGAGCAGACCGAAGCGCGGATGCTGCCAGCGAAGCAATGCTTCGAGTCCGATAAGCCGGCCGCTGCTGACGTCGATTCTTGGTTGGTAATGCAATACGAATTCGTTTCGAACCAGCGCATGGCGCAGCCCTAATTCCAGTTCTTCATGTTGTGCGAGCTTGTTATTAAGAACGCTCGAATAGTACTGGAATCGTCCGCCGCCTCGTTTCTTCGCCTGGTACATTGCGAGGTCGGCTGCCTTGATCAGCCGTTCGGCGAGTTCGCCGGATTCCGGATAGATGGCGATGCCGATGCTCGGCGTCGCATAGACTTCGCTGGTGCCGATGTGGTATTTCTCAGACAGAACCAGGACGAGTTTCTGTGCCGCGGCGGCAGCATTCGCTGCCTTGTCAAAATCTTCCAGGCACACGACAAATTCATCACCGCCCCAGCGCCCGCAAAAATCGCCAATACGCATATTGCGGGTCATGCGGCTGGCAACCTGGCGCAGCAGGTCGTCGCCGACGTCGTGTCCAAGCGTGTCATTGACAGATTTGAATTTGTCCAGATCGACAAAAAGCACCGCGAGCGGTTTGTTGCCACGCTGCGCCCGGCCGAGTGCTTTTTCGAGCTGATGTATGAACAAGCGACGATTCGGCAAATGCGTCAGGTCATCGTATTGTGCGCGCTGCTCCAGCTCAACCGTGCGGCGCATGATGTCGGTTACGTCGCGGAAGGTAATGAGACCGCCGACCAGCTTGCGGTCGCTGTCAAAAAGACCCTGGCCATTGATGCTGAGCGCAATGTCGATCTGCTTGTCCGCACGAAAAATTGCCAGCTGATTGGAAAACTTCTCGCCCCGACGCGCCTTGACGAGTGGTTGTTCGTCTTTTTCGATCGCCGTCTTGCCGTCTGCGGCGGTCACACAAAAGGTATCTTCCCAGCCGCTATTTGGCCGTTGCCTTGGTGGCATGCCAAGGATTGATCGTCCGGCCGGATTAATATCGAGAACATGCCCGGCACGATCGACGATAATCACGCCATCGTTAATGCTGCTGAGAATGGACAACACCGTGGTATCGGAGTTGGAAAGCTGGCCAAGCAACCTATGGCGCTGTATGGAGTGGTCGAACGTAGCCGCCAGTTCCGCGCTGCTGATGTTGTCCATGCAGACATAGGCCTGGGCGCCTGCGTGGACTGCCGCGATGCCGCGGTGTTCCTGTTCGTGCCTTGTCAGGGCAATTAACGGGTACGACCCCAGAGATTGAATCACGGATTGTGGTGATTGTGCGGAACGCTTGATGCCGGCTTCCGCTTCGAACAGGACGATGTCGATCTTCGCCGTTTCTCCCGTGAAGGCCTGCACGGATTCGCACTGAGTCAGGTGAGTGCAGGTATCGTCGTCCTGCAACCGCTCGATGAAATCAGCCGCAAAATTATTGTGGCCTATGTAGAGTATGGAATGCCCTCCCATTCGCTCCCCGCTGCCTCCGCCGACACCTTGACCCTTGATTTCCTGCATGTTGCTGGTTTTCTGTACAAGCCGACTTGTTATGCCATGGTTGTTCTTGTTGAGATCGGCGCCGTAGACTAAGTGACGTCATTTCGAGCCTGACGCATAATAGCAGAAATGGGGCAAAACCCAGTCTGAAATCAATAATTTGCCTCAATGTTGTCAGTCAGAATAAACCATCGACGAACCACGGACATCAAAGTACTAAAGCATGCGGAGATTTAACTGTTGGAAACCCTTACAGCCACCGCCGTGCCGCAATTCGCGACGGGAGTTGCGACGGTGACCGAGCAGGGAGTGAATGATGAGCAGCTGTGGGTCAAAAAGGCTCAGGCAGCGGATTCTCAGGCATTCGAGGCCCTGTACCGGCTACACGTCGGTAAGATCTACGGGTTGTGCCTGCGGATGACCGGCAATGCCAGCGAGGCAGAGGACTGTACACAGGAAGCGTTTATTCAGGCATGGAGCAAACTGGACAAATTTCGCGGTGACAGCAGTTTTGGCACCTGGATGCACAAAGTGGCCGTGAATACGGTGCTCGGCAGGATGCGCAAGTCACGCCGCGAGCAGGATCGGATCCGGTTGGTGGGTGAAATCGAGCAGCAACGTGAGTCAATTGGCGACAGCGCCGGGATTCAGGATCTGGAGCAGGCGATAAACGAACTGCCGAGTGGTGCGCGACATGTTTTTGTTCTGCAGGCGGTATACGGGTACACGCACGAGGAGACCGGTGACATGTTGGGCATTGCCGCCGGTACCAGCAAGGCACAACTACACCGCGCGAAGCGCTTGCTCGCGCAGCAACTTGGAAATTAAGTGGAACAGCATGAACGAGAGTGACCACGACAAATTTGACGATGAATTGATGGCCCGGGCGAGCGCGCTGCCGCAGGACATTCAGCCGCAGCGTGATCTTTGGTCGGGCATTGCTACAGCGATTGCGAAACCGCCGGCGGTGGCGCCATGGAACCGGTTCATGGCACAGGCCGCAGCCGTCTTGGTGCTGGTCGGTGGCTCGTCAGGACTGACGTATTTTGCGGTCACGGATGATGATCGAGCGGCAGTGGATGATGTGGTGCAGACTCCGGAGCTGATTTTCCGGCCGGTATCGGGAAGTTTTGGCAGCCGGTACATGCTGGGACCGGGTTATCAGGACGCGCACAGTGTGTTGGCGTCGCAACTGGATCTCGAAATGCAGCGACTGTCGACGGAGGCAAGACAGGATGTGCACACAAACCTGACGATCATTCGGACGGCAATCGCGGATATTAACAGGGCATTGGCGGATGAGCCCGATAACACACTGCTGCAAAAGCTCTTGCTCAGTAGTTATCAGGAAGAACTGTCAGTGATGAAGCAGGTTAACGGGATCACCAGTGCGGTGATGTTCAGAGAAGATTTCTGAGTGTTGTGGGGCGCATTCAGCGAGAGATGATTATGAAAACGATGACAAGAATGATTGTTCTGGCAATGGCGGGCATGTTGAGCGTCACCACGGTGTACGCAGAAGACGTGGAAAAAACGATCGATGCGAGTTCGCATGGGAATGTATCGATTTCCAATATCGCAGGCTCAATCGAAGTGGTTGGCTGGTCCAAAAATCAGGTCGAAGTTATCGCTGACCTGGGTCGCGGTGTTGATGAGCTGATTGTTGAGCGGAACGGCAACGAGGTCATCATCAAAGTCAAAGTGCCGCGACGTAATGCAAGAAGTATCTCAAGCGAACTGACGATTCACGTTCCGGAGAACAGCTCACTAGAAGTTGCAGGTGTTAGTGCGGATATCGAGATCAGTAATGTTTTCGGTGAACTCAGGCTGCATACGGTAAGCGGTGATATGACCAGCGACGTGTTCGGGTCGGATGTGCAGATCAATACCGTCAGCGGCGATATTGAGTTGCAGGGCGATAATCAGGATATGCGGACAGAGGTGTCTTCCGTTAGCGGTGACGTTGAAGCGACCGCTTTGGCGGGTAGCATGGAAGCGGAATCTGTTAGTGGTGATGTGGAGATCGTGAACGGCTCGTTTGAGCGTGTGCAGGCGAGCACGGTCAACGGTGACATCGTCTTCCAGGCGGAGCTTCGAAATGGCGGCAAGCTCCAGATTGAGACGATCAATGGCGAGGTTGACGTCAACTTCAAAGGAACCGTTTCGGCCCGATTCGATATTGAAACCTTTAATGGCGATATCCGGAACTGCTTCGGCCCGGAAGCCGTTCGTGCCAGTCGCTATACGCCGGGCGTGGAACTCAACTTCACAGAAGGTGACGGTGACTCGCGGGTCGTCATCGAGACGCTGAACGGCGATATTACGCTCTGCCACGATTGATGCGGTGCCATGGCCTGACCTGATCGAGGCCGGGACCCGCCAGGAGTCATGAAGACCGGACAGCTTGCTGTCCGGTTTTTCATTTTAGTCTTGTTTGCTCAGTCTTGTTTGCCGGTGCATCACGCCCATGCAAATTGCCGAAAGTGAACCTGTTCTCACGCAGTGAGTCACTTGAGTTTGTTATTCTAAAGATTCACTCGTGTGGATATTCAACAATGGGTAAAATCTTAAAAGTCGTCTTGACGCTGTTCGCCGGACTGGTGGGTCTTTTTGTGATCGGTGCCGTAGTGGTCACCCTGCTGTTCGATGCGAACGATTTCAGGGATGACATATCAAAGCAGGTCTACAAGGCCACAGGACGCGAGCTGGTCATCGAAGGGGATTTGTCATTCAGCGTCTTCCCCTGGCTGGCTCTCGAAATTGGTCAAACGACACTCGGCAATGCCGAAGGCTTCGGCGATGAACCGTTCATCCGCTTCGACAGCGCGAGTCTGAGCATCAAGTTCATGCCCCTGTTGATGCGGCAGGAGCTTTCCATTGGCAGGGTTTCCCTGGATGGGTTCGAGGCGAACCTGTCAGTGGCTCGCGACGGCACAACGAACTGGGCTGACCTGGCATCAGCGGGCGACACAACAGCAGATGCCACGACGGCGGAGCAAGGCAAGGCCAGCCAGTCACTGGACATTGCAGCCATACGCCTGAGCAACGCCAACATCCATTATGCCGATGCCCAGAGCGGCAGCAGCTACAGCATAACGGACCTGACGGTGAGCACCGGACGCATTGCGGCCGGAGAGTCGTTCGATCTTGACGCACATTTCAACTTTGCCGCAACGCCGGGTGCATTGGCTGGCGACCTGTCGATCCGTGGCAGCGTCATGCTGGCTGAATCCCTGCAGCAGCTCAGCGTTACCGGACTCAAAATTTCCGGCGAACTGATCGGTATCGTCAGCCAGCCAACGACGCTTAATCTGGAGTCACGGGTGATCCATGTGGACATGGCGGCTCAGTCGTTGACGCTTGGAGAGATTGATCTCACGATTCTCGGCCTTGCCATGACGGCTGATGTAGAGCCATTCTCTTATGCGGGAGACCCGAGGATCACTGCCGCACTCAGAGTGGCGGATTTTTCCCTGAAAGAACTTCTGCAGACCCTGGATATTGCACCGCCGGTTACGGCGGATCCGAATGCACTGACCAGGCTGTCGTTGAGTGGCAGTGCACGAGTGACACCGGATGCATTGTCTCTCCAGGACATGACGCTGGTACTGGATGACACCACCATGACCGGCGCGCTCGTGGTGCCAATGGTGGAGAGTGGATCGCTGACGTTTGATCTCCGCGCAGACAGCATCAACCTGGATAACTACATGGCACCGCCTGTTGAAGCAGCGGCAGCCGACGCTGCCATAGATGTGGGCGAAATTGAAATTCCGGTTGATCTGATTCGGGCATTAAATGCACGCGGGAGCATACATCTTGACGAAGCATTTCTTGGTCCGATGACATTCACCAACCTGCAGTTGGGCATCAACAGTGAGCACGGCCGCTTGCGCCTGCATCCGATCACCGCGGAGTTTTTTGACGGCTCCTACAACGGTGATGTACGCATTGATGCATCCGGGGCGGTGCCGTCGCTGTCCGTCAATGAACGCATCAGCGGCGTCAACTTGCAGGCGATGGCGAAAACGGTGTTCGATGCTGGCAACATCAGCGGCACAATCGAAGGAAATTTCGCGTTGCACGGTCGCGGTGTGACGATCGCGGACATTCGGCGGGATCTTAATGGCACGATGGCGTTCGAGTTGGCGGACGGCGCGCTGGAAGGGATCGATGTCTGGCATCAACTCCGTTCGGCGCGGGCGTTATATAAACGTGAGGAGGCGCCGGAGGCAACGCTGCCGTTGCGCACAGAGTTCAGTGCAATTAAAGCAACCGGTACGGTAACGGACGGTATTTTCGCCAATGACGACTTACTCATTGAATTGCCGTTCTTGCGTATCACCGGCAACGGTACGATCAACCTCGACAGTACGGAAATAAAATACTCGGTGCAGGCGCGTGTCTTCGAGAAACCCGAGTTCGTTGGTGATGCCAGTGAAGATGAAATGGCCGATTTTACCGAGGCGCTGATCCCGATCAGGATTCGGGGGACGCTCGCGTCACCGAGCTTTAGTCCGGATGTTGAGGCGATGTTCCGGGAAGAAGTCGAAAAGGCAATCAAGGAAAAGACCGAGAAACTCAAGCGAAGCTTGCTGAAGGGACTTTTCGGCGGTGATGAGCCTGCTGAGTCTGAGGATGCAGCCGAAGAGGATCCCGATGCGGAACCAAAAGAAGAGAAAAAAATCGAAGACCAGCTAAAGGATCGTCTCAAGGACCTCTTCAAGTTCTAAATACCATGTCCGCCATCAACCAAAAACTTCCGCATTTGTTGCTTGCGTTCGTACTGCTGTTAGCTGCCACGTTGGCGAGTCCTGCGGAGCTCCGCGAGATTACGGTGGAGCTGGAAAACGACCACTACTACCTGAAGTCCGAGGCATGGCTGGATGCTTCCAAGGAAGATCTGTACCGTGTGCTGACCGACTACGACCTGTACGTCAGGATTTCCAGCGGCTTCGTTGAGAGCCACAACGTGAAGGCGGAAAGCGATGGCAAACCGCGTTTCTACACGCGCATGCAGGGTTGCGTGCTGCTGTTTTGCAAGTCGTTCGAACGCTATGGATATCTGCTCCTGGAGCCGCAATCCAATATCGTTGCGGTTGTTGACCCTGAGGTAAGCGACTTCGAGTACAGTCGCGAGAGCTGGGAGCTGATCAGCGAAGGTGATGGCACTGTGATGATCTACAATTTCGAGATGGACCCTGGTTTTTGGGTGCCCCCGGTCATCGGTCCTTACTACATAAAGCGGACCTTGAAGCGAGGCGGCGAGGACGCCATTCAACGCATAGAGGCGCTCGCGCAGGGACGCGATCCGGACGATTGATTCGTGGCTGAATTTTCCGAGCGATTGATCTCATGGTTTGATCGCCACGGCCGCAAGGACTTGCCGTGGCAGGAACGCCCCACGGCCTACCGTGTCTGGATTTCCGAGATCATGTTGCAGCAGACGCAGGTTGCGACGGTCATTCCCTACTATTTACGCTTCATGGAAAAGTTTCCGACGGTTGCCGGCCTGGCTGACTCGTCCATGGACGATGTGCTTCACGCCTGGTCGGGGCTCGGCTACTACGCTCGTGCCCGCAATCTTCACAAGGCGTCGATGATCATTCGAGACGTGCATGGAGGCGAGTTCCCGCTCGACATGGAAGCCGTTCTGGAATTGCCTGGAATCGGTCGTTCAACCGCCGGCGCCATTCTCGCCTTGGCGGACCAGCAAAGACAGCCGATTCTTGATGGCAACGTCAAGCGCGTACTGGCGCGTTACCATGCGGTGGAAGGCTGGCCTGGATCGACGGCCGTGGCGAAAATTCTGTGGGCATTCGCGGCAGCGCACTCGCCTCATGAGCGTATCGCAGACTACACGCAGGCGATCATGGATCTGGGCGCGACGCTTTGCACGCGCACGCAGCCGCAATGCGCGACCTGCCCGTTGAGCGATGACTGTCGCGCACACAGCCTGGGCCGCGAGACCGATTATCCGGGCAAGCGGCCGAAGAAAACGAAACCCCTCAAAACGACGCACATGCTTTTGGCCCACCACGAGGGAGCGCTCTATCTGGAGCGACGACCACTCAGTGGCATCTGGGGCGGTCTCTGGAGTTTGCCGGAATTCAGCGATGTGGATGCCGTCATGGAGTGGTGCGAGCAGACGCTGAATACTACGGTGCTGGAGGTTGAGCACTGGGACACGCTGCGCCACAGTTTCAGCCACTATGACCTCGACATAAAGCCGGTTGCCGTGCGCCTTAAGTCTGCATCAAGGAAAGTCGCGGACACCGACCAGGCACTCTGGTATACACTTGCCACACCACCGGGTATTGGCCTTGCGACTCCGGTAAAGACGTTGATCGACAATCTTCATACAACAGGAAACACCTAAAATGTCCCGTACAGTAAAATGTGTCTTGCTCGATAAAGAAGCGGAAGGCATGGACTACGCGCCATACCCCGGCGAGCTGGGTCAGCGAATTTACGACAACGTGAGCAAGGAGGCCTGGCAGCGCTGGGTCGCGCATCAGACGACGCTGATCAACGAATATCGCCTGACGCCGATGGAACCCGATGCACGGAAATTTCTCGAGACCGAGATGGAGAAATTTTTCTTCGGCGAAGGCTCGGCCGCTCCAAAGGGCTACGTCCCCACCTAGCCGCACCTGCATGATCCCATTGGCGCTCCTGTAGGAGCGTCTCCCGAGGCGCGACCGCGCTGAACCATGGCTGCGCACACAATCCCAAAAAGAAATCAGCCTTTCGATCAGCTACCGCACCGGCAAAACAGTCGTCTTCCGCACCGTCCTGATCGCAACACTCGAATTCACCCGCGCAACCCCGGGAAGCCTGGTCAACGCATCATTATGCAGCCGTTCAAAATCCGCCATATCCGACACCACCAACCGCAACAAATAATCAAACTCCCCCGTCATCAAATAACACTCCATGATCTCGGGGATTTTCTGAATCGCAGCCTCGAACGCCGCCAGCTCACTCTGCTCTTCACGCCGCAGCGCAATGTGGACAAAGACCGTGCCGCCCAGGCCGACCTGCTTTTGATTCAGGAGCGCGACATAGCATTCAATCAGCCCGGCGTGCTCCAGCGCGCGCACACGTCGCAGGCAGGCAGACTCCGAGAGATTCACGCGTGCCGCCAGGTCAACATTGCTGATGCGGCCGTCATGCTGCAGTTCGATGAGCAGTTTTCTGTCGATTCGATCGAGGTGCATAGCAGAATATTGTGTTAAAAGACTAAAAAGAAGCAGAAACCACCGATATGTTATCGAAAACCTGATGATTCCGCAATCCAATTGCGTGCATTGACAGGTATCCTGTCGGTCTCAGCTGTAACTATCTTGCCGAGGGCGAGCAAATGAAGATCGGTGTGCCGAAAGAAGTAAAGATTCTTGAGTATCGCGTGGGCATGGTGCCCGCAGGCGTCAAGGAGCTCGTTGACGATGGGCACGAAGTGCTGGTCGAGACCAATGCCGGTGCCGGTATTGGCATGACGGATGCGGATTATGCAGCTGCCGGTGCGACGATCGTCGCTACTGCCAAAGAAGTGTTTGAAGGCGCGGATCTGATCGTCAAGGTCAAAGAGCCCCAAATCTATGAATGCGAAATGTTGCGCCCGGGCCAGGTGCTCTTTACCTACCTGCATCTGGCGGCTGATCCCAAGCAGGCGAAGGCGCTTGTGGATTCGGGCACGACCGCGATTGCATACGAGACCGTCACGGCGGCGGACGGCTCGCTTCCCCTGTTGACGCCGATGAGTGAAGTGGCGGGCCGTCTGTCGATTCAGGCCGGAGCGTTTGCATTGCAAAAGGCCAACGGCGGTCGCGGTGTGCTGCTGGGCGGCGTGCCGGGCGTGGCACCCGGCAAGGTGCTCATCATTGGCGGCGGCGTCGCAGGTTCGAATGCTGCCGAAATGGCAGTAGGGCTGGGTGCCGAGGTGACGATCCTGGATCGTTCGGTGCCGCGCTTGCGGCAAATTGCCGAGATCTACGGCGGCCGGGTGAGAACCGAATATTCGACCAAACATTCGATCGATACACTGATTCTGGAAGCGGACCTGGTGATTGGTGCCGTGCTGGTCGCCGGCGCTGCCGCGCCAAAACTTGTTTCTGCCGAGCACGTTAAGGCGATGCGTGCGGGCGCCGTTCTGGTCGATATTTCGATCGACCAGGGTGGCTGTTTCGAAACCAGCCGACCGACCACGCATGCCGAGCCGACCTATGTCGTGGATGACGTTGTGCACTATTGCGTCACCAATATGCCGGGCGCCGTACCGCGTACATCGACGTTTGCACTGACCAACGTAACTTTGCCGTTCGTGAAGTCACTGGCGAATCTGGGCTGGCGCGAGGCGTTGTCGGCCGATCGGCATCTGGCGCAGGGACTCAATGTTCATGCGGGTCATGTGAATTACGAAGCAGTAGCACAGGACCTGGGCTACGATTACCTGTCGGCCGAAGACGCATTAAAAGCCGCCTGATCCTGCACGCTCAGGCAAAGAGGAAAAACCGCTTAGAAGCGCTTGATCAGCGCCCCCCTGATCCGGCGCTGAAATCAGCCCGGCGAAAGCCCGGCTTTCTTCTTGACTAAAATTAACGCGATCTGTCTAATACTCCGCTTCCATGAAACGGCAGGCCCCCGCCGTCGTAGGAGCGGCATCTTGCCGCGAGCAACGCGTAACAAACCGACGTCCACGACGACGGCCACGCAAGCGAAGGCCAGGTAGCTCAGTCGGTAGAGCAGCGGACTGAAAATCCGCGTGTCGGTGGTTCGATTCCGCCCCTGGCCACCAATTCAAACAACAGCTTGCAGGGTTTCCCCTTTCACTCCGCGTGTCAGTCGGTACACTTTCGGAACACTTGTGATCCGGGAGCGGACTTGGCCAGCATTCGAAGGACCCCATCATCGACTTGGAAGGCTGTCATTCGCAAGCGTGGCTGGCCGACCGTGATCAAGACTTTTCGTACAAAAAGGGATGCCAAGGACTGGGCGCGACGTACGGAAGATGAAATGGTGCGAGGCATTTACATCGAGCGCGCAGCTTCCGAACGGACACTTCTGAACGTTGCTCTCGATCGATACATTTCAGAAGTGTCGTCGACCAAACGTCCCTCAACGGCGCGCAGGGAGAAGCCCTCCGCCGAAAACCTCAAAGCGGAACTTGGCAAGTACAGTCTGGCTGCCCTGACGCCTGACGTTATTGCCGCCTATCGGGACAAGCGGCTCGCCGCAGGACTATCCGCCAGTACGGTACGTCTCGAACTGGCGTTGTTGTCACACCTCTTCACCGTGGCTATCAAGGAGTGGCGCATTGGAATCCTGTACAACCCGGTCTCCAACATTCGGAAACCGGCGCCGCACCCCGGCCGCAATCGACGGCTTGAAGCTGGCGAGGAGGATAAACTACTCAAGGCCTGCGACAAGCATTCAAATCCGATGCTTGGCTGGATCGTTCGGATCGCGCTTTACACGGGCATGCGGATGGGTGAGATCACCTCCCTTCGTCGCGGCCAGGTCAATCTAGCTAAACGTACGCTGCTACTCACAGAAACCAAAAACGGCTCGCCCCGAACCGTTCCGCTCACTCATGCCGCGACGGCCGTGATGCGAACTGCACTTTCGAATCCGATACGGCCGTTCGACACGGACCTGGTGTTTTTCGGTGAGCCGGGCCGAGATCGTCGGCGCAGGCCTTACGAATTCAAAGTGGAATGGCACCGAAGGCTCAAGTCTGCAGGCATCAAGGGTTTGCGCTTTCACGATCTGCGCCACGAGGCGATCTCTCGCTTGGTCGAAGCAGGTCTGGGCGACCAGGAAGTGGCGGCGATCTCCGGTCATAAGTCCATGCAAATGCTGCGCCGCTATACCCACCTTCGCGCAGAGGATCTTGTTCACCGGCTTGATCAACTTGGCATGCGTTAGTTCAAGGCAGCCGCGGAAACTCCAGCATTGGTCTGCGTCAGTTTTCTGTGGCCAAGCCAGGTTGCAGCGTGTTCTGCTGTGTACGTACAAATACGACCCTTCGAGGAGATAATATGCAAAATACAATAGCGTCGACGCAGGAAAACCTTACTTCTCATCTCTTGGAGCGCTTTGGTCCACTGTTGTCACAGACTCAACTCGCCGAGCTTCTCGGTCGATCAACCGGTGGATTGCGCTACAGTCTCTGTTGTCCCAGTGATTCGCGTACGCGGGCGTTAAAGGCCTGTGGC
Organism: Pseudomonadota bacterium; assembly: GCA_022563505.1. Taxonomy (GTDB): domain Bacteria; phylum Pseudomonadota; class Gammaproteobacteria; order Steroidobacterales; family Woeseiaceae; genus JAADHU01. The sequence goes on along the minus strand of JADFNG010000001.1, from coordinate 505 downwards.
CGAAAAGTCGGTAGGAGGGTGTACTACCCGGCAGACGACGTAGCCGGGATTATCACGAGCCCCGAAAGTTAATAACCGATACGAGCGGTCATCGGCCCAAATAGACACTGACGACCTCGCGCCGCTCATGCCCAAGCTCCCGACTGATGATGAGCCTTACCTGACGGTCCGTCTCTCGTTGATCCCGAGTGAGCGATTTGCAAAGCGGGCCACCGGCCGCCGGTGACTTCCAGCCGGTCAGCTCCTCATATCGCTGCTGCGCATAGGCATGCCGCAGCCCGTGCATTTTGGACAGGCCCGCCCGCAGGACGTGCCCGTCATAGATCCGAACTTGCTGTTTGTAGTTTCGCGAACTGGGAATCAAAGCGCCTTTGCCGGCCAGTTTATGGGCACGATCCAGCACTTCCCGCTGACTCTCCGTTCTGATCGGAATGACTCTGGCCTTGCCACCTTTCGTCCAGGATGGTTTCAATTTGAGGTGATCCCCCTGATCCGCATAGCTCGG